>JBDLRI010000147.1:0-54921 GCA_039800105.1 Pseudomonadota bacterium
CATAGCGCCACGTGAGCGCACCTTCCACGACGGGCGCCGCGGGAATGCGATCGGCGGGGAGCTCGTACCACCACCACAGGCCATCGTCGCTCGTTCGACGCGCTGCCTCCCCTAGTGGATCCGCCCACGCAGCCCCGGCCAGAAGCATCCATCCGAGCACCAGCATCGCGATCCTCCGCGCGCCCAACCTGCCGCGCGTGTTCGGCGCGAGCCAGACGACCGTACGCGAAACCGCTCGGCGGATCCGCACCTGCAGGTGCCGATCCGTCGCACCCGCACCGGGATCGGACGACACGCGCCGGGTTCGGACCCGTCGCCCACGGCACGCATGCTCAGCGCGCGTGGAGGTCGGGCGAGGCGGCGCGCGCACGCGCCTCCACGCACGCAGCCTCCGCCTCGGAGAGCGCCCCGCATGCCGGCGGCACGGAGGCGGGTGGCACGGTGTACAGATTTCCCGCCGTATCCTCGCAGGTGCAGGGCGATTTTCCGCCGAACTCGCCGGATTGCCCCCCGCACGCCGTCAAAGAGACGGCCATCACGACGCACGACACCCATCGCAGCTTTCGCATTCCGGGAACATGCCACGGCGCACGCGCGTTGAACAGCCTCCAAAAAGTGCACGCAGTGTCGTCGCCGTGACAAACGACCTCCCGCCCAGGAAGCTATTTGTATTTATGAACATCGAGCACCTTGCGAGCGAACTAGTGCGGGCCCTGCGCGGCCGCCGGTCCCAACTCGCGTTCAGCCGACGCCTCGGGTACCAGAGCAACGTCGTGGGCACCTGGGAAACCGGACGCCGCTGGCCGAGCGCGTCCGAGGCGCTTCGGGCGGCGTCGGTCGCCGGGGTGGACGTGCGCGCGGCACTCACGCGCTACTACCGGACGCTGCCGGCGTGGATCGCGGAGCTGGAGCCGACCAGCCCCGCCCTGGTGGCGCGGTTTCTGGAGGCCGAGCGGGGACGGACCCCCGTCACGACGATCGCGGCCCGCTCCGGTCTCAACCGTTTCTCGGTCTCGCGTTGGCTGTCGGGAAGCTGCGAGCCCCGGCTGCCCGACTTCCTGCGCCTCGTGGACGCCACCTCCCTGCGGCTCCCGGACTTTCTCGCCGCGTTCGTGGACCCTGCCACGATGCCGTCCCTGGCGACCACGTGGTCGCACCGGGAGGCGCAGCGCACGCTCGCCATCGACGAACCGTGGTCGCAAGCGGTGCTGCGCCTGCTGGAGCTTCCCGGATCACCGGGCGACCCGGCGACGATCGCGGCGCGGCTCGGCCTCGACCTGGCGACCACCCGGCGGTGCCTGCAGGGCCTCGCGCACACGGGGCAGGCCGTGCGCGGCCGCGGCGTCTGGCGCGCCACGGGCGTGACCGCGCTCGACACCCGGAGGGACGAGGCCAGCGCGCGACGGTTGAAGTCGTTCTGGGGAGGCGTGGCGGCACAACGGTTCGAAGCCGGCGCCCCCGGCGACCTGGCGTTCAACGTGGTCGGCGTGTCGCTCGAGCAATGGGCACGCATCGAGGAGTTGCGCGCCGCCTACTACAACGCGGTGCGCGCCGTCGTGGCCGAGGACGTCCCCGCCGAATGCGTGGTGCTGCTCACGATGGGCATGGCACGGCTCGACGCACCGGCCACGGGGGGCGTTGCGGGGGGATGTCCCCCCGCCCCACAACAGATCCGGAGAGTCCGCTACGGCAACGGATCGCCCTCGTAGAGGTACGTGAAGGCGTAGCACATCTCCTGGTCCGTGCGCTCGCCCCACTCGACCCACGCGTCGTTGCCGCCGTTGTCGTAGACGCAGCGGAGGTCCACGATGTCGCCCGGCGCCACCGTCACCGGCGTCCGGAGCAGCACGCTCTGCTGGTTGTGAAAGTCCCAGTCGTCGAGGTGGGCGATGCACGTGTCGGGCGCGCCGGCGTGGCGCAGCCGAAGGTCGAACGAGGTGCCCCGCAGGTGCATGTGCGGGAAGGTGCCGAGGATCGTGAACGTGCCGTAGCGATCGGGCCAGGGGAACACCATGGCCTCCTCGTGCGCCGGGTCGTTCGGCCGGATGCGGAAACCCTCGACCCCCAGGGGGTAGGCGTACGCCTCGCGCTGTACGGAGTCGGCGAGCAGCATGGCGTAGCCGGACTGGTCCCACTCCTGGTCGGCGCCGGGCCAGGCGTCGAAGTAGTGCATCTGCAGCACGAAACGCGCGCGCGCGGGGATCGGCATGCCCACCCCGGCCGGCAGCCGCACGGGCTGCCCTCCCGGCGCCCACCCCGCGAAGAAGTCCCAGCCGCCCTCGCCGAACCCGTCGCACGCAAAGCCGGGCATGCCGTCGTCGGAGACGGGGGTCACCGCGTCGTCCGGCAACGCCCAGAGCACGATGTGGTGCACGATCCCGTCGTTGTCGACGAGCGGCTCGAAGCCCTCCACCCACGTCCGGGCCTCGTTGCCGACCTCCAGCTCGAAGCAACGGTAGTCGTTGCCGTCCTCGGCGAAGCGTGGCTGGTACGGCGCGTCGCCCTGCATCACGACGTCGAACGGCGCGAGGGTCACGGGCGTCCAGGGCGCGGGGGCGTCGGCCGCATCGCCGAGCGGTGCGCCCGCGTCGGCCCACGCGGCCAGCGTGGCCCGGGACGCGTCCGAGAGGAACAGGGCGTCCGCGCCCACGTAGTCGGCACATGCCGGGTCCGGGGCGGGCGGCGGCATGCGACGCGACGCGGTCGATTCCTTGATGGCACCGGCGAGCGCGACGACCGCCTCCGCCGAGTCGAAGGACGTGGCCTGTCCGCCGTCGGTGTGGCAGCGCGCGCACGACTGGTCCAGCACGGGCCGCACGTCCTTCCAGTACGTCGGAAGCTCGGTGGTCTCGGGGGTCTCGGTGCCGCAGGCGAGGAGGAGGTGGAGGGCGCGCATGGTGTCTCCCGCCCCCAAGATGCATCATCTCCGCGGGTGCCGCCAGTCCGCCGGGACCATCGCCCACGCGCCTGCGTTAGCGGAACCGACCGGAGGAATGACGATGATCCGACGTCTGCTGCGCGCGGCCCTGGGCCGACTTCGCTCCCGTTTCGGCCGCCCGACACAGCCTCCGCGCACCGCGGCCCGGCCGGCCGCGCAGCCGCCGCTCCGCCCGGCCCCGCGTCGATCCGAGGACGATGGGCACCGGCACGACCACGGCCACGACCACGGCCACAGTCACGGCCATGATCATGGGCACGGACACGAGGACGAGACCTCCGCGCCCGACACACATCGGGGGACGGAGCTGCCCGAGGAGGCGCCGCCCCGTCCGGTCGACGTGTGGCCCAGCGACACGCCGAACCCGGCCGCCCGAAAGTTCACCGCGTCGGTGAGGATCGTGGAGCGGGGCACGTTGGTCGCCAACAGCGCGGAGGAAGCCGCGCGCCATCCGCTCACGGCCGCGCTGTGGGAGCTGGCCGGCGTCACCGGGGTGTTCGCCGTGCACGATTTCGTGACGGTCACGCGGGACGCCGACACCAGCTGGGAGGACCTGGCGCCGAGGGTCGTCGCGGCCCTGCAGCGCCAGCTCCGCGCCTGATCCGCGCCGGCCGGGCGGACCGCGTCAGCCCTGCGTGGCCGTCGCCCGCGCGCGACGACGGCGACGCGTCTTCCGGCCGCCCTTCACGCCGTCGTGGTTGCGACGCCACCACTGTGCCGCGCCCTCGGGCGTCTTGATGCCGAACATCTCCGCGATCGCCGACCAGTCCGCGCCGCCCGCCAGCGCCTCGGCACCGCGCTGGAGCCGCTCCTCGCGCCAAGCCCGACGGGACACGCGACGATCCTCGCGCTCCTTCTCGCGGCTCTGGCTCGCGGGCTTGCGCATGAGCGGGTACGTCGCGCCGACCTTGCGCGCGTGCCGACGCGCCTTGGCACGCAGCGCGTCGCTCGACAGTCCCAGCTTCTCCGCGAGCTTGCGGAGCTGCTTCTCGCGCTTGCGCGGGGTGTCCCCGCGGGCGGCCATCTTGTTCAGCAGACCGAAGATCTCTTCACCGGTCATCGTGGTTCCACTCCTTGGAATGCATGCAGGTGGCATGGGAAGCATGCGACGCCCGATGGGGTTCGCCCCACCGAGCACCCCCGGCATCCTGCCGGGATGGCGGGCCGTGAACGACACGGCCCCACCACGATCCCAGCATATTCCAGACCGCGCATGCCGGCAACGTGGGCCGCATCCTGTCCGCGCGGCCGACGTCCGCCTGGGAGCCGCGCCGTTCGCAGGCTTCCGTCCCCGGCGGTCTTGCCCGCAGTCCCGACGCCGCACGACGCGACGCAAACCGGTTGGCTGCGTGGTCAGCCGACCTCGTAGAGGTTGATGAAGCGGCTCCCCTGGATCGGGATCCGCCCGAGCATCGTCACCGGCTCGTGCACGTGCCGCGCACCCACCTCCGTCAGCAGGATGCGGCCGCGGTGCGCCGACAGGTTCATCATCCAGCGCGCGAGGTAGAACGGTCCCGCAAGCTCCCAGCCCTCGGGGGGCCGTTGGGAGTCCGCGTTCAGCCGCACCATGCCCGGCGCGATCCCCGCGGCGAGGCGGTACCCGGTCTGGGTGGTGACACGCTGCAACGCGAGCGCCGCACGGACGGCCCGCGCCACGACGTCCCGAAGGTCCCGCTCGGCCGGCCAGGCCACGAGCACCGTCCCCTCCCCGCGCTCCCATACCTGCCCGCGGGAGTCTCCCACGATCGCCTGCCATTCCTGCACGAGCGCGGTCAGCGACGACGTGGGAGAGCCCGAGGAGCGCGGCGGGGCCGCCGCCTCGGCCACCAGCACCACCACGGGGACGGGCGCGCCGGGGCGGGGACGGGCGGTGCGCGCCTCGGGGTCCGCCTGCAGGGACTGGCTGGTGTCCAGGACCTCCTTGATGGTGGCCGCCATGTCACTGTTCGTGCAGCGATGCCCCTCGAGGAGCTGGATCCGCTGAAGCGCCTCCAGCATCGCCCCGGCGTCGGCGAACCGGTCCTCGCGCTCGCGCCGCAGGCTGCGCATCAGGAAGGCCTCGAGGTCCTCGCTGATGTCGGCGCGCCAGGAACGCGCGCTCGGCACCTCCGCCCGCCGCACGCGGGACAGCGTCTCGTCACGGTTGCGCGCCTTGAACAGCCGGCGGCCGGTCAGCAGCTCGTAGAGCACGATGCCCAGCGAGAACAGGTCGCTGCGTCCGTCGAGCGACCGGCCTTCCACCTGCTCGGGGCTCATGTAGGCGTACTTGCCCCGGATGACATCCTGGTTGCCCTGCTGGATGGCGGCCCGGCTGATGCCGAAGTCGGTGATCTTCACCTCGCCGGCAAAGCTGAGCAGCACGTTCTGCGGGGAGATGTCGCAGTGCACGACGCGCAGCGGGCGCCCGTCGGGCCCGACGCTGGCGTGCGCGAACGCGAGAGCCTTGAGCACCTCTCCACAGATGAACAGCGCCACCGGGATGGGAAAGTCCCCGAGCGCGCGCGCGCGGGTCACCAACCGCGAGAGGTCGATGCCGTGCACGTACTCCATGGCGATGTAGAGGCTCGCGTTCTGCTGGCCCAGCTCGAACACCTGGACGATGTTCACGTGCGAGAGCATGGCCGCGATGCGGGCCTCGGCCTTGAAGAGCTCCTTGAACTCCTCGTCCCGCGCGAGGGTGTCGAGGATGCGCTTGATGACGACGATCTTCTCGAAGCCCATCGCCCCGTGGGCGCGCGCGCGGAACACGTCCGCCATGCCGCCGGTGGCGATCTTCTCGAGCAACTGGTAGCTGCCGAAGCTCTCGGGATCCGCGCTCACCCCGCCTTCCCTCCGCGTGCTCCGTGCATAAGACGAAGGAACGATGTCGTCCGCTGCCCGCCTCCGTGCCCTGGTCACCCGCCTGCGCGCCGACTGCCCGTGGGACCGGGCCCAGGACCTCCGCAGCATGCGGCCGTACCTGCTGGAGGAGTGTCACGAGGTGCTGGGCGCACTCGACTCCGGCGATCTCGGCGCGCTGCGGGAGGAGCTGGGAGATCTGCTGTTCCAGGTCGCCTTCCTCGCACGACTGGCCGAGGAGGCCGGCGCCTTCGACCTCGATGCCGTGACGGACGGGGTGGTCGAGAAGATGGTGGAGCGCCATCCGCACGTGTACGCCCGCGAGGACGGTGCGCCCGCGTCCGACGCGGAGGGCAGCGTCGCCGCCTGGGAGGCCCGGAAGGCTGCCCGTCGCGGAGGTTCGCGGGTCGACGGGGTGCCCGCCACGCTGCCGGCGCTGCTCCGCGCGCACCGGGTCGGCGAGAAGGTGGCCCGGTTCGGTTTCGACTGGCCGGACCGGGACGGCGTGCTCGCGAAGATCGACGAGGAGCGCGACGAGCTGCGCGCGGCGCTGGCGAGCGGCGACGACGACGCGATCCGCCACGAGTACGGAGACCTGCTGCTGGCCTGCGCCAACCTGGGCCGATGGCTCGGAATCCCCGGAGAGGACGCGCTGCGCGAGGCGAACGCGCGCTTCGAGCGTCGATTCCGCGGGGTCGAGGCGGAGGCGCAGGCGGCGGCGGTCCCGCTCGAAGAGGCCGGTGCCGCCCGGCTGGAGGCATGGTGGCAGGCGGTCAAGGCCCGGGAGGCCCCGTGATCGCCATCGCGTTGCTCGTCCTGGCGGTCCTCGACGGGTGGGTGCTCCTGCGCTGGGTCGCGCAGCCCTACGTCGGGTTCGGGGACGTCGTGGCATACCTCGTGTTCGCGGGGTTCCTCGGCGTGGTGGTCGCGAGCCGGGCCGCGTCCCGCGTGTTCGGCGCGCTGCGGGACGCCGCCGCGACCGGCAGCCCCGCCGGCGCGACCGTGGGCCACGGCCTGGTCATGCTCGCTGCCGCGGCCCTGCTCGCATGGCCGGGACCCGCGAGTGATGGCGTGGCCGTGGTCCTGCTCGTCCCGTGGGTGGGACGCGGCGTGGCGCGGCGCATCCACGCACGCGGACGCTCCTGGCTCTCGGGTCGCGGCGTGTTCGTGGGTGCCGCGCGCCCCCCCTCCTGGGGACCCGACGCGGAGACCGCCCACCCCGCGGGACCCGGTCGCCCGGAACCGCGGACCCGAAACGCTCCCCGATTCGACCATCCCGTCGCCTGACGGCCGTTCCCGGCGCGGTTCAGACCTCGTCGGGGTCCTCGTCCAGGATGTCGCCGGTCATCTCCCGACGGGCGCGTCGTTCCTGCGGAAGCGCGTCCTCATCGTCGGGCTCGCGCGCCCCGAGACCCGCATGCGTGTCGGTGGGGTCGAGCGCGTGCGCCCGCGAGAAGGCTGCGCGGCTCTGCTCGATCAGCTCCCGGAACTCGTCCTCCGGGCCGAACACGACCTCGTCGGTGGACGCGCGCTCGCGCAGGATCTCGCCGAGCAGGGCCCACGCCAACGCCAGCACCACGTGCTCGGCAAGCTCGTCCGTCCACTGGCCGCCCGCCTCCAGCACCCGCAGCGCCTCCCGCGCCTCGGCCTCCGCGTCCTCGAGCCGGCCCGTCTCGAGCCAGACACGGGCAAGTTCCATGCGCGGCTCCGCGAGGCGCGGCTCCGCGCGGAGAATGCCCTGGAGGGCCTCGGTCGCCTCGTCCAGGCGGCCACGTTCCCGGAGACGCATGGCCTCCACGAAACGGGGTCCGAGCTCCGCGAGGTGCCGTTCGTCGGGAAAGTCGCCCATGCCGCCGCCTAACGCGCCCAGGTGCCGGTCGGCGGGCGCGGCGGCGCGAGATGCTGCGCGACGACCACACCCACGCGACACGGCGGCGACGCGCTGCCCTCCGCGTCCCGCGCCTCCACCGCGAGCACATAGCTGCCGACGGTGACGACACGACCCGCGTCGTCGCGGCCATCCCACGCGATCCGCGTGGCGCTCCCGCCCGTGGCGCCGGTCCGTACCCACGCACCCCCCGCGTCCGCGACCCACCACGTCCATCGGGCGGGCGCCACGTCGGAGGTCACGGCCACCGACACCGTGTCCGCCTCGTCCCCGGGGCCGTCGTCCCCGTCGGGCGTGATGCGCGTGGCGCCCACGCTGCATGCGGGGGTCTGCGGCGCGGCCGGGAGGTCGCCACCGAAACGCACGACGCGGGCCGCTGCGGCGCCCTCGCCGGTGCCGTCGAGCGCGCGCCCATTGGCCCCCGTGAGCGACGCGGCGAGCGTCAGGCTCCATGGGCCGCGGGCCGGGTCCAGCGGGTGCAGCGGTGTCACGGTGAGCTCCCGGCCGTCGGTGCTCCACGTGAGCGCGATGGCTTCGGGCACGCCGTCCGGGTCGAGGAGTTCCACGGCACCCGCGGGCGCAGGGACCTGCATCGGGGCCGTGAAGCGCACGTCGATGCGATCCACCGTCGTGTCGACCCGCCCCTCCGGTGCCACGCGCGCCACGCGGGGACGAATCCCCTCGCCCGAGACGTCCACCGCCACGCGCCCCCACGACCACCCGTCCGGGGTCCCCGCCTCCAGCGCCGAGAGGCCGGCGCCGCCGACGCTCCAGTCCACACGGGCGCTGCCGTCCGAATCCAGCGGGACGACCCGGCCACGTCCCGTGACGGGCGCGTCCACGACCCCCGCGTCCACCCGCACGCCGAGCGCACCGGACGCCGGCCCGCCCGCGCAGTCGTGGGCGAGGAGGTCCACCGTCACGACGTCGCCGGCCTGCGCGTCGGACGGTGCCACGAGGTCGACCGGCCCGAGCGGCGCCCCCGGCGGCCCGAGCCAGAGCCCCGCGGTGACACGCGTGGCGCACCCGGCGGCATCGGCCGCGACCGCCTCGACACGCCACGCTCCGGCCGGCGGCCACGCCAGCACGGCGCGCCCCTCGGGATCGAAGTCCTGCCACGGCGCGTCCGCGACACGAACCCAGGCGACCGTGACCGACGTGGCGTCGGGTGCGCCCCCGTCGGAGAGCTGCGCCACGACCGGGGACGGCGAAGGGTCGGTGCACGCCACGCGTCCCGGCTCGCCGTCGAGACGCAACACCGTGTCCGGCGCGGCATCGCACCCGAACCGGAGCACGTGCAGCGGCGACGTGGCGAGCACCGCGCCTGCCTGCACCTCGAGCGACACCCGCGGCACGCTGCCGTCACAGGTGCACGCCGCGGCCCAACGCCCCTCCCCGAGCGCGTCTGGCGCCGCGCAGGCACACCCGCCGCCGGGATCGCGAACGGCCGGGGCCTCGCCGGGGACCGCGTTGCCCCAGACGTCGTGCGCGAGCACGTCCACGCCGGTGGGAAGACCCGGCAGGGTCCACGGCACGTGGCGAACGTCCAACGACGCCAGCGCACCGGGCACGACCTCCAGCGGCGGCGTGGCGCCCAGGCCCGCCTCCACCGCCACCACGAAGCGTCCCGCGCGGACCAGGACCAGGTCCGCCGTGCCCTCGCCGTCCATGGCCAATTCCACCGCCGCGGGGGTCAACGGCACGGGGGGAGGCGTTGCGGAGGGGGTGTCCCCCTCCGCCCCAACCACCGAGAGGGCCAGCACGCGCGGCCCCTCGAAGGTGGCACGGTTGCCCCACGCGTCCCACGCGGTGAAGCGTGTCGGCAGCCGCGCGCCGGCCTGCACGCGGGTCGCGACCGGTTCGACCTCCACCGCCACCATCGGACCCGCACGCACCGCGAGCGGAAAGGCCACGGATTCCACGGTGCCCATGCGCACGGCCGGGGCCGCGTCGGGCGTCGCCGCCGTCGCGACGCAGATCCAGGTCCCGCCGCCGGGGTCGCTGTCGTCCGCCTCGCAGGCCAGGGTGCCCGTGTCGTCGGACCACACCAGCGCCACGGGATCCACGGGCCAGGTGTTGTCCCAGGCGTCCGCGCCGCGCACGCGCACCGTGAACGGGGAACCCGCCTCCACCGAGGTCGCCGAAGGCTCCACCTCGAGCCGGACGAGCGGCCCGGGGAGCACCTCGACGGGCTCCGCCACGCCGTCCCGGCCCTGCCCGTCGGTCACGGTCACGCGCGCGGACCCGGCGCGCACGAGGGTTCCCACGCACCGCTGCTGCGCGTCGCCCGACGCCGGGAACCCCGGGCACACGACGCGGCCGATGCCACGCGACGTGTCGAGGCCGCCGAGGTCGTCGCGGAAGGAGAGGGCGGCGACGACGTCGCGCGCGACGTTGCCCCAGGGGTCGACCGCCGCCACGCGCACGGCCCACTCGGGCGTCCCCGCGGTGACCGAGGACGCGATGGCATCCAGCCGGTACCCGGCCGCCTCGCCCGCGCGCACGGGGAACACCGCGCTGCTCCATTCCCCGCCCTGCGCGAAGACGCCGAGCGCGTTGGCGGAGCACGCGGCCGTGAGGCTCACCTCGACCCGCGTGCGGCCGCGCACCTCCACCGCCTCCCGAAGGTCGCCGCACCGCTCGTAGAGCAGCACGTCGACGACCTCGTCCTCCAGCACGTTGCCGGAGGCGTCGCGCAGCACGAGGTCCGCGGGAAAGGACGTGCCGGCCACCGCCTCGAAGCCGGCGAAGGGCAGCTCGACGTCGATGCGCGCGACCCCGCCGGCCTGCCACGACAGCAGCGCGGAGTCCCCGGTGACACCCGCGGCGGCGTCGACCGCCTCGACCGCGAAGGTCACGTCGTCGGGGACGTCGGACGCGACCAGCAGGACGCCCTCGCCGTCGGCGTCGAGCCGGCCCTGGACGCCGACCCCACCGGGGAGCGCGGTCACGCCGTCGAGGCCGCCGGGGAGGAACCGCACGCCGGAGGCACCGGTGGCGGACGCGGCGCGCACCGCGATCTCCAAGGGGCTCGGCACCCGCACGCCGTTCGGATCCAGCACCCGGATCACCAGGCGGCCCGGCTCCCCGACGGTGTACGCCGCCGTCTCGGACACGAGGGCGAGGTGGTCGGCGCGGGTGTCCGTCACCCGGAACGCGTCCTCCAGCGTGGCGACCCCCCCGCCCGGCGTCGTCACGCGCACCCCCCACGGACCGAGCGCCAACCCGGCCGGCACGCGGGCGACGAGCACGTCGTAGGACTCGTGCGACACGCCCGTCAACGGCACGTCGTCCACGCCGTCCCGCACCAGCCAGGCGCCGAACGCGGAGTCGAGGCGCACGCCGTCGCCCACGCGCACGACGGGAAGGAACCCGTCCCCGTCGATGCGCACGGGAGTCTCCTCTCCGTACCATCCGACGTCGGGAGCCACCCCCCGGACCGCCACGCGCTCCGGCTCCGGCGCGCACGCCGCGAGGATCGGCACCAGCAGGGCGAACCCGGTCACCACAGCAACCGGTAACCCGCGGCGAGCGACGCCCCGCCCACCCCGCGCTCGAACACCACGGCGCTCCCGCCGGGGTCCAGGAAGGTGTAGCCCCCCTCGAGCGTCCACTCGGCCATGCCGAAGCGCACCCGCGCGGATGCCCGGGCCGTCCCGCCCACGCGCGACACCCCCACGCCATCCAGTCCCCGGCGACCCCCGTAGTCCACGGTCAGCCGGTACGGCGCCACGACCGCGGACACCCCGGTGGCCAGGCTGCGCCGACCGGCGCGCCGGATCAGCTCCACACCGACATCGACGGGCAGGACCGTCGCGGTGACCGACACCGCCTGTCCGGTCTGCGGGTCCGCGGTGGCGAAGGACGGGCGCATCGCCCGGACGCCCGCGCGGACCCACACGGGCTCCGGCCACTCGCTGGCGCGTCCCGACACCGCGAGCTGGCCGAACGGCATGCCCGCCTCCGCCAGGTCCGTGGTCCATCCCGCCGCGATCGACAGCGAGCCCCGCACCGGCCGGGGCGTCACCGGCACGCCCACCGCCGCCGAGGCCTCCCCGCTCGCCGCCGTGATCTGCACGCGCGGCCGCGTGTCGTCGGGGGGCGCCACGTAGCGCGCCTCGAGGCTGCCGTCGGCCAGCACCTCCAACGGCCCCATCCGCCCGACGTCCGCCACGACACGGACGCCCTCCTCCACCACCGGAAGGCCCGCCACGTCGAGCATCTGGACGCGCACCCGCGCCTCCTCGCCCGGCGCCAGGCTCGGCGGGGACACGTCGAGCACCACCTGGCGCACCCGTCCCGCGCGGAAGGTCAGGACACGCGCCGCGGTCAGGTCGGGGGCCCCGGGATCGGGAAGCACCACGCTCTCGCGCGGAAGCACCAGGCACCTCCGCGTGAGGCTTCCGTCCGATGCGCGCGCTGCCTCCACCAGGATGGGGGCGGAGGGGGTGACCCCCTCCGCAACGCCTCCCCCTCGGCGCGGGGACACCGGCAGCTCCGTCGTGGCCCAGCCGCGGGCGTCCGTCTCCACGCGACGCCGCTCCCCGCCGGCATCCACGGTCAACCCGACGCCCGCCCGCGGGCTGCCGTCGGCCCCCCGCGCGCGCACCCGCACCTCCACGGTCTCTCCGCGCGACGCGGCGTGGAGGTCGAGCTCCGCCACGGGCCCCGGCCGCGCCGGCGGCGTCCATCGGGCGCGCACGGAATCCAGCCCGGCCGCCGCCGCGTCCGACCCGTCGTACGCCGCTCCGACGCCCACGGCGGACGCGTCCGGATCCGCGGTCACCGTCCCACGGTCGGCCACCACGGCGAGGCCGTCGGGCACGAGACGCTCCCCGTCCTCCCCGACCACCGCCGCATCCACCTGCGCGCGCGGGAAGTCCGCGGACAGGACCTCGGGAACCACGCGGAGCTCGAGTCGTCGGGCGCGCGCCGGCCTCGCGGGAATCCGGACCGACGCCGCGCCGCCTTCCACGACGCACTCCAGCGCCACCGGCAGGCCCACGGACACCGCACCGTCCGGGACCTGCACGCGCCAGACCCCGCCCACCGGGGCGCGCACGACGCCCGGCCGCAACCCGCCGGCGCCGACGCACGCGGGAGGGACACCCATCCAGGGCGCGCCCGTGGCACCCCACGCGGCGACCCAGGCCCCGGAGAGCCGGTCCTCCATCGCCAGCACCACGGGCCGCGTGGACGCGGGGAGCGGCCCCACCGTGCGGCGGACGTTGCCCACCTCGTCGGTGACCGTCACCTCGTAGGCTGTGTCGCCCGGCGCGGTGTCGAGGGTGAGCGCGACCGCACCCGTCCCGTCGGCCCGCACCGGGCCCCACGTGCGGCGTCCGACGCGCACCGTGACCACGCTCCCCGGTTCCGCCTGGAGCGCCAACGAGGGCCGCCCGCGCACCGCCGCCACGCCGAGCGCCGGGGGCACGGACGGTCGCGCGCGGTCCGTGATCCCGACGGCCACGACACGGGCGCTGCGCTCGACGCCGAGCGGAATCTCCACGCTCACCTCGCCGGCACCGACCACGGGCGCGCCGACGGCCCCCTCGCTCGCGCGCACGCGCAGGTCCTCCGCGCGCAACGGGCACGCGGTGTCGTCCGCGAGCCGCGGGAAGACGAAGCGCGCCACCCCCCCGGCGATCTCCCCGCGCCCCGCGCCGAGGCACCCCCGCAGCACCGGCAACGCCACCTCGACGGGGTCGAACGGCTCGCCGCCCAGCGTGCCGTGCAGCCTTCCCGGCTCCGGACCGGACACGCGCACGGGGACGCGCCACCGGCCCTCGCCCGCCGACTCGGGGCGTCCCACCTCGAGCCCCTCGGCACGCAGGACGGGCGCGGGCGCCGCGAGCGGCGCGCCTCGGTCATCCCACCGCACCAGCTCGACCACGGCGCTGCCGCCGGGCACCTGCGGCGCGCGGGCCACGACGCCCGTGGCGCCTGCGTGGGCGACCCCGGCCCAGAGGAGGCCGACGCACGCCAGGCTCACCGCACCTCCACGGCCACCACCGGCGCCCGGGTGTCGCGCGTGACGGCGACTTCCGCCACCGCGACGCTTCCGAGCACGTCGCGCGCCTCCACCACCAGGCGGTTGGCACCCTCCTCGAGCGGCACGCGCACGACGAACGTGCCGTCGGGCGCGGCGCGCCCCTCCACCCACGACGTCGCCCCGCTCGCCCCGCGACGCCCGGCGCGGACGCGCGCCCGGGGCGCGGTCCGCCCCCGCACCTCCACCTCCGGCGACCGCGTGCGGGCCTCCTCGGGCGGCGCGACCGCCAGGAGCAGATCCTCCGACAGCGGCGCCCGCGCCACGTCGTCCGCGGCGCGCACGAACCGCTCGCCCGCCGTCAGCGCCGTGAGTCCGGGCACCCCCTCGACGCCGACGGTGCCGCGCCGCACGACGGCGCCCACGTCGTCCCCGTCGCGGGCCATCTCGAACGCAGCGTCGCGGACGCGCAGACGGGTGGCGCCCGCGCCGAGCGCGAGCGAGGTTCCGCCTGGGTGCACCGTGGCCTGCACGAGGCCCCGCTCCAACTCCAGCGCCACGGCGTCCGGCGCGACGGACACCACGCGCAACGCAGCGGAGGGGGTGAGCACCAGCCGCACGGCCCCGTCCTCCGTGCCGAGCACCGCGCGTCCGCCCTCCGAGGCTTCGACACGGGCGCCGGGGGGCACCTCCTGGTGCGCCACGAGCGTCACCGTCCGCCCCTCCGACTCCGAGGACACGAGCCCGCCGATCTCGCGCACGACGAGCTCCGTGCGCCCGAACCCCTCGAAGATCGCGGCGTAGCCGAGCCACGCGGCGCCGAGGAAGCCGAAGAGGCCGATCGCACCGGCACGATCGCGGGTCACGGCACGCCCGCCTCGAACCGGACGTCCCACGTCGTGGGCGAACCACCCGGCACGAACAGCGCCCCGGCGTCCGCGAGGGCGGCACGGGCCCCCCACGCCGCCAGACCGCCGGCGCGCATGCGGTCCTCCGACACCCCGGGTGACAGGATGCCGATGCGCACCGCGCCGCCGTCCGCCTCCGCCGAAACCTCGACGCGGAGCACGCCCTCGGGTCCCGCGAGGCCGCCGGCCGCGGCCAGCAGCTGCACGAGGGCGTGCACGACCCTTGGCCCGTCCACGCGCACCGCGACGGGTGTCGTGGGGAGGACCCATTCCAGCCGCACGCGCCGCGCGGCCAGCGCCACCGTGGCGAGCCGCACGGCCTCGTCGACGAGCGCGCCGAGGTCCTCCGCGCGCGAAAGGCCCGGAGCGGGCGGGGTGGTCGTGCGGAGCATGTCGGCCAGGATCTCGCGGCACCGCTGGGCTTCCGTCTCGGCCGCGACCAGGAGCGGATCGGGCGTCGGCGCGCGTCCGCGCACGAGCTGCAGCGCGCCGAGCACGCCGGCCAGCGGGTTGTTGAGCGCGTGCGCCAGCCCCGCGCCCAGCTCTCCGACGGCCCGGATCTGGCCGGCCTGCACGAGCGAGGCCTCGCGGCCCAAGGCCTCCGCCATGCGGTTGAAGGCCTCGCCAAGCTCGTCCAGCTCCCCGGTGCCGTGCGGGGCCACGCGGCGTGCGAAGTCACCGCCGCCGAGTCCACGGGCCGCCGCAACGAGGCTGCGCACGGGCCGCGTGATCGTCCCGGCGACCAGCACGCCCGCGCCGATGGCGAAGAGCATGGCCACCGCCCCGATGTAGCCGGCGCGCGAGCGGATCGCCGAGGCCGTGACCCCCACGGCCGCCGCAGGCTCCGCGACGACGACCACCCACGGGCGGTCCGGCACCTCCGCGCTGGCGGCCAGCACCGACACGCCGGACGCGGATTCGTACCGGAAATCCGCGAGCGCGCTCCCCAGCGCGCCGCGGAGCCGCGCGGGCTCGAGCAGGCCCGGCGTTCCGGCGTGTGCCAGCACGCGCCCGTCCCGATCGACGAGGGCGATCTCGCGCTCGGCCCCGACCGCGGTCCCGAGATCCTCGGCCAGCGGCGCGAGGGGGAGCTCGGCCACCAGCACGAATCCGTCGTCGCGGGGACTCCCCACCGCGAGGTCCACGACCGCCGACGGCGAGCCCGGCGGCGTGTGTGGGGACCCGAGGACGAGCTCGCCCGGGGGCGCGCTGCCGGGTCGGGCGCGCCGGAAGGCCGCGAGCCGCGCCGGGTCGTCGGCGCCCGCCGCGCCCACGGGCGGGACCGCCTCCTCGCCCGATGCGTCGAGCAGCGCGACCGTGGATCCGGCGGGAAGCAGGCGCCACGTGGCCAGCACGAAGGACGCGCGCGCCTCGTCGGTCGCGGTGTCCAGACGGTAGCCCCCCGCCTGCACGCGCACGAGCCGCTCCACGTCGTCCAGCCGCGCGGCCACCGCGGCAGCGGACGCGCGGGCGGTGGTGGTCTCCGCCCGCAGGATGGCCTCCGTCACGGCCCGCTCCGCCACCCCGGCCACGGCCGCGGTGGCCACGGCGAGCGGCACGAGCGACGCGGCCGCCACGAGCATCCCGAGACGAAGCCCGAGTCTCACGCGACCCCGGCGGACGGCACGCGCAGCTCGAACGCCGCCCCGCGTCCCGTGCCGTCCACGACCGACAGCGCCCCGCCCATGCGCAGCGCGATGCGGTAGCACACGTGCAGACCGAGGCCGGTGCCCTTCCCGGCGGGCTTGGTGGTGTAGAACGGGTCGAACACCTGCCGGCGCGCCGCCTCGTCGAGCCCCGGACCGTCGTCCTCCACGCGCAGGCGCACCTGACCGGCGCCGTGCTCGAGGAACACGCGGACCTCTCCGGCGACGCCCGTGCCCTGGGCGGCCTCGACCGCGTTGCGCACGAGGTTCAACGCGACCTGCTGGATGTCCCCGGGTCGCGCACGCACCCGCGCGCCGGACGCGAGCACGCACCGGACCGTCACGCCCTCGCAGCGGACCACCCGACGCACGAGCCGCACGGCCTCGTGGGTCTCGGCAGCCGCATCGAGGACGACGGCCTCGTCGTCGTCACGCGCATACGCCGTGAGTCCGCGGACGATGTCGCGGATGCGCCCCCCATAGGCCAGGATGTCCCGTGCGTGCTCCCGGACCACGTCGGGGTCCCGCTCGTCGATCAGGGCCTCCGCGAGCCCGATGACCCCGAGGAGCGGCGAGTTCACCTCGTGCGCCACGCCCGCGGCGAGGGTCCCGATTCCGGCGAGACGCTCGGCGCGCACGAGCTCGTCCTGGAGGGCGACGGAGGCGCGGAGCGCCTCCTCCAGCGCCGTGTTCTTCGCCTGGAGCTCCGCGAGCAGGCGTCGGTTCTGAAGCGCCATGGCGCGCTTGGCGATCGCCTGCTGCACCCGCGCGCGCACCTCCCCGAGATCGCGGAACGGCTTGGGCAGGTAGTCGAAGACCTCGTGCCCGATCGCCGCCACGGCCGTCTCCAGCGAGGGGTAGCCGGTGATGACGATGCACTCCACGAGCGGATCCCGCGCCTTGACGATCCGCGCCAGCTCGAGGCCGTTGCCGTCCGGCAGGTTCTTGTCCGCGACGAGGACGTCGGGAACACGCTCGCCGATGGCGAGGCACGCCGTGGCGAAGGTCTCCGCCGTGCGGACCTCCACGGCAGCGGAGGCGAGCGCGCTGCGAAGCACCTCCCGGATGAGCGGCTCGTCCTCGACGACGAGCACGTCCGCGGGTTCGTCCGCGCGCGGCTGCGGACCCACGCGGATCCCGCCTACTGCGTCGCCGCCGCGCGACCCGGGCACGCGCGGAGGTCCATCGTTCCGTCGAGGTCCGTGTCCCGCTCGTCACAGATGACGCGCCGGTCCGACGCGAGCAGGAGTCGCTGGCTCACGATCTCCTCGGTCTCCTGACCGCGCTTCGGCGCGAACCATTCCTTGGTGACCGTGCCGTCGGGGTTGTAGGTCTTCCGGATGTCCCGCTTTCCATTGCCGTCGGTGTCGACCTCGGCGCTGGCGCGGGCACCGTTGGTGAACACGTCCACCCAGTCGAAGTCCTTGTCGTAGTCCGTGTTCAGCTCCTCGCGAACCCGGTTGCCGTTCTCGTCGTAGACCGACCGGAGCTCGGGCATGCCGTCCCCCTCGAAGTCCGCGATCTTCTCGACGAGGCGACGCTTTCCGTCCTTCTCGACGTAGAAGCTGACCACCTCGGGTCCGTCACGGCCGTCGACGTCCACCTCCACGCGGATCCGCTCGCCGTCCACGAACTCCCGCGCGGAGGAGGGCGACGCAGCGTCCACCTGCGGCGGCGCCTTGCGGCACGCGACGAGCAGCAGCAGGGCGAGCAAGCGGAACGACACGGGCATGCGGTCTCCCTCGGACGCCTCCTGCGTATCCGTGCGCGCGACGTCGCGCCCGCGCCGTCACGGCGCCGGGATCACCACCGTGACGAGCGGCGCGGCGGCGTCCGGCCGCGCGTACCATCGCACCTGGTCCCCCTCCGCGGCACCCCGGATGGTGACGCGCGGCGCGTAGCAGGTGCCCACGCCGTCCTCGTCGCCCTGCCAGGCCTCCCGGACCTCGACGGCGTCGTCCTCGACCGTGATCTCCGGCGCGAAATCCAGCGCGGTGCCGTTTCGCACCACGGGGGACCGCTCGACGACCGCGACCTCCCCGTCCTGCCAGAACGCCCGGAAGGCCGGTGCGGAGGGGCGCTCCGCGTCGAAGTCGGCGCACCCGTCGGGATGCAGCTCCGCGACCACGAGGCGGTCCTCGGCGCATGCCACGAGCAATGCCACGATGCCGGCCATGGGACCTCCCGGAGCCCTCAGGTGTAGCGCACCCAGCCGCGCCGCTCCACTTCCTCGACGAGGGCGCGCACCGACTGGGCGGAGGCGCGCGTCGTGACCAACAACACGTCCGGCGTGTCGACGACGACGAGACCCTCGACGTCCGCCAGCGCGACGAGGCGGCCGGGCGCGTGCACGACGTTGTCCGCGGCCCGAAGCGCGACGACGGCCTCGGCGCGCACGACGCCGCCCTCGCCCACGGGCAGCACCTCGGCGAGGGCCGACCAGGCGCCCACGTCGCTCCACCCGCAGGCCACCGGCACCACGGCCACGCGCCCGCCGGGCGCCGCACGCTCCAGGACACCGTGATCGATGCTGATGGCGTCGAGATCACACCACGCCTCGGCGAGCGGGCTTCCGGCATCGACCGCGTCCAGCGCGGCGACGGTGCGCGGCAGCCACGCGGCGAGCGCGGCCTCCAGCGCGTCGAGCGTCCACACGAAGATCCCCGCGTTCCAGAGCGCCGTGCCTCCCGCGAGCAGGCGCTCGGCGACCTCCTGCGGCGGCTTCTCCAGGAAACGACGCACGGGCAGCGACCCGCCCGCCGCTCCCTCCGGCTCGATCCAGCCGAACCCCGTCTCCGCGCGCGTCGGGCGGATGCCGAGCGTCACGAGCGCGCCCGCGTCGGCCGCGGTCCAGGCGGCCCCGAGGGCGCGCCGGAACGCGGTCTCGTCGCTGACCACGTGATCCGCGGGGAGGACGACCATGCGGTCGCCGCCGCGCGCCCGGACCTCGCGGGCCGCCCACGCGATCGCCGGCGCGGTGCCGCGGCCCGACGGCTCGACGAGCACGTGCGCCGCACCGGCCTCGGCCCGCACGGCGTCCGCGACCTCCGCGCTCGTGACCACCAGCACGCGCGCAGGCGGCAGTCCGCTGCGTGCGATGGCGCGGGCGAGCAGCGTGGGGCCGCCATCGAGCGAGAGGCACTGCTTGGGTCGTGCCCGCCGGGACAGCGGCCAGAACCGCGTGCCGCGCCCGCCCGCGAGCACCACGGCCCACGCACCCGGCGGGGGAGGCGTTGCGGAGGGGGTGTCCCCCTCCGCCCCAGGCGGCGGAACCCTCACGCGAAGAGGCCCGGGCGGAGCCGCTGGAGGGCGCCGTAGGCCACGACCGACACGGCGTTGGCGAGGTTGAGGCTCCGGATGGGGCCGGTCATCGGGATGGACCACGTGCCGCGCGCGCGCAGCGTCTCCGGCAGCCCCACGGATTCGCGCCCGAACACGAGCACGTCGCCTTCCTCGTACGGGACGACGGTGTAGGGACCCTGCCCGTGTGCGCTGAAGTACCAGGTCCGGCGTTCGCCGCGCCAGGCGTCGAAGGCGTCGAGGTCGGCGTGCTCCACGACGTCCACGTGCTTCCAGTAGTCGAGGCCCGCCCGACGCACGGCCTTCTCGTCGGTCTGGAAGCCGAGCGGGTGCACGAGGTGGAGCCGCGCACCGATGCCGAGGCACAGCCGACCGACGTTCCCGGTGTTCTGCGGGATCTCGGGCCACACGAGCGCGATGTGGAGGAGAGGTTCGGACATGGACCTGCACGGGCCTAACGCGGGCCGTCCGTGGGCGGGTTAGGGTCTGCGCCCCATGGATGCTGCCGGACCCGCCGCTGCCATCGTCGCGCGCGGGCTCGCGCGGCGACTCGGTACGCGCTGGGCGCTGCGCGGGGTCGACCTCGACATCCCGCGCGGCCGTATGGTGATGATCGCCGGACCCAACGGCGCCGGCAAGACGACCCTCGTGCGGGTGCTGGCGACCGCCCTGCGCCCGACCCGCGGGACGCTCGCGCTCCTGGGCGCGCCCGCCGACGACCCACCCCGCAGGGACATCGGCATGGTCAGCCACGCCGACCACCACTACGACTCCCTCAGTGGTCGCGAGAACCTCCAGCTCGCCGCCGACCTCGGCGCGACGCGCGCGCCCCTCGACGCGGTGCTCGCGCGCGTCGGGCTGGCGGCGCGGGCGGACGACCCGGTCGCGACCTACTCCGCGGGCATGCGCAAGCGCCTCGCGTTCGCCCGGCTCCTCGCCAAGGCGCCGACGCTCGTGCTGCTCGACGAGCCGTACGCGGGCATGGACCCGCAGGGCGCCGCGCTCGTGGATTCGCTGCTCGCGCAGTGGCGCGCCGACGGGACCACCGTGATCGTGTCCACGCACCAGCTCGGTCGCGTGGCCCCGGCCTGCGACGACGCCGTCCTGCTCCGCGACGGCCGCGTGGCGTGGCAGGGTCCCGCCGCGCGCATGCCCGCGCACGACGTCGGCGCGGCGGAGGCCGGGACCGCATGAGGCGCCCCGCCCCGCTCGTCATCCTGCGCCGGGATCTGCTGCAGGAATGGCGCGGGCGCGCGCGCCTCGGGGCCACCCTCGCCTTCGGCGTCACGACGCTGCTGCTGTTCAGCTTCGGTGCGGGGCCGGATCCGGACCTGCTGCGCGCGCACGCAGCGGGCTACCTGTGGCTCGCGATCATGCTCACCAGCACCCTCTCCCTCGCCGAGAGCTTCCGCGCGGAGATGCAGAACCAGGCGCTCGACGGCGTGCTGCTGCTTCCGACGGACGCCCGCGCCGTCTACTACGGCAAGCTCGCGGCCAATCTGGTCGTCCTCTGCGGACTCGGCGTGGCGATGCTGCCCTTCGTCGTGGCGCTCTACGACGTGGTGCCGGTGCTCGGATTTCCGCGGCTCGTGGGAATCCTCGGGCTGGGATGCCTCGGGATCGCAGCGCCCGGCACGCTGTACGCGGCACTGGCCGCCCGCGCCCGCGGCCGCGACGTGCTGCTGCCGCTGCTGCTGTTCCCGCTCGTGGTGCCTGCCCTGCTCGCGGCGGTGAGCGCCACGGGGCTGGTGATCGCAGGCGACCCCATGGACCAGCTCGGTGGCTGGACGCGCCTGCTGGCGGCCTTCGATGCGGTGTACGCCGCGCTGTGCGGCGCGCTCTTCGCGCGCGTGGTGGAGGACGGATGAGGCACCGCATGCATCTGGTGGGCGCCCTCGGTGCGTTGCTGCTGCTGACCGGCAGCGCGTGGGGGCTGCTCGGCGCACCGAGCGAGCGGTACATGGGCAACGTGCAGCGCATCATGTACGTGCACGTGCCCACGGCGTGGATCGCCCTGGTCGCGTTCACGGCGGCCCTCGCGTGCGCGGTGGCGTGGCTGTGGAACACCCGCTGGCGGTCCGACCACGCGCTCGAGGCGACGGTCGAGGTCGGCACCGTGCTCGGTGCGCTGCTGCTCGTGCAGGGAAGCATCTGGGCGCGGCCGACGTGGGGCGTGTGGTGGAGCTGGGATCCCCGCCTGACCAGCTCGGCGGTGATGGTGCTCATGTTCGCCGGCATCCTCGCGCTGCGCGGCTTCGTGGACGACCCCCGGCGCCGCGCGGATCTGAGCGCGGTGGCCACGGTGATCGCCTACGTGAACATCCCGATCGTCTACTTCTCCGTGCGCTGGTGGAACAGCCTGCACCAGCTGCAGTCCTCGCCGCAGACCGTGGACGCGACGATGGTCGCGCCCCTTCGCATCAACGCCTTCGGCATGCTGTTCCTGGCCTGCTGGTTCGCGTGGATGCGGATGCGCGCAGCGGAGTCGCGCCACGCCCTGGAGATGGAGGAGGAGCCATGAATCCCGCCTACGACGGCGTGATCGCCACCGGTGCCTGGCCGTTCGTGATCGCCGCCTACACCGCCACCGCGGTCGTCCTCTCGCTCTACACGGTGCGCGTCCTGCGGCTCGCGCGCGACACGCCGCCCGCCCGGGCGCCGCGGGAGGAGGCGTGAACCGCCGCGCCGCCACCGCCGGGCTGCTGCTCGCGGCGGCCGGAGCCCTGGCGTACATCGCCACCGCGGATCTCGGGGAGAACCTGGTCTACTACTGGTCCCCGAGCGAGATGAAGGCGCAGGGACGCAAGGCGGAGGGCGCCACCGTGCGCCTCGGTGGACTGATCGAGGCCGGCAGCATCGCGCGGGAAGGTGCCGAGCTGCGCTTCCGCGTCAGCGACGGTACCGACGCGGTGCTGGTCCGTTCGACCGGCACGCCCCCCCAGATGTTCCGCGAGGGCATCGGAGTCGTCGTGGAGGGACGCCTGCAGGCGGACGGCACCTTCCGATGCAGCCGCATGATGATCAAGCACGACAACGAGTACCGCGCCCCCGCGGCGGGCGAGAAGCCCTCCGCCACGACCGTCGTGGAGGGCTGATGCTCGCACAGCTCGGCAGCGCCCTCGTCCTCGCGGCGATGGGCTGCGCCATGGCCGGCACCATCTGCGCGCTCGCTGCGGGACGCACCCGGTCGGCGGAAGCCTGGCGCTGGGCGCGGCGCGGCGCGTACGGGTTCGCCGCCTGCATCCTTGCCGCCACGTGGGTCATGGAGGTCGCCCTCGTCCGCCACGACTTCGGCGTGCGCTACGTCGCGCAGGTCGGCAGCCTCTCCACGCCGTTGCACATCACGATCGTGAGTCTCTGGAGCTCGTTGGAGGGCTCGATCCTGTTCTGGGGCGCCATCCTCGGCGTGTACGTGGCCGTGGCGACCTACGCCAACGGCGAGCGCGACCCGGACGTCATGACCTGGGCCACCGCGACGTGGCTCGCGACCGCCACGTTCTTCTGCCTGCTGCTGGCGGGGCCGGCGCACCCGTTCCTGCCGGTGCCGTCGCCCGTTCCGCCGGACGGACCGGGACCGAACCCGCTCCTGCAGAACCACCCGCTCATGATCATCCACCCTCCGATGCTGTACCTGGGCTACGTCGGCATGGCCATTCCGTTCGGGCATGCGGTCGGCGCCCTCGTCGCGGGGCGACTGGGCGCGGCGCAGCTCCAGCCGATGCGTCGCGCGCTGCTCGTCCCCTGGGGCTTCCTGACCGCCGGGATCGTGCTCGGCGGCTGGTGGGCCTACGAGGTGCTCGGGTGGGGTGGCTACTGGGCGTGGGACCCCGTGGAGAACGCCAGCCTGCTGCCCTGGCTCACCGCGACGACGGCGCTGCACGCCGCCATGCTGCCGCAGCGCCGCGGCGCGATGAAGGCGTGGACGCTGACACTCGTGCTGGCCAGCTACCTGCTCACCGTCCTCGGCACGTTCATGACGCGCTCGGGCGTGTTCAACTCGGTCCACAGCTTCAGCCAGAGCGACATCGGCCCCACGATCCTCGTCTTCCTCGCCCTGTGCACGGTCATGAGCCTGCTCCTGCTGGCCGCGCGGGTCGACCGCCTCGAGGGCGAGGGCGACCCGCCGGCGCCGGTGAGCCGGGAATCCGCGTTTCTGCTCAACAACCTTCTCTTCGTCGCGCTCACGTTCACGGTGCTGCTGGGAACGGTGTTCCCGCTCGTCGTCGAGGCGGTGCGCGGCACCAAGCTCTCCGTCGGCGAGCCGTACTTCAACAAGATGGCCGTCCCCATGGGGGTCGCCATCCTCTTTCTCATGGGCATCGGACCCGCGCTGCCGTGGGGTCGGCCGAGCGGAGCCCGCGTGTGGGAGACCCTCCGTGCTCCGCTGGCCGCGGGCGGCGGCGCGGCGCTCGTCGGCGCAGGCCTCGGCGTGACCGCCGCGTGGCCGCTGGTCACCCTCGTGGCGGCCGGCATCGCCGGGTGGGTCACCCTGCGGGAGCTGCGCGGGACGATCTCGGGCGGGAGGCGCCTCCTGCGCCGCACGGGCGCGTACGTCGTGCACGCCGGCGTCATCGTCATGATCGTCGCCATCGCCATCAGCCACGCCTACCGGACCGACCGCGAGCTGGAACTTACGCGCGGCGCCTGCGTCGCCTTCGGCGGCCACGAGCTGTGCTACGTCGGCGCACGCGACGTGGCGGAGCCGAACCGGACACGCCGCGTGGCGGACGTGAAGGTCGACGGTCGGGACGCCCTCGAGCCGGCGCTGGTCGTCTACCCCCGCATGGGCAGCCCGATCGGCAGTCCCGCCGTGCTCTCCACGCCGAGCCACGACTTCTACGTCAGCCTGATGAACCTCTCGCCGGACGGCGCCACCGCCGGCTTCCACCTGTTCCGGAACCCGCTGGTGCCGTGGCTGTGGGTGGGGGCCGGCATCGCCGCGCTCGGCACGGTGCTCGCCGCCTGGCCCGTGCGCGGGGCGGCGCGCGCCGACGGGGAGGCCGCGTGAACCTGCGCGTGCTCCTGCTCGGCCTGGCCCTGGCCGTGCCGCTGTTCGTCGTGCTCGCGCTCGGGTTCGGTCATGACCCGCGCGCCATCGACTCCCCCCTGGTCGGGAAGCCCGCACCCGCCTTCGCGCTCACCCCGCTCGAGGGCGGGCCCGCCGTGTCGGTCGCCTCCCTGCGCGGCACGCCCGTGGTGCTGAACTTCTGGGCGACCTGGTGCGTTCCGTGCCAGCAGGAGCACGGGGAGCTGCAGGCCGCCGCACGGCGCTGGCGCGACCGCGCGCGCTTCGTGGGCGTGGTGTACCAGGACAGGCCCGAAGCCATCCGGGCATGGCTGACGCGCATGGGCGTCATCGGCACCACGCTCGTCGACGTCGGCAGCCAGGTGGCGCTCGCGTACGGCGTGACGGGCGTGCCGGAGACGTTCATCATCGGTCCGGACGGCGTCATCGCCCACAAGTTCACCGGCCCGGTCACCGCCGCCGACCTCGACGCGCGGCTCTCCGCCCTCCCCGGCGGTGCCTTGTGATCGCGGCACTCGTCCTCGCCCTCGTCGTCGACGCAGGCGCGGCCGATGATCCCGCCGACCTGACGGGCACCATCGCGGCTCCGGCGGGCGCACCCGCCGACGGCGTGGTGTTCCTCGCCGCGCGACCCGCCGGGCAGCTCCGCGGACCGCCCACGTGGGTGCTGCGGCTCGCGGACGGCCCGTTCCCGCGCCCGTTCCGCATCGGCCCCGGCAACGCCATGGTGGGCGGCGCCACGCCCGCCGCGCTGCGGCTGACCGCGCGGCTGGACTCCGACGGCGACGCCGCCACGCGCGACCCTGCCGATCCCGAGGCCGTGCTCGACGACGTGGTACCCGGCACCACCGGCATCACCCTCGTCCTCGCTGCGGCCTCTCCTGGGGCGGAGGGGGGCCAGCCCCACTCCGCAACGCCTCCCCCCGCGGCGGCCGAGGCACCGGCGGGCGTCGTCACCGGGGTCGACGTCGCTTCGCTCCTCGGGGCGCCGAGCGGGCGCGCACGCTCCGGGGAGGACCTGCGCCAGCACACGCTCGAGGCGGCAAAGCTGCTGCGCTGCGTCGTGTGCCAGGGCCTGAGCGTGGCCGACAGCCCAAGCGAGACGGCGCGCGCCATGCGCGACCAGGCCGAACGCCTCGTGGCGCAGGGCTACGACACCGAGCAGGTCCTGCGGTGGTTCGAGGCGAGCTACGGAGACTTCGTGCGGCTGGAGCCGCGCGCCGAGGGGCTGAACTGGCTGGTGTGGGCGGGGCCCCTCGTGCTCGTGGTGCTGGGCCTCGGGTGGATCGGCGGCGCCACGCGGACGACCCGCGCCCCGGCACCGCCCGCCGAGGACGAGGACCCCCTCGCGCTGTGGCTGGCGCGCGTGCGCGCGGAGACACGACCCCGGGGGGACGATGCCTGACACCGCCTGGATGCCCGCGTTGACCGTGCTCGGCGTGGCCGCTGCGGCCGGAGGCGTGCTCGCGTGGCGCACGCGCGGCGGCACCGGACTCCCCTCCCCGCAACGCACCGCGCGCACCGACCGCGCGGCCGACAAGGCAGCGGCGTACGCGATGCTGCGCGAGCACCACGCCGCACGTTCCGGATGGCCCGACGCCGACGCCTGGAGTGCGGAGCTCGATCGGCTGGAGCGCGCCGCCGCGATCGCCCTGCGCGACCTCGAAACGGCCCGCGACGCCGTACCGACCGACGAGGGCCCGCCGCCTGCCTCCCGCCCCGGGAACCCCTGGCGGGGCATGGCCTGGACCGTCGCGACGTGCGGGTTCCTCGCGGGGCTGGGCTGGTGGGTGCAGGAAGCCGCCACCCCGCGCGCCGAAGGCCAGTCGGTGACCGGCGGCCAGGCCCCCGGCGGGCCGGACCTCGCGGCCCTGGAGGCGCAGGTGGCCGCCCACCCCGACGATCTCGACGCCAAGAACCGCCTCGGCCACGCCTACCTCTCCGCCGAGCGGGCCATGGACGCCTTCAAGCTCGCGGAGGACGTGGCGAAGGTCCGCAACGACGACCCGGAAGCGCGCACCCACCAGGCCATCGTGCTGCTCGGCATGGGCGACGCGTCGACCGCGGGGCGCGTGCTCGACCGTGTGCTCGCGCAGACCCCCGTCATGCCGGAGGCGCTGGGCTGGCGTGGTGCCATCCACTACCAGCTCGGCGAATATGCCGAAGCCGCCGCGCGCTGGCAGGCGGCGACGGACGCCGACCCGTCGCTGCGCGATCAGCTGGCGCCGCTCATCGCCGCCGCGAAGGATCCCGCCACCCCGGCGCGACGCGCCGCCGAGGCCGCTGCGGCCCGCGCGGCCGCGACGGGACCGTCCGCCTCGCCCGACGGGGCCCACCCGAGCACCGCCGAGGCCGTCGCCGACCCGCGCGACGTGGTCGGCACGATCGACGCCCCGACGGGTGCGCTGCGACCGGGGGACCTGCTGTTCCTGTCCGCCCGTCCCCAGGGCGTCACGTCCGGGCCGCCCACCTGGGTCCAGCGCCTGCAACCGACGGCGTTTCCGTTGTCCTTCCGCATCGGACCGGCCCACGCCATGCTCGGGGGGGATCCTCCCGCGAAGCTCGTCCTGACCGCGCGGATCGACCGTGACGGCGACCCCACCACCAAGGGTCCCGACGATCTCGAGGGACGCAGCGGGGTGGTGGCGCCCGGCGCCGCCGACGTGAGGATCACGCTCGCGAGGTGAGCCGGTTAGGACGCGGCGACCCCGGAGTACGGATGAGCCTCAAGCGTGATGCGCTCGATTACCACCGCGAGGGACGGCCCGGGAAGATCGAGATCGTCCCGACCAAGCCGCTCTTCACCCAGCGGGACCTCTCCCTCGCGTACACCCCCGGCGTGGCCGAGCCATGCCTCGCGATCCACCGCAACCCCGAGGACGCCTACACCTACACGTCCAAGGGCAATCTC
The DNA here is from genome assembly GCA_039800105.1 of Pseudomonadota bacterium. GTDB lineage: Bacteria > Myxococcota_A > UBA796 > UBA796 > SXON01 > CAMAXZ01. The sequence goes on from JBDLRI010000147.1 coordinate 27,445, forward strand.
GTGGCGGTCGTGACGAACGGCACCGCGGTGCTCGGGCTGGGCAACATCGGCCCCCTCGCCGGCAAGCCGGTGATGGAGGGCAAGGCCAACCTCTTCAAGAAGTTCGCGGACATCGACGGCGTGGACATCGAGCTCGACGCGCGCGAGCCCGACGCGGTGATCGCGGCCGTGAAGGCGATCGCCCCCACGTTCGGGGGCATCAACCTCGAGGACATCAAGTCCCCGGACTGCTTCCACATCGAGCGCACCCTCCAGGCGCAGCTCGACATCCCGGTCTTCCACGACGATCAGCACGGTACCGCCATCATCGCCAGCGCGGGCCTGCTGAACGCGCTGGAGATCACGGGACGCGACCTCGCCACGACGAAGGTGGTGTTCTGCGGCGCCGGCGCGGCCGCCATCGCGACCGCGAACATGCTCCGCAGCCTCGGGATCCCGCTGGCGAACATCTGGATGTGCGACAGCGAGGGCCTCGTGTACGTGGGCCGGAAGGAGCAGAACTTCCCGGAGAAGGAGGTGTTCGGCAAGGGCCACGCCCCCGCGAAGCTCGCCGAGGTGCTGCGCGACGCGGACGTCTTCATCGGCCTGTCGGTGGGCGGCGTGCTCAACGGGGACATGCTGAAGACGATGCGGCCGCGGCCCATCATCTTCGCCATGGCGAACCCGGACCCGGAGATCACCTACGCCGAAGCGCGCGCCGCGGTGCCGGACGCCATCGTCGCCACCGGCCGCTCGGACTTTCCGAACCAGGTGAACAACGTCCTCGGGTTCCCGTTCCTGTTCCGCGGGGCCCTGGATTGCCGTGCGCGCGCCATCAACGAGGAGATGAAGGTCGCCGCCGTGCGCGCGATCGCCGACCTGGCGAAGCAGGACGTCCCGGACGAGGTCCTCGCCGCCTATGGGCTTCCCGCCCTGCATTTCGGTCCCGACTACATCATCCCCAAGCCCTTCGACCCCCGGGTGCTGCTGTGGGTGGCGCCCGCCGTGGCCCAGGCGGCGGCGGAGAGCGGCGTGGCGCGCACGCCCATCGAGGACCTCGCGGCGTATCGCGAGCGCCTGGAGCGCAAGCTCGAGCGGAGCAAGGAGATCCTGCGTCCGGTCATGAACCGCGCCCGGCTGCAACGACGCCGGATCGTGCTGCCCGAGGGCGCGAACGCGAAGGTGCTGCGCGCCGCGCAGATCCTCGTGGACGAGGGCATCTGCGCGCCGATCCTCGTCGGGGACGCGTGGGACGTGCAGAACCGCGCCGAGCGGCTCAAGATCGACACGAGCGGCATGGAGATCGTGGAAATCAAGGAGGACGAGCGCTTCGAGCGCTACGTCCAGGCGCTCTGGTCGAAGCGGCAGCGCAAGGGGATGAACGCCACTGCCGCCCGTGCCGCCCTGCGTCGGAACATCACCTACGCCGCGATGATGGTCGCGGAGGGCGACGCCGACGGACTCGTGGGGGGACTCACCTCGAGCTACGCCGACACGCTGAAGCCCGCGCTGCAGGCCATCGGGCGCGCCCCGGGAGCCCCGGTGGTGAGCGGCGTGTACGTGATGCTGTTCAAGGGGCGGCGCCTGTTCTTCGGCGACTGCACCGTGAACCGCGAGCCGAGCGCCGAGCAGCTCGCCCACATCGCGATGAACACCGCCCGCGTGGCGCAGAGCTTCGGCTACACGCCCCGCGTGGCGATGCTGTCCTACTCGGACTTCGGCGAGCAGAAGGACGACGAGGAGGTGCGCCGCGTGCGCGAGGCGGTCGGCCGCGTGCGGCAGGCGTGGCCGGGGCTGGTCATCGACGGGGAGATGCAGGCCGACACGGCCGTGAACCCCGAGCTGGTGGCGGGCGACTTCCCGTTCTCCGCGATCCAGGGGGACGCCAACGTGCTGGTGTTCCCGAGCCTCGCGGCGGGCAACATCGCCTACAAGCTCCTGCGCGAACTCGGTGGCGCGACGGCGGTGGGCCCGATCCTGGTGGGCCTGGCGCGCCCCGTGAACGTGCTGGCGCTCGGTTCGAGCGTCTCGGACATCGTGAACATGGCGGCCATCACGGTGAACCAGGTGCTCGACCGCGAGGCACGGCGCGCGTGATCGCGCTCCTGCTGCTCGTCGCCTGCGTGAAGGACGGGTGGAACGTGCCGCCCGAGGCATGGGACGAAGACCGTTCGCCCGCACCCGACTCGGGCGCGGCTGCGACCGACGACGCCACCGGGACGTCCACCGCCACCGCGACGGCCCCCTCGTCCGGCACGCAGACCGGGACGGGCACGCAGACCGGCACCCAGACCGCGACGGCCGTCTCGATCCGCGTGGCGGTCGTGTCCGACCTCAACGACAGCTACGGCTCCACGACCTATGGCAGCACCGTGCGGGACGCGGTGCAGTCGATCGTGGACGACCCCCCGGACGTGGTGCTCTCGACCGGGGACATGGTCGCCGGACAGCAGGCGGGTCTGGACTACCGCGCGATGTGGCGCGGCTTCCACGCCGCGGTGAGCGATCGGCTGGCGGCCGCGGGGATCCCGTTCGCCGTCACGCCCGGGAACCACGACGCGTCCGGCTACGACGGCTTCGAGAGCGAGCGCGCCATCTTCGAGGACGAGTGGCTGGCGCGGAAGCCCGACCTGACCTGGGTCGACGACACCCACTACCCGCTGCGCTACGCCTTCACGATGGGCGACACCCTGTTCGTGTCGCTGGACGACACCACCGTCGGGGCGCTCTCCAGCAGCCAGCGCGCGTGGCTCGACGACGTGCTGGACACCCCGGCGACCGTACGGATCGTCTACGGCCACGTGCCGCTGTACCCGTTCGCGATCGGCCGCGAGACGCAGGCGCTGTTCGACGACCAGCTCGAGGACCTGCTCGTCGCGCACGGCGTCCAGCTCTTCGTGAGCGGCCACCATCACGCCTACTACCCCGGCAAGCGCGGGAGCCTGCGCCTCGTCGGCACGAGCTGCCTCGGGTCCGGTGCCCGCAGCCTCATCGGCACGTCGACGACCAGCCCGAAGACCGTGCTGCGCTTTTCAGTCGAGGGCGGCGCGATCACCGGCCTGGACGCCTACGGCGGCAGCGACTTCACCACCCCCGTGGCCCGCAACAGCCTGCCCGCGTCCGTGGGCAGCGGCGCGGACGTCATCACCCGCGACGATCGCTGATCGCGCGCACCCCTGGAGCCTCGCATGAACAAGGACCTCGTGACCGCCATCGTCCAGCGCACCGCCGACCCCGCCAGCGTGGCCTGGGCGCACGAGGGCGCGGGCGCGCTCGCGTCGCTCCCCGACCCGCTCGCCGCCATCGAGGCCGCCGGCCTGATCGGAAACCTCGCGGCCCTGCAGGCCGTCGCCGCCCCGAAGGACCTGCGCAAGGCGGCCGCACTGGCGCTCCACAAGGCGCGCAGCCGCGGCGTGATGGTGCCCGTGCCGGAGGCCCGTCCCGTGGTGTTCTCCCTGGGCAGGGAGACGGTGGACGTGCCCTCCCGTGCGTTCCTGTCGTTGCCCGACATGGACGGCGACGTGGAGCTGCTGCTCACGTGCACCGACGGCGAGGGCACCTGCGCGCTGGGTGTCATCCTCGGCGGGACCGGCGACCTGCGGGAGGCCCGCCACGCGCACCTGACCCGCGGGCAGCTGCGGGAGACCTGGAAGACCGCCGAGCGGCGCTCCGATCTCGCGGAGCTCCCGTTCGCGGCGGGCCTGGCGATGGCGATGGCGAACCCCACCCTCGTGCGCGACCACGCCTGGACGCATTTCCTGGAGCACGTGGCGACGCCGGTGCTCGCCGACGCAAAGTCGATGGACCTCGCGGCCGCGCAGGCCACCGTGCCCGCGCGCGAGACGGACGACGGCGCCTCGGCCGACGGCTGGCTGGCGCCGGTGTCGCTCATCGAGCCGAAGGCGCTGGAAGGCGCGGTGCAGCGCTACGCCAGCGCCGCCGCCGACGGGGAGGCCCCGCCGAGCCTCGACACCGTCGTGGACGACGTGGCCGCGGGGCTGCTCGACGCGCCGCTGCGCGCGAAGCTCGCGGACGCCGCGCGACGCGCCGCCGCCACGTGGCGCTGGCATGGACGCCCGGCCGCCGCCGCGCGCCTCGAGGCCCTCGCGGCGTCGACGGACACCGCGCCCGTCGGCGCGCTCAAGCCCTTCACGCAGGCGCTGGCGATCGCGCTGGCCCGCACGGCGATGGCGGCCACGCAGGGCGACGAGGCGTAGGGCGCCGCCGGTCGCAGGCGCGTTAAGAATCGAATCGCTAACCACGTAGTGAAACCGTGCTCACCATCCTTGCGCTCGTCGCGCGCGCCTACGGGGCGACCCCGGTCGTCCATGCCGACGATGACCCCGCGGCCCTGCTCGCGCGTGTCGCGGCAGCAACGAAAATGCCCATCACCGAACTTCGGGCCGTGACGATCCCGGAACTCGCCGACAAAGGCATTCCGGCACTCCTGGGTGGTGGCACGCTCACACGCTGCACAGTGGAAGCGCCAAACCGTGCAGCCATCGAGGCGTCCCTCGAGGTCGCGAAAGGTTCCTTTCTGTACATGGAGTACGGCTCGGCGCGCGCCGTTCTCGACGCCGCCATCCGCGGGCTTGGGTGCCTGAAGGAGCCAGTGGACCGTGCGCTCGCGGCACGCGCCTGGTTCCTCCTCGGGGTAGTGGCACATGCGTCCGCCGACATCTCGGGGAGCCGTGCCGCATTTCGGCAGGCACGGCTGTTCCAACCGATCCTGCCCTGGGATCCCAACTACCCGCCTGCTGCCCGAGAGACCTTCGACGCCGTGGTCGCCGAGATGAAGGCGACCGCCCCAATTCCCATCGCGGTGGTCCCCGAGCCGCCCAACGGTACGCTCCGGTTCGACGGCTGGCCCGTGAAGGTCGTGGACGGCAAGGTGGCCGTAGCTCCGGGCACCCACCACGTGCAGGTCTGGTCGCAGGCGCTGACCACGGTCACCGTCGACGTGAAGGCCTCCTCCACGCTGGTACTCCCGCAGTTCGCCTCCGACGAGGAGCTGGGATGGGCCGGCGACGGAGAACGCCGCCCGGCGCTCTCCGCGATCCTGGCCGGTGCCGCCGGCGGGTCGGAGGACGTCTACGTCGTGAGCGGCGACATCCTGTGGCGCGTGCAACCGGGGCGCGGGGCGTGGGACATCGTGGGGACAGGCATGGCGGCCGCCGCACCGAAGGCGGAGGTTGGCGCGGCGCCCCCCACCCCGGCGGCGCCTGCGCAGCGCGCGACCACGCAGGCCAAGCCCACGCCGCCCCGTGCTGCGGCACCGACGGCGACCGGGTCGGGCGCGACGCCCGCGCCAACGACGCACCGTTCGCGGTACCTCCCGGCCGCCCTGACCACGGTGGGCGGCGGGATGCTGCTCGGCGCCGCGGCGATCAACTTCTTGGTGATCGAGCCCGCGTGGCAGGAGGCCGAGGCGGCGAACGCCAACCCCGGCTCGCTCACGCGCGAGGAGGCCCTTTCGCTCGCGAACCGGTACGATACCGCTACGTACGGGACTCTCGCGCTGCTGGTCGCCGGAATCCCGACCTTCGCGACCGGCCTGGGCATGACGTTCCTGGACGCCGCGTTCGTCGTGTCGCCCGACCGCGTGGGCATCGTCGGGCGCTGGTAGACACCGGGGGGCGTTGCGGGGGGTGGAACCCCCCGCCCCAGGCGTCACAGGATGGTCTTGCCGAGCGCCGAGAGGATGAGCCACACCGCGAGGCGGCCGGTGCGGTTCTCCGAATCGATGACCGGGTTGAGCTCGACCATCTCCACGCCGAGCAGCCGCCCCGTCTGCGCGACCTTCTCGCAGATGAGGTGGCTCTCGCGCAGATCGAGGCCCCCGGGCACGGGCGTGCCCACGCCGGGCGCCACGGCGGGGTCCACCCCGTCGAGGTCGAAGCTCAGGTGCACGCCGGCGGTGGTGGTCGTGACGCGGTCGATGGCCTCGCGCACGCAGGTGGCGGTGCCGCGCTCGTCCAGCTCGCTCATCGTGTAGACGCGCACGCCGACCTGCTTCACGAAGTCGCGCTCGGCGGTGTCGATGTCGCGCGCGCCGATGACCACGACGTTCTCGGGGCGCAGCGCCGGTTCCTCCCCCGCGATGGCGACCAGCTCCGGCGCACCGTGCCCGAGCAGCACGGCAAGCGGCATGCCGTGGATGTTTCCCGAGGGGGAGATGGTCGGCGTGTTCATGTCCGTGTGGGCGTCCGCCCAGATCACCCCGATGCGCTTGCCGGCCTTGCGGTAGTGGCGCGCCATGCCGGAGATGGTGCCGATGGCCACGGAGTGGTCGCCGCCCAGCACGACGGGCAGCCAGCCGTGGTCCAGCGCCTTCTCCACCCGATCGGCCACCTGCCGGCAGCACGCCGCGATCTCCGCGAGGTACCGCGCCGACGGATCCCCGTGCGCGCGCATCTCCTGGCTCTCCACCGCCACCGCGTAGTTCTCGACGACCCGGATGCCGAGCGCCTCGATGCCGGGCTTGAGCCCCGCGAGGTGGATGGCCGAGGGGCCCATGTCCACGCCGCGACGCCCCGCGCCGAGGTCCATGTGGACGTTGCCGATGGACACCAGCCGCATCGCGCCCTCCCGATGCGGAGAGTCTAGTCGATGCCGGGGTCGGGCGCCTCACCGGGGGCGGTGTCCTCGACGTCGTCGCCCCAGTGCACACCGGGATGGATGCGACGCGGGTCGAAGGGGCGCGGGTCGGGGAGCACGCTGCGGGCCGAGGTGAGCGTGCGGATGAGGTCGATCCCCGCAGCCCCCCCGTTCGCGGCGCGGCCCAGCCCGACCGACGGCAGGCGGAACCCGCCGCGCACCGTCCCGCGGTTGAGGTGCAGCGCCCCGGTGTGCAGCTCCTCGGAGAGACGCGGCAGCGCGGGGTCGTCGGGACGCGCGAACACGCTGGTCACACGACGGAAGCGCGCCTGCTCATGCACGGCGATGGCGGCATCGACGTCCCGCACGCGGTAGCACAGCAGCACCGGCCCGGGCGGCTCGTCGTTGAGGAACGGGGCCTCGGAGTCCGGATCCACCGCGTAGATCGCGGGACTCGCGTAGTTGCCGCGGCGACCGTCGACCGCGAGGTCCTGGCCCTCGAGCAGGGTCGCGTGGCCCTTCGCCGCCACGGCGCGGCAGTACCTGCGGTGACGGCTCCGGAAGGTCTCCGAGATCAGGGGTCCCATGAAGACGTCGGGCCGGGCGCCGTAGCCCACCACGAGCCTGCGGGCGCGCGCCACGAGCTGCTCGGTGAACGCGTCGAAGATCGCGTCCGGCACGAGGACGCGCGCGGTGTTGTCGGGCCGCTGACCCGCCGTGAGGAAGGCGCCGGTCAGCACCTCGTACACCGCCTTGTCCATGGGCGCGCCGGGCAGCACGATCGCCAGTCCCTTGCCGCCCGCCTGCAGGACCATCGGCAGCTCCGGGCGGTCCACCGTGGCGCGACGGACCTCCAGCGCCCCGTCGTAGCTGCCCGCGAACACGAGCGCGTCGAGGCCCGCATGGCGCACCAGCGCCGTCCCCACGACACTTCCCGAGCCCTGCACGAGGTTGAAGGTCCCCCGCGGCAGGCGGCAGCGGTCCCACAGCTCCGCGAGCGCCTGGCCGGTGCCGGGACTGAACTTGCTCGGCTTGTACACCACCGCGTTGCCGCCGAGCAGCGCCGCGGCGACCATCGTGGCCCCGTGATGCACGGGCAGCGCGTACGGGCTCACGACCCCGACCACACCGCGCGGACAGGGCTCCGAGCGCGCCCCGGTGTCCGGCACCCGCCGCGACGCGAGGGCCGCGGGCGACTCCTCCACGAGCACGTCCAGCGCCGACAGGGTGCCCGCGATCTCCTGGCGGGAGTCCCACAGCGGCTTGCCGTTCTCCCGCGTGAGCAGCGCCGCCAGCACCTCGGCGTGCTCCTGCAGCGCCCGACGGAAGGCCGAGACCGCGCCGGCGCGCTCCTCCAGCGTCGTGCGGCGCCAGCGCGCGGCGCCGAGCGCGGCGTGCCCGAGCGCATCGTCGACCGAGGCCGCCGAGAAGGCGAAGCGCCCGAGCAGGTCGGTGCGGTCGCCGGGGTTCACCGCGTTGATCCAACCGTCCACGCGCTCCGGCTTGAGGAAGGATCCGTAGATGTAGTCGCCCTTGCGGAGCAGACGGTCGCGGAGGTGGCTCACGGCGGGGAGTATAGCAGCGCCCGCGCCGCCGAGCGGACCACGGCGACATCGAGGCCCGCCTCCGCCACGACCGACGCGTGCAGGGTGTCCGGCAGGCCCGCGCGTTCCGCGACGGCGAGGAGCGCCCCGTTGCGCCACGCGAGCGCCTTCGGCCGCGCGCGCCACCCCGCGACACGCGCCGCGTAGGCGCGGACGGACGTCGTCAGCGAGCCGGCGTCGATCGGCACGCCGACGGCCTCGGCGAGCACCGGGGCCAGCTCGGCCAGCAGCAGGTCGAGACGCGCGCCCTGACCGGCCAGCGTGTCCCCCACCGTCCCGTCGCCGACCGCCCCCAGCATCCCGAACGCGCAGGTCCAGCCGAGCTTCTCGGCCTCCACCCGCGCGTAGGCACGCGCATCGTCCTCGGCCCTCGCCACGATCTCCTCCGGGGGCGGAGGGGAGATCCCCTCCGCAACGCCTCCCCCGAACGCATCCTGGAGCCGCCCGGCGACCTCCGCCGCGCGCGGCCCCCGGAACACGCTCGTGCCGCCGGGCACCGCCACACCGTCGCGGGCCGACGCCGCCAGGTACAGCACGCCGCGCGTGACGTGCGCGGCCCCGACGCGCGCGAGCCACGGCGCGAGGAGTCCGTTCTGGATCAGCACCACCCCGTCCCGCGCGCGGTGGGGCACCGCCGCGAGCGCCGCGGGGAGATCCTCCTCCCCGACGCACAGGATCGTGGTGCGCGCCACGGGCACGGCGACGCCCCGCCCGCAGCACGGTGCGTCAGGCCATGCGCGCGCGAAGGCCAGCCCGATGCGTCCCGGCCCCACGAGCACCACGTCGGTCACGACGACTCAGCCCTGGGTGGACGGCACGACCAGCGACCCGCCCGCCGCGGTCCAGGCACCGATGCCACCCGCGAGGCTCGTGGCGTTGAACAGGCCCAGGGCGCGCAGGATCCGGGCGGCGTCCCGGGAGCGCACGCCCGAGGTGCAATAGCACACGATCTCGTCGCAGCCGTCGAGCTCGGCGCGGCGGGTCTCCAGCGCGCCGAGCGGGATGAACCGCGCCCCGGGGATGACGCCGTCCTCACGCTCCGCGGCGTCCCGCACGTCGAGCAGCACCACGCGCTCCCCGGCGCCGAGGCGCTCCAGGACTTCCTGCGCGCCCGCGTCGAGGCTCGCGCGCGCCGCCGGGGCCGTCGAGGGCGCCGCCGCGGGCCGGGGCGTTGCGGGGCCGGCCTCAGGCCCCGCCCCAGGACCACGAAGGCCTGCCGCGGACCACGCGTCCCGCGCCCGCCCCACCAGTGCCCGGATCGCCGTCCGCACGCGTCCCATCACGCCTCCGAAGCCTCGTTATCCCTGTTCGACCACGAGCGCGGCGCGCGGCGGTGTCCACGCACCCGCTCCGGCGACCACGCGCACGGCGCCGGAGGTCGCCCAGGCCCGTACGCCCTCGTGCGGCGCGGACATCGGCGTGTCGGCCTCGGCCGTCACGACGTAGAGCGAGTCGGCGTCGGCCTCGAGCGGGATCGAGGCGCGGCACGGCGTCGGCGCCTGCCCCGCGCACGGCAGCACCTGGACGGCCACCCCGTCCTTCCACACGCGCAGGCGCTCCACGGGCATCCACGACGGCGCGTGCACGACCACCTCCAGCGTGCGGCCGGCCGCCACGGTCGATCCCGCCGCCCACGCGCCGTCCACCGTCGCCGCGAGGAACGGCCCGCGCCCGACCGCGGTGCGCCCCTCCGCCATGAGCGTCCGCAGCAACTCCGGCGTGAACGTCGTCGTGGCCGCATCGGCGAGGTACCACGTGAGATTCCGGCCCACGCCCGACTCGAGCAGGCCGTGCGTGTCGCTCACCCCGACCGGCGTGACGGCCACGCCCCGCGCCTGCAGGTCGAGCCACCAGGGGAAGAAGGACTCGTGGTCGTCCCCGTTGAGCACCTCGACGGCGTCGAAGTCGTCGCCCCAGAAGTCGGGGCGCTCCACGACGCCGGTCTCCGGGTCGTAGCCGGCGATCCCGAAGTAGCCCCCGCGACCTCCGGGATGATTGGCCTGCAGGACCCCGGTCGGGCCGATCATGTCCCGGATGGACGCGAAGAGCGCGGCGGTGTCGGGGACACCCCACCACCAGCGGGGCGCCCCTCCGTTGGGGCCGGCGCGGACCGGCGCGGGGTACGCGTTGAAGTGGCCGCGGAGCAGCGGGCTCACCTCGTCCGCCACGATGCTCACGAGGGGCAGCCCGAGCGCCTCGCGGAGCGGGTTGTAGTCCACGACGTGGTCGTGATCGGTGCCGAAGTGCACGTCGACGCCGTTGGCGGCATGCGCCAGCAGACGCCCCTCCATGCTGACCTTCCCGTCGCTGCTCGGTGCGGCGTGGGAGTGCGGATCCCCCGAGAACACGCCGGGCACGTCCCACGCGCGCACGAGCGACGCCGCCACCGGCACCATCCCTCCGGACTCGACGCGCACGGTGGTCTCGAAGGTCTCGTCCCGCACGCCGCGGTACACGAGCACACGGTAGGTGCCGGGCTCGACGGGCACATCCACCGCGCCGTCCCGGGCCACCGCCACGGCCGCGCACCCCTGCGGACGTTCGGGCACGAGCCGGAGGTCGGCCTCGGCCGTATCGGGCGACTCGAAGCACAGGCGCGCCATCGCCGGCAGTCCGTCCTGCACCTCGACGCGCACCACGCCGGGCCGTACCAGCCGCAGCTCGGGGGAGTCGACGGCCGCCGTGGTCCCCCACCCCTCGCGCGCACGGGAGGCGTGCGGTGTCGCGTAGCCGCGCAGGCTCTCGGCGGCGCGGGCGCCGTAGGGGCCGTACCACGGGGCGCCGGCCGGGAGGTCCAGCACCTGGCCGGCCCCGCGGCCCGACGCCACGAACGTCACGGCGCCGTCCGGCACGCGCGCCGACCAGCGTCCGTCGTCGCCGGTCACCGCCATCGTGTCGACCGCGCCGTCGACGAGCACGTGCACGCGCGCTCCCGACACCGGGGCGCCGTCGTCCGACGCCACCGTGCCCTGCACCACGCGGCCCTCGGGCCGAAGGGTGTCGGTCAGCGTCGCCAGGTCCGGCGCCACGCCGATCGCGCGGGTCCACACGGTGGAGTCGCCCGGCGCGAGCTCCACCCGCGGTCCGAAGCCCCCCAGCACCGGCGCCACCTGCCCGAGCAGCTGCACCACCGCGCCCGTGACCAGCGGCCCGGAGTCGCCGAGAATCGCGAAGGCCAGCTCGTTGCCCTTGGCGACGGCGGCCGTCCAGGCCCGCGTCGGCGACGAGGAATCCTGGCGACCGGTGCCGGGCGCCCACAGCTCGGCCACCTCCTGCGCCACGAAGCCGACGTCCCCGACCTCCAGCGGCACGGGGTCCGGGCCGCGGTTCGTCACGGTCGTCGTCACCTGCAACGTCCACGAACCGGGGGCCAGCACGTAGTCGGTGCGGATGTCCAGGTCGGTCCATGGCACGAGGTCGTCGTTCTCGAGCGCGCCGGTGATCAGCTTGAGTGCCGCGCCGTGGCCTTCGACGCGGACGACCGCGGGGCCACCGTCCGCGCCGTCGTCGATCACCGCGACGCGGGTCGGCGCCACCGTGCGCCCGACCCCGGCCATCACCATGACGTCATCGAGGAGATCGCGCCCCGGCTCGCCCTCGGGCCGGACGAGGTCGGCGTCGAGGATCGTGCCGCCCTGCTCGCCGTAGTAGTTCCCGTCGCCGGGCGCCTCGACGATGAACCGCACGCGGTCGTTGTAGATCTTCAGGTCCCCGGGGGCACCCTCCGCCGAGATACCGTCCCACAGCGCGGCCGGGTCCGTGACCACGCCCGCACGCGCCTGGTCGGGTCCGAGGACCACCGTGAGATCCGCCGCGGCATCCGGGGGCACCGGCGCCGCACACGCAAACAGGAGAAGCGCGACCATGGACGTCCTCCTACCCGGTGCGCACGTTCCCGACCGCATGCGCTTCTCGCACCTCTGGAACCTCGCGGGCCTGCTTACCGGACTGCGACTTGCGGTGGCCGTGGGCGTGCCCTGGCTGGAGCCGACGCCCTGGCTTCTGCCGGCCTACCTCGCCGCGCTCGGCACCGACGTGCTCGACGGCGTGGTCGCCCGGCGCACGGGCACCGCCAGCGCCGCGGGCGCGGCCCTCGACGCGTGGGTCGACAAGATCCTCCACGTCAACCTGGCGCTCACGCTCGGGGTCGCCGGAAAGATGGCCTGGGCCTGGATGCCCGCCCTGTTCGCACGGGAGTGCCTGCAGGCGCTGATGATTCCGCTGCTCATCCACCGCTTCCGCACGCTGCGGGGTCCCCCGCCGGCCACCAGCCACCTCGGCCGCGCCGCCACGATCGCGCTCGCCCTCACGATGGGGCTGCTCGTGGCGGGAGTCTCCGCGCCCGCGCTGATGGCCCTCACCGGCGTGCTGAGCGTCGCATCGGGGCTGCACTACGGATGGGTCCACCGTCCGGACCGCGAGTTCGCACGCTGGCTCCGAGGCACCGCGAGGTCGCCGTCCTGAACGCGGTGCATGGGGCGGGGGGGCTGCCCGCCCCCCCGCAACGCCCCCCGGGCACGCCGCAGGTGGCGGCCGCGCGTGCGTCGTGGCATCTTGCGGGAGAGGCCCGGATGCCCCTCCACGCGCTCATCGCCCTGCTCGTCGCCTGCACCGGTACGGATCCGGCGGACGGCACGCGCCCCGAGGACGCCGACACGGCGGGCGACGCCCCCGTCGACCGCGACCGCGACGGCGTTCCCGACGCCCAGGACTGCGACCCGGAGGACCCGAACGTCCACGCCGGAGCCCCGGACGCCCCGTACGACGGCGTCGACGCCGACTGCGCCGGCGGCGAGGAGTTCGACCTCGATGGCGACGGCATCCCCGGCGGTCCGGACGGCCTGGACTGCGACGACACGCGCGCCGACCGCTACCCGGGCGCCGCCGAGGCCTGCGACGGCGCCGACAACGACTGCGACTCCGAGATCGACGAGATCGACGGCCGTCCGCCGCTCACGCTGTGGCTCGACAACGACGGGGACGGCCACGGCAGCGGCGACCCCATCGAGTCAGCCTGTCCCGGTGACCTCACCGGGCTGTCCACGGTCGGGGACGACTGCGACGACACCGATGGCGCCGTGTACCCCGGCGCCGCCGAGCTGTGCGACGGCCGGGACGAGAACTGCGACGGAACCGCCGACGCGGGCGCGCTCGACGCCCCCGCGTGGCATGCGGACCGCGACGGCGACGGGTTCGGCGCCGAGGCCGTCACCCGCGCCTGCGCCGCCCCCGACGGCCACGTCGCCGACGGCACCGACTGCGACGACGCCGACGACCAGTCGTTCCCCGGCGCCGAGGAGGTCTGCGACACGCGCGACAACGACTGCGACGGAGCCGCGGACGAGGACGCGGCGGGAGAGGTTCCCCGCACGTGGTACGCGGACGCCGACGGCGACGGTGTCGGCACGACGTCGAGCGTGGTGGCCGTGTGCGCACCGCCCGGAGGCTACGCCGCGTCGGCGGGTGACTGCGACGACGCGGACGGGACCGTGCATCCCGGCGCATTCGAGCACTGCGACGGGCGCGACGAGGACTGCAGCGGCGCCGTCGACGAGGACGCCACCGATGCCTCCGACTGGTACCCGGATCTCGACGGCGACGGCTACGGGGACACGGACGCCGCCGTCCGGGCCTGCGCGCCGCCCGCGGGTGCGGTGGCCGAGGGCGGCGACTGCGACGACGCCGCGGCGGCCGTCCATCCCGGCGCCGTGGAGGTCTGTGGCGGTGCGGACGAGGACTGTGACGGCCTCGTGGACGAGTCCACCGCCAGCGGCGCGTCCCGGTTCTACCAGGACCTCGACGGCGACGGCCACGGCACGCCCCTGGCCCTCGTGACCGCCTGCGCCGCGCCGGCGGGCTGGGCGGTCGCGGACGACGACTGCGACGATTCCTCCGCGCGCGCATTCCCAGGCGCCTCCGAACGCTGCGACGACGAGGACAACGACTGCGACGGCGACGTGGACGAGGCGGACGCCGTCGATCCGCGCACCTGGTACGCCGACGCGGACGCGGACGGCTTCGGCCACGCCGCCACGACGCAGGTGGCCTGTGAGGCTCCCGCCGGCTTCGTGGCGTCGCGGAGCGACTGCGACGACGCCCGCGCGGGCGTCAACCCGCTCGGCACGGAGGTGTGCATGAACCTCCGCGACGACGACTGCTCGGAGTACGACGCGCTGGGCGCCTGGGTGCCGCGCGCGTGGGACGCGCAGCTGGACGCCTGCGACACCCTCGCCGGCACCGCGTACACCCTCGACGGCACGGCGCCCTCCTGGGACGTGGCGATCGCCGGGCAGGCCGTCGGCGCGGGCGTGTCGGGCGGTGACCGCTTCGGCGGGCAGCTCGCGGGCGGCGGCGACCTCGACGGGGACGGCCGGGGCGACCTCGTCGTCGCCGCGTTCCAGGCCGACAACGCGCCGTCATCACCCACCGTGAACGACGTCGGCGCGGTCTACTGGTTCCGCGGGGCCCTCGCGGCCGGCAGCGGCATCGCCACCGCCACGACAGGCCAGCCCGGGAGCTACCGCCTCAAGATCCTCGGGGGCACGGCCAACGAGCAGATCGGCTACAGCGCGGGCTCCATCGCGATCGCGCCGGACGTGACCGGCGACGCGCAGGACGACCTCGTGGTGGGGTCCCCGCAGCTCGGCAGCGGCAAGGCCTACGTGTTCAGCGGCGCCGCGCTGGCCGCCGCGGGCGTCGGCAGCACGATCACCACGGCGTCCGCCGCGGCCACGTTGACCCTGGGCGGGACCGGGAGCGCCCAGGAGGGCTGGGCCGTCGCGCCTGCCGGCGACGTGAACGGCGACGGGTTCCAGGACCTCCTCGTCGGGTCCCCGTCGAACCAGTCGAATCTCGGGCGTGCGGGCCTCTACTTCGGCGGCGTCCGCAGCTGGACCGGCGCGATGGTCCCGAACGTGCTCCTACAAGGCAGCGCCGTGGGCACCTACCTCGCGGCGAACCAGAAGCTCGGTTCCGCCGTCGCGGGCCTCGGGGACTTCGACGGCGACGGTTTCGACGACGTGGTGGCGGGCATGCCGTACAGCACCGCCCAGGGCACCCAGACCTACCCGCCCCCCACGAACCACCTCGCCCAGGGCGCCGTCGCGTTGCTCTACGGCAGCGCGATGGCGGACATTCCCGCCAACCCCGCCGCCGTGCCCACCGCGGGGTCGCCTGCGTTCGTCACGGCCGCCAGCGCGGCGGTCCTGGTCGGCGAGCGCCCCTACGACCGCTTCGGCAACGCCGTGTCCCGCGTCGGGGACCAGGACCTCGACGGCTACGACGACCTGCTGATCGGCGCGGACCTGTACGGACACACCACCGACTGCGTGACGATCGCGTGCGAGAAGGGTCGTGCCTACCTCGTGAACGGCGGGGTGGTCTCGGCGAGCGGGAGCGGCAACGCCAACCGTCGCCTCCCGGCGGGCAGCGTGAGCAGCGCGGCCCTCGTCGCCAATGCGACGTTCGACCCGGTCACCAGCACCGACCAGGAGTTCTTCGGCCGCAGCGTGCGGGGCGGCGACTTCAACCATGACCGCTACGGCGACGTGGTGATCGGCGTGACGCAGGGCGGCACCAACGGATTCGCCTACCTCTTCTACGGCCCGATCGCGGATGGCGCGTACACGAACCCCGATGCGACGGCCAACCTGAAGATCACGGGCACGCTCGCCTCCGGGGAGGCCGGCAACACCTTCGGGAGCCCCATCGGCACCCCGGGCGACGTCAACGGCGACGGCATCGAGGACCTGCTCTTCGGCCACATGACGTACAACGGGGGCGGCGGCGCCACGGGGCGTGCCTACGTGTTCTTCGGCCGCGGCGAGTAGGCGCGCAGCTCGGAGGGGCTCCACGCCGCCGGGTACAGCGCCAGCATCGCGAAGGAGAACGGCCCGACCTCGAAGATCGCCTCGATGGACAGGTGCATCAGCACGCCCACCGCGAGCCAGGGTCCACGCAGGTCGACGTGCCCCAGCCAGCGTCGCCACGCGCCGCCACGCGCGGCGGTGCGTCGCGCCCACGCCGCGAGCAGCAGCACCGGTGCGCCCACCTCCCAGCACCACGTCAGCGCCGTCGCGGCCTGGGTGAGCGGAAAGGCCTGCGCCGGGAGTTCCATGGCGCGCCGCTGCCAGTCCGGCTGCGACAGGATGTACCACAGCGCATCCCGGGGACCGACCGGCAACCAGCTCACGCTGAGTTTGTGAAGACCGGTGCTCGCGTAGATGGTCACCAGTTGGCCGAGCAGCACCCAGCGCGGCCACGCGGAAACCATGGGCGGTGCCTCGCCGCGCCGGCCGGCCCGCCACGTGTCCACCGACCACGCCGCACCGCAACCGGACCACAGGAGCACGAACAGCGCGTCGAGGACCACCTCGTCGTAGGAGCCGCCCGCGCTGCCGTTGAGGTCGGCGAGCCACCGGAAGCCCGCCCACGTGAGCACGCCGGACACGCGGGTCCACGCGCCGAGGGTCCACGCGGAACCCGCCACGATCGTCGCGGCGACCATGCCGTAGGCCACCGCCGGGGTCGCGACCGGAAACGGCCAGGCATCAAGGACGCGCAGGCCGCCGTGCGCCCGGTCGGTCCAGACGAGCTCCACCGCGCCGACCCGCGTCATGTGCGCGAGGTGGGCCACGAGCACGCTCCCGAGCAGAATCCGGACGAGCGCGAGCGTGCCGGGGCCTTCCCGCGTGGCGAGCAGCGCCTCCCAGCGCGCCCACGCCCGCGCGATCACGGGGCACCGGCGGGGGAGGCGTTGCGGAGGGGGTGTCCCCCTCCGCCCCGAAGGACGACCACCGAACGACCGGGACGCACCCGGGGCGGACGCCCCGCCGCGCGGTCGTCCGGGGACGCGCTCCGCTCCGTGTCGAAGCGGCAGCGCACACGCGCGACCCCGGGCTCCGCGTCGAACACCCGCCACGCGAGGGCCTCGCACCCGTGCTGGAACGACCGGGCGCGGCTCGGCCAGGCCCAACGGAAGATCGAGGAGCGCAGGCGCTCGTGGTCCAGCGCCGGGCGCATCCACGCGGCGGCGTCATCCCGCGCGCGGTAGCGCACCGTCCACGGGCCTTCCGCGGACGGCGCGACCTCGAGCAGGAACCGCGACGGCACGCGGTCCGGCGCCACGAACATCGTCCATGACTGGGCCGTCCCGGTCACGCGCTCGTAGGCGTCCACCGGCGCGAGGACGGCGCGCTGCAGGCGCTGGAGGCGCACGGCGAACGCCCACGCGCGCTCGGTGAACACGGCGTGGGGCATGCCGAGGCGGTCGGCCCACAGCCCGAGCTCCTCCTGCACCGCGGGCTGGGCCCAGTCGGCGCGCCGCATGCCGCCGTCGGTGGAGGGCAGCGCGGACAGCACGACCGCCACGACGTGCACCGCGACGCCGATCGCGCGGAGCCGGTCGCGGAGGCCGACCGGCACCATGGTGCTACTTGCGGCCCTTGAGCTTGAGATACTCCGCGAAGCCGCCCGAGAAGACCTCGCACCGGCCTTCGTCGATCATCACCACCTTGGTCGCCACGCCCTCGATGAGGTCGCGGTGGTGGGTGACGTAGAGCACCGTGCCCTTGTAGGCCTCGAGCGAATCTCGGATGGCGCTCACGCCCTCGAGGTCCATGTGGTTGGTCGGCTCGTCGAGCACCAGCACGTTGTGCTGCATCAGCATGAGCCGCGCGAGCAGCGTGCGGACGCGCTCGCCGCCCGAGAGCGTCGCCGTGGGCCGCTCGCCGTCGTCACCCGAGAACAGCATGCGTCCGAGCACGCTGCGGACGCCCTCCTTGCCCGCGACCGGCTTCTGCTCGAACATCCAGCTCGCGACGGTGTAGCCGGGCGGGATCACGCCCTCGTGCTCCTCGGGGAGGTAGCCCGGGTGCGTCTCGTGGCCCCACTTGATGCTGCCCTGGAGACTCGGCAGCTCCTTGAGGATCGTGCGCACCAGCGTGGTCTTGCCCGCGCCGTTGCGGCCCACGATGGCAACCTTGTCGCCACGCTCGACGTCGAGGTTCAGCCCGCCGAACACCCGCGTCTCGCCGTAGCCGCCCGCGAGCTTGCGCAGCTCCAGCACCTCGCGCCCCGACGGCTTCTCGAAGTCGAAACGGATGAACGGGCGCTGGATGTTGCTGCGCTTGAGGTCCTCGGGCTTGAGGCGCTCCAGCTCCTTCTTGCGGCTCGCGGCCTGGCTCGACCGCGTACCGGCGCCGAAGCGCTGGATGAAGTCCTGGAGCTGCTTGACCTTCTCCATCTTCTTGGAGTTGGACTGCTCGACCTGGCTGCGCACCTGCGCCTTCATCCGCACCATGTCGTCGTAGTTGCCGGTGTACTGGATGATGGTCTCGTAGTCGATGTCCGCGATGTGCGTGCACACCTCGTTGAGGAAGTGCCGGTCGTGCGAGATGACGACGAGCGCGCCGTCGAAGCTGTTGAGGAAGTCCTCCAGCCACGCGACGGAGTCGAGGTCGAGGTGGTTCGTCGGCTCGTCGAGGAGCAGCGCGTCGGGGCGGCCGAAGAGCGCCTGTGCCAGCAGCACCCGGAGCTTGAAGCCGCCCTGCAGCTCCCGGAGCGGACGCTCGTGGTCCGACTGCGGGATCCCGAGACCGTCCAGCAGCACGGCGGCGTCGGGTTCGGCGGTGTAGCCGTCCTCCTCCGCGACCACGCACTCCAGATCGCCGAGGCGCTCCCCGTCGGCGTCGGACATGTCTTCCTTGGCGAGCAGGCGCTCCTTCTCGACCATCGCCTCCCACAGGCGCTTGTTGCCCGAGATGACGACGTCCAGGACGCGCATGTCATCGTAGGCGCCGTGATCCTGGCGCAGCACGCCCACCCGCTTCGGGCGGCTGATCGCGCCGCTGTCGGGGTCGATGTCCCCGATGAGGATCTTCATGAAGGTCGACTTCCCGGCGCCGTTCGGCCCGGTGAGCCCGAAGCGCTTGCCCGGCGGGAAGGCGGTGTTCACCTCGTCGAAGAGGCGACGCCCCCCGAACCCCTTGGACACGTTCTGAACGACGATCACGGTGAACCCCCTCGCACCGGGGGGCGGCTAACCCGGGTTACTCCCCCTCGCGATGGTGACGGCGATCACGCAGATCCTGGCGCTGGCGGCCGGCACGGCAGCCGGGTGGGCGTGGCCGCGCACGCCCGGCCTCCCCCGCCTGCGACGGGACACGTGGATCAACCTGGCCCACGGCGCGCTCCTCTACCCGGTGCGCCTCGCGCTCGGCTGGCTCGGAATCCACGCGCTGCGCGGCGCCGTGCCGCTCGACGCCGTGACGCACCCCGCGGCCCAGTTCCTGCTCGTGTTCGTGGTGCTCGACCTCACCCGGTGGCTCGTCCATTTCGCCGACCATCGCGTGCCGTGGCTCTGGAGCTTCCACCGGGTGCACCACAGCACCGAGGCGCTCGACGCCACGGCCGGACTGCGCATGCATCTGGTGGACTTCCTGCAGCTGAGCGCCATTCCCGTGGTGCTCTTCGGGGTGCTGCTCGACGTGTCCTCCTTCGCGGGCTGGGTGGTTCCCGCCGCGCTGTGCGTCGGCATCATGGCGGACGCGATCGCGCACGCGGACGTGCCGTTCTCCCCCGACACCCCGTGGAAGCGCGCCTGGTTCGCCTGCGCCATGACGCCCCTGTTCCACGCGTGGCACCACACCCGCGAAGGCGCCCGCATCGACGGGAACTACGCGAGCGCGCTCCCGCTGTGGGATCGCCTGTTCGGGACGGACGTCACGCGGCCGCACCCCCCGGACGCCTACGGCCTCGACGCGACGCAGGCGCTCCGCAACGACGTGGTCGGGCTGCAGCTCCTGCGGGCCCGCGGGGAGACGGCGTGAGGCTCCGTATCGCCGCCACCCTGCTGCTCACCGCGGCCTGCCTCGGGTGGGTGGTGCACGGACTGGACCTCGGCGTGGCCCGTGCGACCCTGCGCACGATGCACGTCCGCTGGCTCATCGAGGCCGAGGTGCTCTACCTCGCGGTGCACGTGATCCGCGTCCACCGAAGCCGGGTCCTGCTCGGGCGCGCGCTGCCGCTCGGCCGGCTCTTCTCCCTCACGAACGTCGGCTACCTCGCGCTGCACGTCGTCCCGTTCCGCCTCGGGGAGGTCGTGCGTCCGTGGCTCTTCCACGCACGCGAGGGCGTGCCCTTGCGGGAGGGCCTGGCGATGGTGCTCGCGGAGCGCCTGCTGGACACGCTCGCCCTGCTCACGATGCTCCTGGCGGTCGGCGGGTTCGTCACGCTTCCCCGGGGTGTGGTCGTGGAGGGCGTGGACGTGCTGCGGGTCGGCCAGCGCGCCGCCGGCCTCGTCGTGGCGCTCGGCATGGTCGGGCTGCTCACGGTGGTCGTCGGCGGGGCGCGGCTGGACGCCCGTCTGGCGGGGATCCCCGGCGCGGCGAGGCTCCGTCCGCTCCTCGCGGCGCTGCGTGGCATGGCGGCGGACCCCGTGCGCGGCGCACGGGCGCTCGCCCTCACGGCCGGCATCTGGACGCTCACGGTCCTGGCGGTGCAGCGCACGCTGGCGGGCTTCCCGGGGCTGCCCCACACCGCGGTGGACGCCCTCGTCACGTGGGCCCTCACGCTGGCGGGCATGACCGCCCTGCCGACACCGGGCTTCTTCGGGGGCTACGAGGCCGTGGGCGGCGCCGTGGTGGAGCTGCTGGGCGGCGAACGCAGCGTGGCGCGCACCTTCGCCCTGCTCATGCACCTCTCGCAGTTCGGGTTCACCGTGGTGCTCGGCCTCGTCGCGCTCGGATGGGAGGGCCTGCGCCTGGGCGACGTCATCACGCGCAGCCGCAGCGCGGTCGGCGCGCCGGACGTGGCGGTGGCCCGCGACTCCTGAGGGTCGTGGGGCGGGGGGCCTTCAGGCCCGGCCCCCCGCAACGCCCCCCGGGCCGGCCTCGTCCGCGGTGAGCGCCCGGAACACGTCCTCCAGCGAGCGTCGCTCCAGCCCGAGGGACACGACCCGCACCCCCTCCCGCACCGCGACGTCGAACACCCCGGCCCGCACGTCCCGATCGGCGACCAGCCGCAACGCGATGGCGTCGGGGGTCGCGGCCTCCGCGTCCTGCACCTCGATCACGCCGGGTGTCGCCGCGAGCGCTGCGCGCAGCGCCGCCGGTCCGAGCCGCACGGCGCCCGGCACGACCTCCAGCGCGATCGACACGCGCCCATCGGCCACCTCCTGCAACCGTGCCACGGGCGCGTCCGCGACCAGGCGACCGTGGTGCAGCACCAGAACGCGGTCGCAGAGCGCCTGCACCTCCTGCAGCACGTGGGTCGAGAGCAGCACCGTGCGGCGCTCCCCGATGCGTCGCACGACCGCCCGCAACGCGGCGACCTGGTTGGGGTCGAGCCCCGCGGTCGGCTCGTCGAGCACGAGCACGTCGGGCTCGTGCAGCATCGCCTGCGCCAGCCCCACGCGCTGACGGTACCCCCGCGACAGCTCCCCCGCGCGCTGCTCCACCCGATCCGCGAGGTCACAGGCCTCGAGCACCCGCGCGACGGCACGCGACCGCTCCGACGTCGCCAGTCCCCGCACCGTGCCGACGAAGTCGAGGTACGCCCCGACCGTCATCTCCGGGTACACCGGCGCGGCTTCGGGCAGGTACCCCAGGTGCCGACGCACGGCGAGCCCGTCCGTGACGCAGTCGTGACCCATGATCCGGGCGCTGCCGCCGTCGGGCGCGAGCGCTCCGGCGAGCACCCGCATCGTCGTGGACTTGCCCGCGCCGTTCGGACCGAGGAACCCCACGATCTCGCCGCGTCCGACGGAGAACGACACCCCCCCGAGGGCCGTGCGCGCGCCGAAGCGCCGCGTCAGCCCCTCGACCGCGATCGCCTCCACCCCGGCGCCCTCAGCGCGTGGGCGCGATGGGGTCGACCACCAGCCCGGGGACGTGCTCGGCGTGGATGTCCTCGGCGACGATGTCGAGACAGGCGACCTCCCCGTCCTCACACGCCGCGCAGGGCACGCCGAACCCGGAGAGGAGCGCGCACACCGGCTGACCGGACACCACCACGTTCCGCATGTCGGCGAACCCGGTCACGACGGCCTCCTCGAGGCTTTCGCCGTCGGCGGCGAAGACGCCCGCGACGTGGAAGTCCGTCACCGGGATGTCGCCGGCGGGGTAGGACAGCACGATCGCGTCCGCGCTCGCGGAGAAGTACGGCGACGTGCCGAAGTCGGCGGCCGGGAAGTCCCACGTCGGGAAATCGGCCTGCACGTAGCTGCCGGCGGTGGTACCCCGCAGCCCGAGGGCGCCGAGCCACGAGATGGACGTCGCGTCGGCCGCCTCCACGCCGAGCAGGATCGGCGCGGTCAGCAGGGAACGGAAGTTGTTCAAGAGCGCCGGCTCGGTGATCGTGGCGGCATCGAGCCCGAACACGTAGGTCCGGCCGACGAGCTCGCCCGGCGCCAGGGTCAGCGGCGTACCGAGGGCGGAGGTCGTGAAGGCCACCTGCGTATCGGTCCCGCACACGCCCACGGTCAGCGTGTGCGCGGAGTCGGGGGTCATCACGGGCGCCAGGTCGGCGCGCAATCCGTCGGAGGACCACGTCGCGGCGACGGAAATCTCGGTGCCCGCGGCGTCCTGGAGCGAGAACACGGCGCGCGTCCGGGCGTCCGCGGTGAACACCACGGACACCGGCGTGCGGTAGTACACGCCCTGCGCGCCCTCCGCGAGCGAGGTGGACGACACGGTGATGGCGCAGTCGCCGGACGCCGTGTCGGTCGAGGTGGAGCCGCCCTCGTCCGCGCCGGAGTCGGTCGGAATCTTTTCGGAGCCGCCACAGGCGACGAGGAGGGCGGACAGGACCAGGAACGCGCGCATGGAAACCTCAGGGGCTGGAGAGCGGGGCGATGGAGAGGGTGTACCAGTGGAAGGGGCCGCCGGCATCGGATTCGGTGCGCACCATCACGGCGTAGGTGGTGTTCGGCGCCAGGCGGGTCTCGAACCAGGGGTCGGGGTCGTAGTCGATGTGGCCGAGATGGTCCACGCGCAACACCGTCCCGTCGGCGCGCGCGAGCGTCAGCTTGGTGTCGGCCAGGCTGCCGAACTGCGCGGCGTCGACCTCGAACGTCCAGCTCTGCTCGTCCGGGGGCGTGGTGAAGACGTACCAGTCGCGATCGCCCACCGCGTCCGCGCGGCCGAACATCACGCCGCCGAGCGGAAAGGCCTGCGCGGCGTCGATGGAGTCGTCCGGCTCGACCTCGTCATCGGTCCAGGCCACGGGCGCCTTGACCTGGCTCACCCGGGCGAACCACCCCACGTCCGACGCATCCACGCGCGTGGCCTGGGTCACGCCGATCGACCACGCGCCCGGCGCGTCCGTCGGGAAGACCACCCGCGGGTCCGTGCTCAGGTAGCTGCCGGCGACCACGGCGGGCATCCCCACGTCGGGCACGACCTGGACCTGCGCGTCCGCGGCGCTGCCCCGCGCGGCGGCCTGCACGTCCACGGCGATCCATCCCGCCTGACCGGCGCGCGCGTGGAACCAGTCCGAGTCCCCGACGCGGTCGTAGCGTCCGCAGGCCCACAGCTCCATCGGCAGGGCCTGCGCGGCGTCGGGAGAGTCGTTCGGCTCCTGTTCCTCCACGTCGCACCGCGGGGGAGGGCCGCTGTCGACACCGGACTCCGCGGTGTCCTCCGGCGGCGACGACGTGTCGATGCGCCCGTCGGACGGTGCCGGCGGCAGGCCGGGACGGCAGGCGTTGCACGCTGCGAACATCCAGGCCAGGAACACGCGCACCTCGGGGCCCCCGCAGCATAACCGGACCCCCCGTGCTATCGATACGGCGGAGTGACCCGATGCCCCTCGCCCTCCTCCTCGGGCTCCTGGCCTGCGACAGCGAAACGGACATCAAGCAGGCGGAGCCGAACCTGACGGTGACGCCCGCCGTCCTCGACTTCGGGAACATCGTCGTGGACTACACGGCCGAGCTCCCGCTCCAGCTCCTCAACGGCGGCCTCGGGCGCCTCGACGTGACCGGCGCGGACGTCGTCGATGACGCGGCGGGGGTGTTCTCGGTCGTGGAGCCGCTCCCCGACGCGATCGTGTCCGATGCCGACGCCGAGCTGCGGGTGCGCTTCGCGCCCGTCGAGCTGACCGACTACGCGGCGACCCTGTCGCTCGCGAGCAACGACGCCGAGGGTCCGCACACCATCGTGCTCACCGGCAGCGGCGTCGAGGCGCCGCGCCCCGACATCGCCGTCGACACGCAGGTCCTCGATTTCGGGACGGTCGCGCCGGGGGACACCGAGGTCGCGTGGTTCGACCTCTCCAACGAGGGAGACCATCCGCTCACCCTCGGCACCACCGCGCAGGCCGGCAGCGGCGCGTTCACCCTGCCCGCCACGCTCGACGGCTACGTGATCCCCCCGGGACAGACGCAGCAGGTGCTCGTCCTCTACGCCCCGACCACCGCCACCGGCGACAACGGCGCGCTCGTGATCCCGAGCGACGACCCCGACGAGCCGGAGGTGCGCGTCACGTTCCTCGGCAACGGCGGCGGCGACTTCGACTACCCCGTGGCGGTGATCGACGGCCCCGACGAGGTCGCGCCGCGGGACACCGTCACGCTCGACGGCTCGGGAAGCACCGACCCCGCGGGCGGGACGCTCACCTACCACTGGGCGCTCGAATCCGCGCCCGACGGCTCCGACGCCGCCGCCCACCTCGTCACCGCCACCGAGCGCGCCTACCTCCAGACGGACCTGGCCGGCACCTACGACATCACCCTCCAGGTCGAGAACGCGCAGGGCCTCCGAAGCGCGCCCGCGCGCCACCGCATCACGGCGATTCCGGAGGAGCAGATCCACATCGAACTCACGTGGGACACCGGCGCCGCCGACCTCGATCTGCACCTTCTCAACGGCGAGGGCGCGTTCTTCGTGCCGCCCGGCGACTGCACGTGGTGCAACCGCAACCCGTCGTGGGGCGGCCTCGGCACGGACGACGACCCGAGCCTCGATATCGACGACCTGTCCGGGTACGGCCCCGAGAACGTCAACGTGCGCGTCCCGGCCGACGACACCTACCGCGTGCTCGTCCACTACTTCCAGGACAACGGCGACGGCGACGTGGTCGCGACCGTGCGGGTGTACGTGCGGGGCGTGGAGGCGGGCCGCTACGTCCGCGTCCTGCGTCGCAACGAGGTGTGGGAGGCCGCGCGCATCGAATGGCCGAGCGGCGTCGCGCTCGCAGGCCTCGACGATCCCGTGACGGCCACGCGTCGCAACTGCAACTGACGCTGGGGCGGGGGGCTTCGCCCGCCCCCCGCAACGCCCCCGGGCACGGCGGCCCGGATGCCCGCGCCCGCCCGGCGCGTGCTACACTGCGCCCGATGTCCCGCCTGGCGTTCCTGCTCGTCCTCCTGAGGCTCGTCGGCGTCGCGCACGCCGAGGCTCCCACCGGGATCCTGAAGGTGCGCAGCAACGCCGAAGGCGCCGAGGTGTGGCTGGACGGGGCCGTCGTCGGAAAGGCCCCGCTCACGAAGTACCTGCCCGCCGGCGTCCACCAGCTCCGCGTCGTGGCCGACCGTTTCGACCCCTTCGTGCGCCGCGTCGAGCTCGTGGCCGATCGCACCCTCGAGGTGCAGGCCACGCTGGTCCCCGGCACCGGCACCGTGGAGTTCACCGGCCCCGCCGGCGCCACGCTCATCCTCGGCAAGACCCCGCGCGGCGCACTGCCAATCCGGCTGCCGTCCCCCGGGGCCGGCAACCTCGCGTGGAAGGTGGAGGCCCCCGGCAAGGAGCCCGCGGAGGGCGTGCTCGCGGTGGTGGCGGGTCGCAACCACCTCGTGGACGTGAAGCTCGAGGACTCGGCCGGCGTCTTCGTCGTCAAGAGCCGCCCGGCCGGCGCGGCCGTCCGTCTCGACGGAAACGACGTCGGGGTCACCCCGCTGAAGCTCACCGGCATCCCGGCGGACAAGCACGTGGTCGAGGTGCGCCTCGACGGGCACGCGCTCGCCATCCGCAACGTGGACACCACGGGCGGCAAGCGTGCGGAGATCGACATCCCGCTCGCCACCCGCGGCGGCCGCCTCGTGGTGCGCACCGGGCGCCCCGACGGCGCCGTGCGCGTCAACGACGCGCTCGTCGGGACGGGCCCCGAGGTGATCGTCGACCCGATCGAGGCCGGCCGGGTGCGCGTGTCGGTCGATGCGCCCGACCTGTCGGCGAAGACGCAGCTCCAGGTGGAAGCGCGCGACAGCCACGTGCTGCGCGTGAACGGCGCCGATCTGGTCCCCGTGGTGCCGTTCACGCGGCGCTGGGTGTTCTGGGCGGGCCTGGGCGTCGCCGCAGCCGGCGGCGGCGTGGCGGCCGCCCTCGCGGCGGTGGCGAACCAACCCGCGCCTCCCCCTGACGGCGCCGTCGTGGTGGACCTGCCGTGAGGCGCGGCGTGTGCACGCTGCTCGCGCTCATGGTCCTGGGCGGCTGCGCGGCCTCCGAGGACGGCCGCACCGCGCTCGTGTTCCAGCTCGACGCCGGCAGCGCCCCCGCGGAGGTCGACGCCTGGTACCTGGTCGTGGATCCCGAGTCGCCGTACCAGGACGCCGAGGGGAACGCGCTCGGCCCCGATGACAACGACGCCATCGGCAACTGGGTGCTCGCGGACGCGCCGCTCGAGCTCCGTGTCCGCGCCGAGATCGAGGACGGCGCGCCCGCCAGCATCGAGCTGCGTCCCGGCAGCAACACCTCCCCCTTCGAGGTGACCCTCCACGGCTGGTACGGGAGCACGCTCGTCGCGGCGAACACGACGACCGGCCCCTACGGGTTCGTGGATGGCGCGGTCCTGGAGTTCGCGCTCCCGCCCGCGGCGCCGCTGGAGGAGGTCGTCACCCTCTGCAACAACGGCCAGGACGACGACGGCGACGGCTGGACCGACGCCGCCGACCCCGAGTGCGCGGCGGGTGACGAGGAGCTGGGCCCCGGTGACACGGCGTGCAACGACGGCATCGACAACGACGCCGACGGCGGCTCGGACGCCGGCGATCCCGACTGCGCCTCCGCCCTCGACCCGCACGAGGACGTGCCGTGCCTGGATGGCACCGACAACGACGGCGACGGATGGACGGACGCGGAGGACCCCGACTGCGCCGACGGGGAGCTGGAGCTCGGCCCGGGCATCACCGCCTGCAACGACCGCATCGACAACGACAGCGACGGCCGACTGGACGCGGCCGACCGCGAGTGCGACTCGGCGCTGGACGACGACGAGGCGACGCCCCCCTGCGAGAACGGCGACGACGACGACAACGACGGCTGGGTCGACGCCCTCGACCCCGACTGCGCCGCCTTCGGGC
>JBDLRI010000148.1:0-32743 GCA_039800105.1 Pseudomonadota bacterium
CTAGGGGAGGCAGCGCGTCGAACGAGCGACGATGGCCTGTGGTGGTGGTACGAGCTCCCCGCCGATCGCATTCCCGCGGCGCCCGTCGTGGAAGGTGCGCTCACGTGGCGCTATGCGGGCCAGGCGCGGTTCGAGGTGGACCCCACACCTGCGGGGCCGGGCTGGTCCCGGGTGCCCCAGCAGGTGCGCACCCGCCTGGATGACGACCCGGCGGCATACCTCGGCGTGGGGACGCAGACGCGGACCGACGGGGACGGGCGCCTGTGGGTGCTCGAGTCGGTCGACGTGCCTGCGGCATACGACGCCATCGACACCTACGACGCCGAGGTGCGGTCGATGTTCGGCCTCGAGCCCGGCATCGAGGACGCGCCCGGCGTTGGGGTGCCCGAGGATGCGGGCCGCGCCCGCTACGGCGTCCCGAACGGCTGGACCCACACCGACTGCGACACCACGACGTCCGGCTACGAGCTGGTCCAGTGGTCAGGCGCGATGCTGGGGCCGATCACGACCGCGTTCAACGACCGCCAGCGGAAGATCGTGCTCCTGCTCCGATATGGGAATGGCGCGCTCCAGAGCACGTGCAGCGGCGTCATGGTGGATGACCGGTGGCTGCTGACGTCGGCGCACTGCGCGGCCTCGTCGACCGCGGTCTATGCGCCCAGCTCCTTCGTGGCGTGCACGTACGGAAACCTGCAGACTGGTGCCACGTGCACCGGCGTCGTCACCTCCGTGGTCCGAAACGGCCGCTACACTGGCGACTGGGAGGACGACTACGCGGTCCTGAAGCTCGCCGCGCCGACCTCCGGCATCGGGTGGTTCGCGCTCAGCCAGGCCTCGGACAGCGTCCTCGACGACTACGACCAGTACCACCGCGCGTACCCGTTCTACCGCCCGGATTGCAGCGTCAACCTGTCCAACGACGACGCGCTCACCGTCTTCGACGCGTACGCGGGCGCCACGATGTACATGGCGGACGGGCTGATCACCGGCGCGTCGACCGGCTACCTCCGCTTCGACCTGTCCAGCGGCCTCGGCATGTCCGGCGGGCCGATCTTCTACTGCCCCAACACGGGCGGTTGTGACAACGGGCACTACGTCACCGCGGTTGAGTCCGGCCATTCCTTGACGTGGTACGGTTCGACCTTCCTGTACGGCGTGAAAGCCAGCGCCATCCGCGACTGGGTCATCCAGTACACGCCATGACCGTCGAGCCGTTCTCGGTGCCCTGGCAGGTGCCCGCCGACCTGGAGACCGTGCGGGTGCACCGGGTCGCGAGCGCGCTGGTCGCGGCCGCATCCGACGCGGTGGTGTGCCTGCATCTCGACGACGCGGAGCGCGCGTTCGCGGGCGTGCTGGGCCTCGCGGTCGTGGACACGCCGTCGGCCTGCCGGAGCGCCCTGCGGCACGGGGGCCTCGCGCTGCTGGACGGTCGCCGCGTGCCGCTCACCGGCCCGGCGGGGTCGTCGGTGGCGCGGGTGGTCGCGCATCCCGCGGGCCCGACCCGCGCCGTGGTGCGCGTCGACGCCGGCCAGGGCGTCGCGGCCGCGCGCGCGCTCCGTGCCGCAGGCGTGGAGTCCGCGCTGGTCCTGGATCCGGTGCTGGCCGCGACGCGCCGCGTGTGCCGGCTCGTGGCCGACAACGTGCGCGTGGTCGATCCCGGGGTGCCCGTCCCGTGGCCCGCCGGAGCGGTCGATCCGCTGGCCCTCGCGGCGGCGCTTCGGGGCGCGGATGTGCCCGTGTCCCACGATCTCGCCTGGGAGGCGGCGGCGGTGCTGTGGGTCGGGGGATGGATGCCGCGCTTTCCGGACATTCTCGGGTGGACCCGGAGCCGGCTTCGGGCAGGCATCGACCTGCGTCCGCACGCCGTGCGTCGTGGCCCCGCCGATGACACGACGCCCGCGGTGATGCCCGAGAACACGCTCGAAACCGACTGACCGGGTCCTGAGGACCGATTAGCCGGGCGCATGGACGACGCCGCCCAGCTCCTCTCGCGCCTCGGGCTGCTGCCGCTGGCCACGCTGCCCCGCGCGGAGCAACGCGCCCGTGCCGAGGCCCGGGTGCGGCAGGCGTTCGCGCGCGTCCAGCCGCCCGTCACGATCGCGCCCATCGTGGCCTCGCCACGGGAGACGGGTGCGCGGGCGCGCGTGAAACTGCGAGCGGACGCGCAGGGTCGCCTCGGGTTCCACGCCGCCGGCAGCCACGCGTGGCATGCCGTCGATCTCGCCCTGCTGGCGCGGCCGGAGGTCGTCACGTGCGTCCAGGCCGTGGAGGCGTGGGGCGGTGCGCGTGGGGAAGTCGAGATCCGCTCGGACGGAAGCCGCGCCGTGGTCGTGCTGGAGGCGCCACCGGCGGCCCCGCTCGACGGGTTGTCCCTCGACGTCGCGCTCGGCGACCGTCGGCTGTGCGGCGATCCGGTCCTGCGCGTGGGTGGGCTGCGCGTGTCGCCGCGCTCGTTCTACCAGGTGAACCTCGAGATCAACGCGTCGATCGTCGACGCGGTGGACGCGGAGCTGCAGCGGCTCGCCCCGGCGCACCTGCTCGATCTCTACGCGGGCATCGGCAACCTGAGCGCGCGCGCGGTGCGGCGCGGCGTGCCGGCCACGCTCGTCGAGCAGGCTCCGAGCTCCGTCGCGGACGCACGGGTGAACTGCCCGGGCGCGAAGGTGCTCTGCGCCGACGCGGGTCGCGTGCGCGCGGGGGAGCACTTCGCGGACGTGGTGATCCTCGATCCGCCGCGCGCGGGTGCGCCCGGCCTGCTCCCCAAGCTGTTGCTCACGCGGCCCCGCGCGGTGGTGTACCTCTCCTGCGAGCCGACCACGCTCGTGCGCGACCTCGGCCCGGTGCTGGCCGCGGGCTACGCCCTCACGTCCGTGCGTCCGTGGGAGATGTTCCCCGGCACGGACCACGTGGAGACGCTCGTCGTGGCCGAACGGGACGTCCGCGGGGGCGTTGCGGGGGCGGGCCCCCGCCCCAGCTAGATCCAGCGTCGGACACGGAAGACCCCCAGCAGCGCCATCGCGGCCAACAGCATCGTTCCGGTGGCCATCCAGAAGCCGTGGGGATGATCGGCCCACGGGATGTCCTGGAAGTTCATGCCGAACGCGCCGCTCACGATGGTCATCGGAAGCAGCAGCGTGCTCATGGCCGCCATGTACTTCATCACCTGGTTGAGGCGGTCGTTGGCCCGCGTGACCTCGTCGCGCAGCTCGGCCTCGAGCGTGGTGATGCGTCCGCTGACGATCTGGCCGACGAGATCGCACTCCTCGACCATGTACTGGACGTGATCCAGCACGTCCCGGAAGAACACCAGCGACTCCGGGCTCGCACCCCCCGCCGGCTCGGACACGCGCGCGACCATCTCCCGGAACGGGGCGAGGACGCGTCGCAGCTGGAGACCGTCCGTGCGCAGGTCGTCCAGCAGGCGGATGCGCGCGGCGAGCCCCTGGGAGCGCGCCCGTCCGTGCGCCGAGGGATCGGGTGCGAGCAGACGCTCCAGGCGCGGCTCGAAGGTGGACACCACCTGCTCGTATTCCTCGGCCACCTCGTCGAGGATGGCGTGGAGGATGCGCTCGGTGCAGTGGCCGCCACGCAGCGGGTGCGCGCGCACGGCGTCCCGTGCCGCCGCGATCGCGTGGGCGCCGGACGGGGCGATGGTCACCACCGTTCCGGGCCGCAGGAAGACGTAGATTCCGACGGTGTCGAGCGGATCGTCGGTGCTCCGGTCGAGCGCGGGCACGCGCGCGAAGCCATGTCCCGGGTAGCGCTCGAACTTGGAGCGCGTGTGGGCCCGGAGGACGTCCTCGACGGCCAGCGAATGGAAGCCCCACGACTCCAGCACGTCCCGCGCTCCGGACGGCTCGCCCTCGAGCGACACCCACGTGACCGCGTGCGCCGGCTCGTCCCCTCGGACGAGCGAGACGGCCTCCTGAAGGGTCCCGTCGGCGCGCACGTGAAGGACGAAGTCGGGCATGCCGACTCAGTACTTCGGCAGCGACGGGTCGACATGCTCCGCCCAGCCGAGGATGCCGTCGGAGAGGGTGACGACGCGGTAGCCCTCCGTCGCGAGCAGGCGGGCCGCCGTGCGCGAGCGTCCGCCGATCTTGCAGACCACCAGCACGTCGCGGTCCCGGGGCACCTCCGCGAGTCGCCGCGGCAGGTCGGCGAGCGGGACCAGCAGGTCGGTCCCGGGCAACGAGACGATGGCGGCCTCCGCAGGCGCGCGGACGTCCAGCACGAAGGGCGCCCAGCCGGCGGCCATGCGGGCGGCGACCTCGGTGGCCGGGCACGCGTCGAGGCCGGCGTCGGCGACGGGCGCGACGGCGGGAGCGCCGCAGAAGGCGTCGTAGTCGACCAGGTGCGTGACGGGCGGGGCAGCGGGATCCCGGCGCAGGGCGAGCTCGCGGAAGCGCATGGCGAGCGCGTCGAAGAGCAGCAGGCGCCCGGAGAGGGTCTCGCCGATGCCGAGCAGGATCTTGAGCGTCTCGACCGCCTGGATGCTGCCGATGATTCCCGGCAGCACCCCGAACACCCCCGCCTCCGCGCACGAGGGGACCGCGCCGGGCAGCGGCGGCTGCGGGTACAGATCCCGGTAGGTCGGGCCGCCGTCGAGGTTGAACACGCTGGCCTGCCCCTCGAACCGGTGGATGCTGCCGTACACGTTGGGTTTGCCCAGCAGGACGCAGGCGTCGTCGACCAGGTAGCGGGTCGGGAAGTTGTCGCTGCCGTCCACGACGACGTCGTACGGCGCGAGGATTCCCAGCGCGTTCGCGGCCCGCAGCGCCGTGGGGTGCACGTCGACCTGCACGTGCGGGTTCACGTCCGCCAACCGCGCCCGCGCACTCTCCACCTTGGGCCGGCCGACCATGGCGGTGCCGTGGATGAGCTGCCGTTGCAGGTTGGACGCGTCGACGTCGTCGAAGTCGACGATGCCGATGCGGCCGACCCCCGCGGCCGCGAGGTACATCAGGAGGGGCGAGCCGAGGCCACCACTGCCGACGCAGACGACGGAGGCGCCCTTGAGCCGCGCCTGTCCTGCGGGTCCGACCTCGGGAAGCAGCAGGTGCCGCGCGTAGCGGGCGATCTCCGCATGCGTGAGGGTCGGGTCCGTCACGTGCGCGCGCTCCGGGACTCGACCCACGCCACGAGATCGTCCACGGCGGCCAGCGCGCCGGGACCCACGTCGCCGCACGCCAGGCGCTTCGCGACGGGGTCGATCACCTCGTAGCGGCCGAGGTCGGTGATCCAGCGCAGGTTCCGGAGGGTCGCGGGGTGGGTCCACATCGCCGTGTTCATCGCCGGGGCGAGCAGGATCGGCACGCCCTCCGGCACGGCCAGGAGCACGGTGGTGAGTGCGTCGTCCGCGAGTCCACAGGCGATGCGCGCGAGCGTGTTGGCCGAGGCGGGCGCCACGATGACGGCCTGGGCCCACTTCGCCCAGTTCACGTGGTCGATGGTGCCGGGCGCACCCCCGGTCGGGGCTCCCGCGCCCGCGAAGGTGTCGGTCAGCACCGGATGGGCGCTCAGCGCCTCGAACGTGAGGGGGCCGACGAAGCGCGTGGCGTTCCCCGTCATCGTCACGCGCACGGCGTGTCCGTTCCCGACGAGCCTCGAGACGAGGTCACAGGCCTTGTAGGCGGCGATGCCGCCGCTCACACCGACGAGCACGTTCATGGCGCCTCCGGGGCGGGGTCGATGCGGGGTGCGCCGGCGAGCGCGTTCGCCAGGAAGTCGGCGTACTGGGCGCGGGCGTCCGGGTTCCAGTAGATCGCGAAGTGGCCGTCCTGCGGGTACTGCAGCAGTCCGCCGGCCACGCGCGATCCATCCCAGGCGGGCAGCGTCGCCTCGACGGGCAGCGGGCGGGCACCGAGCCCGCGCAGCCGGGACGCGTCGCCCTCGTAGGCGATCGGTCCGGCCACGGGCAGGCCGGCGGCGGCCGCCAGCGCCTCGGCGGTCGGTGCCGGCGTGTAGGCGTCCAGGAGGCCCTCGGTCATCAGCGTCGGCATGGGGCGGGCGTCGGCGAAGCCGTCGGGGCGGCGCGCGAACCAGGTGGGCGCCGCGTTGAGAGGGTCCGTCACGTCCGCCAGCGCCTGGATCAGCCCGATCACGGGATGTCCAGGCGAGACCGGCTCGTCGTCGTTGAGCGACAGCATGCTCGCGATGAGCGCGGAGATGTCGAGCGGGTCCTTCCGGAGCTGCAGGGTCGTCGACAGGCCGCCGCCCGCGCCGGAGAGCGCGCTCGCCACGACACGGTGCGAGAACCACGGCATCGCCAGTCCGCCGGACAGCCCGCCCTGGCTGTGTCCCAGGTAGGCGAGCCGTGCGGGGTCCAGCCGTACCGCCTCACCCGACGGCCCGCGGAAGGTGACGCCCCGCCCGAGCAGCTCGGCGAGGTACACGACGTCGAGGGCGCCCTGGCGGAAGTTGCAGCGCGCGGAGGTGATGTTGTTGAAGTTGAAGGTGTCCAGTTCCATCGACGTGTCGGGGGTGCCCCGCTCCGCGTGGAGCGGCTGCGCGACGCCGAACACGGCGATGCCGCGCCGTGCGAGCACGTCGGCCTCGTCCTCCTCGCCGAGCAGGGTGCGGTGATCGCCGCCCGTGCCGTGGCCATAGAGCACGACGGGCCAGCCCTCCGCCGGCATGGCGCGGTCGGTCGGGACGGTGAGCGTGAACCGCACGCGCTCCCAGCGGGCCAGGAGCGGGTTGCCCATCGCATCGGTACGAAAGGCCCCGCCCTCGTACCGGTAGGGGCGCTCCCCGTGCTGCCAGACCGGAAGCAGCACCGTGCCTTCCCACGCGTGGTAGCTCGGGAGATCGAGGCCGGTCGCGACGAGGTCCCGCGACGGGGCGGGCAGGGCCATGTCCTCGCGGATGACGCGCGCGATGCGGCCCGTCTCGGCGAGCGGGTCCTGCGTGCGGAAGGAGATGGTCACCGCGTCGTCCGCCGGCGGATGCCCGCCGCGGGCGAGCGTCTCCACGATGGCGTCCTGGACGGCATCGTCGCCGGGAGGCACTTCCGGGGGTGCCACGAGCGGCGGCCGCAGGACCAGGGCGTACGTCGTGGCCGGACGCAGCGGGAACCCGAGCACCGGCGTCACCGCCAGCACGCGGCCGGGCTGGAACGAGGTGGCGGTGGGGAACCACTCGAAGCGCACGGGAACGAGCGTGCCGCGCCCGGGTGATCCGGGATCGACGTCCACGAGGTTCACGACCGCACCGGGCACCGCCGTGGCGCCGGGCGAGGGCAGCAGCGCCGGATCGGGATCCTTCTCGAAGGGGACCCAGATCGGGGCGTTCGTCCCCGCGCCGTCGAGCTCGACGGTGGCGGCGAGGTACGAATCGAGGATGGCCAGGCCTGCCGGGTTGGGGAATCCCGACCAGTCGGGTGCGCCGTCGACGCTCCGCGCGAGGCTGGGGAAGGGCGAGCCGAAGAAGCCCGTCCCGTCCATTCGCACGGCGGCGCCCGCGCTTCCTGGGTCCGCGCACCCGACGAGGGCGGCCAGCGACAGCAGGACGAGGCGCACCGGGTCTACGGGGTCGACCACAGCACGGGATTCGTCGTGGCGCCCCACCAGGTGCCGGGCACGGACTGGACGGTCGCCTGCGCGGTGGCCGGGTCGATTCGCAGGGCCTGTCCGCTCGCGGCGAAGCCCCAGAGCACGCCGTTCGCGGAGCCGTCGTCGAAGAAGGCCATGCCGTAGACGTTGTTCACGCCCATGTCGCCGGCGACCTGCGCGCTGC
This sequence comes from Pseudomonadota bacterium, assembly GCA_039800105.1. Taxonomy (GTDB): domain Bacteria; phylum Myxococcota_A; class UBA796; order UBA796; family SXON01; genus CAMAXZ01. The sequence goes on from JBDLRI010000148.1 coordinate 7,738, forward strand.
CCGTGTTCGGGTCGAGGATGGCGAGCAGGTCGCCCCCCGTGGTGCTCCAGTAGAGCAGCCCGTCGGGAAGCGCCACGATGTCGCCGCTCGTGGCGGCGAAGCCCGGCGCACGAACCGTCGTGAAGGCGCCGGTCGTCGTGTCGATGGCCCACACCCCGTCTCCGGCGCCGATCAGTCGGCCGTCCCCGAGGAAGGTGAGCCCCCGGAGCTCCGAGTCCATCGGGGCGATCTCCGTCACGCGGGCGTTGGTCGGATCGACCCGGTAGAGCGTGGTGAAGCTCACGCCGAACATGCGGCCGCTGGCGTCGACGGCGATGTCGGTCAGCTGCGCGCTGCCGGAGAAGGTGCCGATTCGGGTCGTGCGGAGCGTGACCGGGTCGAACGTGTAGAGATCGGTGCCGGTGTTCAGGTAGATCGGCTCCGCGGCCGGCGGCGGCTCGACGATCGGCGCGGCCTCGGCGACGAGCTGCGTGACGCACGGCTCCGACTCCTCGCCGGCGGAATTGCGGACGACGAGCTGCGCCGTGTACGTGCCCGCCACGTCCGGGGAGAACCCGGCGCGGTTGGGGCCCGTACCCATCGGCATGAACGCCCAGGAGCCCGACGGCTTGCCGGTGAGCGTCCAGTCGTAGCGCATCAGGGCGAAGTTGGACGGATCGTAGCTGTCGGTGCCGATCCACGTCGCCGAGCCGCTGCCGATGGTGAGGGTGCGCGGGTCGACGTCGCACACCGCCACGGGCTGGCTGCCCGAGCTGCCGAAGAGCTCCGCGACCTCGACACCGTCGGCGTCATCGCTCGTGACCCGGAGCTCGCCGTTCCACGCGCCGTCGGCGTCCGGGGTGAACGTCACGTCGACGGGGACGCTTGCGCCGGCCTCGATGACCAGCGGCAGGGCAGACGCCGCGACGGCCGTGAACACCGGGTCGGTGGTGGCCATGGCGCTCACGGTCAGCGGAGAGTCCCCGAGGTTTCGCAGGCTGACCCCGACCGTTGCGGGGACCCCGCGGTCCACGGCGCCGAAGTTCACGGAGTCGGGATCGATCACGAGGTCGGGCGCGGCCACGCCGGCGAGGAGGTCGACGCGCGTCAGTGGGTCGGACACGTCGGTGCTCTGCACGAGCGCCACGCCGTCGAAGGTGGTGCCGTCCGCCGTGTAGGTGACGGTGACGTCCCGGGTCTCGCCCGGTGCCAGCGTCCCCAGCACCCCGTCCGTGACGAGCGTGTAGACCCCCGCGCCCTCGGACACGGTCAGCCCGGACACGGTCAGGGCCGCATCGCCGACGCTGCGCAGCGTGAAGACGCTCGTGGTCGAGGCCCCCGCCGCGACGTCCTCGAAGAACACGGGGTTCGGGGTGACCTGCAGCGCCGGACCTCCGCCGGCGCCCTCCCCTTTCACGCCGAGGTCGTACTCTTGGCAGGCGAGCAGCATGAGCAGCGTCATGGGGTCCTCCCGGGTTACCCGTGGTCGGGTGGCTGGACGATGCGCGCGTATAACCGCCAGGACGGCGTCAGGCGGGGGAACGGCCCGCCGCGCGTGGCGATCGTTCGCTTTCCGGGCACCACCTGCGAGCGCGACGTCGCGTACGCGCTGTCGCTGCTCGGCGCCGAACCGATCACGCTGGGCTCCGACGCGGAGGCGTTGCCCGACGTCGACGCGGTCGTGCTCCCGGGAGGGTTCGCGCACGGGGACCGTCCGCGACCGGGCGCAGTCGCGGCCGAAACCACGGTGATGCGCGCCGTCGCCGCGTTCGCGGGCACCGGCGGCGCCGTCGTGGGAATCTGCAACGGGTTCCAGGTGCTGTGCGAGGCGGGTCTCCTGCCCGGGCGTCTCGTGGGCAACGCCTCGGGGCGCTTCGTGTGCCGCGACGTCCGGATGCGCGTGGAGGGTCGGCCCAGCGTGATCACGCAGGGTCTGCCCGCCACGGTGCGGCTGCCGGTGGCCCACGGCGCCGGTCGATGGGAGGCGGATCCGGAGGTCCGGACGGCGGTGGAGGCGCGGGGCGGGATCGTGCTGCGCTACGTCGGTGCGCCGCCGGCCGGCTGCGACGTGGCCGGCGTCTGCAACGAGGCGGGCAACGTCGTCGGCCTGATGCCGCACCCCGAGCGCCATGTGGAGGCGGCGCTCGGCGGCACCGACGGCAGGTTGCTCCTCGCGTCGCTGCTCGGGGCTCGGCCGCGGCCCGGGGCGGCGGCGTCATGAACCTCCCCGAAGACGTGTACGCCCACGTCGCGGCCACCCTCGGGCGTGCACCGAACGTGCTGGAGGTCGAGGTGCTCGCGGCCATGGCGTCGGAGCACTGCAGCTACGCCTCCAGCCGCGCGCTCCTCCGGACGCTGCCGCGGGAGGGCGCGCGCGTGCGGGTCGGTCCCGGCGAGAACGCAGGCGTCGTCGACATCGGCCACGGTCGGGTGGCCGTGTTCAAGATGGAATCCCACAATCACCCCAGTGCCCTGGCGCCGTTCGCGGGCGCCGCCACCGGGGTCGGCGGCATCCTGCGGGACGTCGTCGCCATGGGGGCACGCCCGGTCGCGTTCCTCGACTCCCTGCGGTTCGGCACCCGGCACGACCCACGCGTGCGGCCGCGGCTCACCGGTGTGGTGGCGGGCATCTCCGCCTACGCGAACTGCGTGGGCGTGCCGACCGTGGGCGGAGAGCTCCGGTTCGACGGATCCTACGATGACAACTGCCTCGTCAACGTCTTCTGCTGCGGGGTCGCGCGGTCGGAGGACGTTGTGCGGGCCACCGCCGGCGCGCCCGGCAACCTCGTGGTGGTCCTGGGCAACCGCACCGGCCGCGACGGCGTGGGCGGAGCCGTCATGGCGAGCGGTGCGTTCCAGGGCGGGGACGCCGACACCGCGGCGCACGCGGCCCTGCAGCACGGCGACCCCTTCCTGGGCAAGCTGCTGCTGGAGGCCACCCTCGAGCTCGCGGAGCGCCATCTGGTCGCGGGAGTCCAGGACATGGGGGCCGCGGGCCTGGTCTCGAGCTCGACGGAGATGGCGGCGCGCGCCGGCTGCGGGATGGTGCTGGCCGTGGACCGCGTTCCCCGGCGTGACGCGTCCATGGACGCGCGGGAGGTGCTCCTCTCCGAGAGCCAGGAGCGCATGTTGCTGGCGGTGCGGCCCGCGGACGTGGACGCGGTGCGTGCGGTCGCCGCGCGCTGGCATCTCGCCGCGGCGGTCGTCGGGCACGTCACCGACGACGGGGTGTGGCGCGCCACGTGGGAGGGCGTGGAGGTCGCCGCGCTCCCGTCGGCCCTGGCCGCGAACCCGGCGCCGGAACGTCACCCGCCACGGGCGCGTCCGACGCCACCGGCGCCCGTCGGCGTGCGCGCGCCGCCCGACGCGTGGACCCCGGTGGTGCTGCGCATGCTGGCGGATCCCGACGCCTGCGACCGCGGGTGGGTGTGGCGTCAGTACGACCACCAGGTCGGCGTCGACACGGTGCGCGGGCCGGGGGACGACGCGGCGTGCGTGCGCGTACGCGGCACCCCCGTCACGCTGGCCTTCGCGTGCGACGGAAACGCCCGTCACGTGCGGGTCGATCCCCGGCTCGGCACCGCGGGGCAGGTGGCGGAGTGCCTGCGCAACCTCGCGTGCGTCGGTGCGACCCCGGTGGGCCTCACGAACTGCCTGAACTTCGGGCGGCCCACCGATCCGGTCGTCGCCGGCCAGCTCGCGGAGGCGGTGGCGGGCCTTGCGGAGGCCTGCCGGGCGTTCGGCGTGCCCGTGGTGTCCGGCAACGTGTCGCTCTCGAACACGACGGGGACGCGCTCCGTGGCGCCCACCCCGATCGTGGCGGCCGTGGGCGTGCTCGAGGGCGCTCCGCGGGTGTCCGGCCGGCTGCCGCACGCGGGGCTGACGGTGGCCCTGCTCGGGCACGGGACGGCGCGGCCCACGGACCCGGAGGTCCTCGGCGGGAGCCTGTACCTGCACGTCACGACGGGTGACTCCGCGCGCGGATGCCTGCCGCCGCTGGACCTCGTCGCGGAGCAGGCGCTCCACGACGCGCTCCGTCGCCTGATCGCGTCGGAGTTGCTCGCCACGGCGCACGACATCTCCGACGGCGGCCTGCTCGTGGCGCTCGCGGAGCTCGGCCTGCCCGCGCACGCGGAGGCCCCCCCGGTCGGGGGACACTACACCGTGCCCGACATCCATCCCGTCGCGCTGGTCGGCGAGGCGCACGGCCGCGCCCTGATCGCGTTCGCCCCGTCGGTGGAGCCGGAGGTGCGCGCCGCGCTGGGTGACGTCCCGATGCGGGTGCTCGGCGTGTCGGGCGGGTCGGAGCTGCACGTCCGGGGTCCGCACGGCGAGGTTCTCGTCGCCTGCGCGGCCTCCACGGTGGTAGATGCGTGGACGCGAACCCTTCCGGAGTGGCTCGACCCATGAGCGGTCCCTCGTTGCGGCACGAATGCGGCGTCTTTGGTGTCATCGACGATGACGACGCCGCGCGTACCTGCTTCCTCGGGATCCAGGCGTTGCAGCACCGCGGTCAGGAGGGCGCGGGGATCGTCGCGCGCGAGGGCGACCGCCTGCGGGTGCACAAGGGGCCGGGGCGGGTGCACGAGGTGTTCGACGACGCGGCGCTGCGTGGCCTGCCCGGCTCCGCCGCCATCGGCCACGTCCGCTACGGCACGGCGGGGGGCAGCGCGCCGTCCAACGTGCAGCCCTTCGTGGTCCTCACGCGGGATGGCCCGGTGGCGGTGGCGCACAACGGCAACCTGACGAACGCGGCGGTCCTGCGCGCCGAGACCGAGGAGCGCGGCGCGGTCTACACCAGCACCTCCGACACCGAGGTGATCCTGCACCTGTTCGCGGGAAGCGACCAGCGCACCGTGATCAATCGCCTCGTGGACGCCCTGCGCCGCCTCGAGGGCGCGTTCTGCGTCGTGATGCTCATGGGCCAACGCCTCGTCGCCGTGCGGGACCCGTGGGGGTTCCGGCCGCTCGTGCTCGGCCGCCGTGGCGAGGCCTGGGTCGTCGCCAGCGAGACGGCCGCCATCGACGCCGTGCGCGGCGAGGTCGTGCGCGAGGTCGAACCCGGCGAGCTGGTCATCCTCGAAGGCGGCGGGATCGAGAGCATCCGCCCGTTCGGTCGCCAGCCTCGCAAGGCCTGCATCTTCGAGTACGTCTACTTCGCGCGCCCCGACAGCACGCTGTTCGGGTACGACGTGTACGGCGCCCGGATCCGCATGGGGGAGGTGCTGGCGCGGGCGTTTCCGGCGCGCGCGGATCTCGTGGTCGGCGTCCCGTCCGGCGGAGAGCCCGCGGCCCTCGGCTACGCGCGCGCCAGTGGTCTTCCCTTCGCGCATGGCATCGTCCGCAATCCCGGCGTGGGACGGACGTTCCTGGAGCCCTCGGCGCGCTCCCGCGAGGGCGGCGTGCGGCAGAAGCTCTCGGCCGTCGCGGGCGTCGTCCGCGGGCAGCGGGTCGTCGTGGTGGACGACTCCATCGTGCGCGGAACCACGTCCCAGGCGATCGTGCGGATGCTGCGGGAGGCCGGCGCACGCGAGGTGCACCTCCGGATCTCCAGCCCGCCGATGACCGGTCCGTGCTTCTACGGGATCGACACGCCCGACCGCGATCAGCTGGTCGCGGCGCGCATGGACGTCGCGCGGATCCGCGCGCTGCTCGACGCCGACAGCCTCGCCTACCTGTCCGTGGACTTGCTGCGCGAGGCGCTCGGCATGGCCGGTCCGGGCACCTGCGACGCGTGTTTCACGGGGGACTACCCGCTGCAGCCCGCCGTGCCGGGGGCGACCGCCCAGGTGCCGCTGTTCGGGCCTGCCCCGGGCACGGGACCGGAGTAAGGGGCGACGAGAGGGCCGCGCATGGGTCGCATCATCGGCATCGATCTCGGGACCACCAACACCGTCGTGGCGGTGTTCGAGGGCGACAAGGCGCGCGTGCTGGAGGACGAGCGGGGCCACCGGGTCATCCCGTCCATCGTGGCCACGCGCGGGGGCGGGAACTTCGTGGTGGGCCAGGCGGCCGCGAACCTGGTGCTCACGCGGCCGGACCGGGTGGTCTACGCCGCCAAGCGGTTCATCGGCCGCCGTTTCGATTCGGCGGAGGCGCAGGACGCCCTCAAGCGCGTGACCTACGGCGTGCGCGAGGCGCCCGACGGCGGCGTGGAGCTGCAGCTCGGCGAGGACTGGCTCAAGCCCGAGCAGGTGAGCGCGAAGCTGCTCGAGCAGGCGCGTCTCCTGGCGGAGCGGGCGCTGGGAGAGCGCGTCGAGGACGCCATCATCACGGTGCCGGCGTACTTCAACCACGCGCAGCGCAGCGCCACGCTCGCGGCCGCGCGCCTGGCGGGGCTGCGCTGCGACCGGCTCCTCAACGAGCCCACCGCGGCGGCGCTCGCGCTGGGACACCGCAAGGCCGGCGACTCGCGGGTGGTGATCTTCGATCTCGGCGGCGGCACGTTCGACGTGAGCGTGCTCCACATGAGCGAGGGCGTCTACGAGATCCTCGCGACCTCGGGCGACACGTTCCTCGGCGGTGAGGACTTCGATCACCGCATCGCGGACCACCTCGCCACGATCGTGCAGGAGCGGCACGGCGTGGACGTGCGCGGAGACGCCGGCGCGATGCGGCGGCTGAAGGAGACCGCCGAACGTGCCAAGCGCGATCTGGCCTCGCGGGAGCGCGTGGACGTGGAGGTGCCGCACCTCGTGCCCAAGGTGTCCCTGGCGACGCCGCTCGATCGCGCCACCGTCGAGGAGATCACCCAGGATCTCGTCGAGAAGTGCATCCACGTCGTGCAGCAGGCGGTCACCTCCGCGGGGCTGACGCCGCAGCGCATCGACGACGTCGTGCTGGTCGGCGGCATGACCCGCTGGCCCGCGGTCCGCGAGGCGGTCCGCGGCCTGTTCGGGCGCGAACCGAACCGCGGAGTCCACCCCGACGAGGTGGTCGGACTCGGTGCGGCCGTGCACGCCGGGTCGCTGGGCGAGACGCGTCGCCCGCGGGCCGTGCTGATCGACGTGACGCCGTTCGACCTCGGCATCCAGTCCATCGGCGGCAACTTCGCGTCGGTCATCGCGCGGAATTCCCGCATCCCCTGCACCGAGACCCGCACGTTCTCCACCGTCCGCGACGAGCAGGAGAGCGTCAAGATCACCGTGTACCAGGGCCAGGGGCGCACCGTCGCGGAGAACGAGTTCCTGGGCGAGTTCATCTTCGGGGGGCTGCCCCCCCTGCCGCGCATGCAGGCGAAGGTGGCCGTGACCTTCCGCATCGACACGAGCGGCATGCTCGAGGTGATCGCGGCCGACGCGCGCACGGGCGAGAAGCGCAGCATCGTCATCCGCAACTACGGCGAGGTGGCCCGCGGCGAGGCCTCCGCGGTCGTGGAGGAGCGCGGGGGCCCCGCACCGGCGGCCGCGTCGTCCGAGGCACCCGCCACGCCGGCCGCGGAGCCGCAGCCGGCGCGCAAGGGTGGGCTGCTCGGCGGGCTGTTCGGGCGCCGCAAGGCCGCGCCGGAGCCGGACTTCTCCGGGCTCACCAAGGCGGTGCCCGCGGACCCCGACGCGCCGGATGCCGCGTCCACCGCGCTCGAGGAGGTGTTCGCCGACGCGCCTGCGCCGGTCGAGCCGCCGCCGCGCGCCCGCCGCCCGGAGCCCGAGGACGTGCCGGTTCACGCCATCGAGGACCTCTTCGAGCCCGCGTCCGCGCGTCCGTCGTCGGACGGGCCGCGCGTGGACCTCGATCCGGAGCTCGAGGCGCTGGTCTTCGGCGGGGACGTGGAGGCCGTGGATGCGGTCGCGCCGGTCGACGCGCCTTGGGACGACGATGCCGTCGACGCAGGATTGGCCGGCATCTTCGACGATCTGCCCGGCGCCGGGGCGGGGCTCTTCGACGATGCGGCACCCCCGGCGCCCGTGGTCGACGTGGAGGTCGCGCCCGTTGCCGCCTCCGCCGGGGGAGGCGTTGCGGAGGGGGCGGCAGCGCCCCTCCGCCCCATGGAGAGCACCCCCGCGGGTCCGTCGGTGGACCTCGACCTCGACCTGGAGGCGCTCCTCTTCGGGCGTCCCGAGGCACCCGCGGCCCCGCCGGACGCGCCCGTGTTCCCCGAGCTCGACGTGACGGCGCTCGCCGCGCCGGAGGACGTGGACGCCGCCGCGCCCTCCGACGAGGACGACGGGGACGAGGCCACGCAGGTGGACGGTCCGCCGCCGCCCGCCCGCGACGTGTCGTTCGACGACCTGTTCGCGGACGTGATCGTGCCGACCCTGCCGACGCCGTCACCGGTGGCCGGACCCGCGGTCGCGCCCGCTGGCACGCGGGAACCGGCTCCCGCCGCGCCCGGGGTTCGTGGCGACGACATGGTGATGGAGGCGGCGCCCGCCGAACCGGACGCCGAGGACGAGGCCTCGCCCGGCCGTCCGGTCCTGCGCATCGAGCTGCCCGACGAGGCGGCGTTCCGCGGGGAGCTGCGCACGCACGTCGAGCGCGGCAACGCCCACGTGCCGATGGAGGACCGCCTCGGCCTCGGGACCAGCGTCGAGGTGGAGCTCCGCGTGACGGGCGGGCCGCGGATCCGCCTGCGTGGGACGGTGATGGGCCGCGAGGGCTTCACCGCCCGCGTGGTCTACCGTCTCGACGACGCCAGCCGCGCCGCCATCGACGCGGCGCTCGCATGATCGCGCCGGAATCCGACGCGCCGCCGCCGCTGGATGGCCACGCCTGCACGCTCGACCGCCTGGCGGGCGACTGGCGCATCTGGCAGCTGCGGGACGGACACCGCTTCTCGGCCGACGACATGCTCACGGCGTGGCTCGCCGCCGAGACCGCCCCGCACGCGCGGCGGCTCCTCGACCTCGGCGCCGGCATCGGCTCCGTGGGCCTCATGACGCTCTGGCGCATGGCCCCGGAGGCCACGCTGGTGATGGTGGAGGCGCAGGACGTCTCCCACCGGCTGGCGCGGCGAACGCTCGCCACGAACGGGCTGGAGGGCCGCGTGACGCCGCGCCTCGGCGACCTGCGCGACCCGGCGAGCGTCCCCGAGGCCGACGCCTTCGACCTCGTCACCGGCAGCCCGCCCTACATCCCGCTCGGCAAGGGGCACGTCTCCCCGCACCCGCAGCGCGCCGCGTGCCGCATGGAGCTGCGCGGAACCATCGCCGACTACGCGCGCACCGCCGCGCGGGCGATGCGGCCGGACGGCTGGTTCGTGTGCTGTTTCGCGGCGGGGGACCCCCGCGCCGAGGCGGGCCTGTCGGACGCGGGGCTGCACGTGGCCGTGCGGCAGGACGTGGTGTTCCGACCGGGCCAGGCGCCGACGATCGCGCTGTTCGCGTGCCGACGGACGCCGTGCGACCGCGAGGACCGGCCCGCCTTCCACATCCGCGGGCCGGATCGCGACTGGACCGACGCATACCTCGCCGTGCGCGAGGCCATGGGGACGGTCATGGACCGCGCGCGCTGGGCGGGCGGGCGCTGATGGAACACCTGCTGTGGGCCATGACCCGGCGGTGCCCGAACTGCGGGGAGGGGCCGCTCTACAGCGGCCTGAACACCGTGGCGGAGACCTGCTCCGCGTGCCATGTCCGCTTCGAGCGCTGGGCCGGCAACTGGACCATCCCCGTCGTGATGGGCTACGGAAGCTCCGCGCTCGTCGGGTTCGGGCTGATCGCGTGGTTCCAGTGGCGCGGGACGCTCCTGGAGCACGACACGTTCATCATGGTCGCCGCGATGCTCGCGGGGCTGATCATGTACCCGCTGTGCAAGAACCTGAGCCTGTTCATGCTCTGGCGCAACGGGTTCGTGTTCGTGGATCCGCCGACGCTGGTGGAGACCCCGCGCGAGGACGGACCGCCCTCCCTGGGGCGGGGGGACATCCCCCCGCAACGCCCCCCGGACCACGCCTCCCGGTGAACGCTCAGTACACGTGGGTCGTGGCGATGACGCGCTGGTTCGTGGAGCGCAGGCGGGACCCGAGCACGCGCAGCAGCTTCCACAGGAGGATGTTGCCCAGCTCCGGCTCCTGACGGCAGAACTCCGCGAGCTGGTCCGCGCTCAGGCTCACCGCGCTGCCGAAGCCCGTCGCGACGATGGTCGCGGAGCGCGGAAGGTTGTCGACGAGCGACAGCTCGCCGAAGTGCTCGCCGGGCCCGAGGCGCGCCAGCTCGCTGCCGGCGGTCTGCACACCGACCTCGCCGTCCATGATGACGAACATGCTGGTCCCGGGGGTTCCCTCGTCGACGAGCACGTCACCGGGCGCGAAGTAGTGCTCCCGCATGATGCGGCTGACCTGCAGCCGCGCCGCCCAGGGCATGTCCTCGAACAGGAACAGGCTCTCGAGGATGTGCGCGCGCAGCGCCGCCTCGTCGACGCGGCCCGAGCGCGCCGGGTCGAGCAGGATGGTCGTGACGTTGTCCGGCCCGCCGGCGTCGAGCGCCGCCTTGAGCAGCCGGTCGGCGCACTGCTCGAGGTCGTCGTGGGTGCCGAACTTGGCGATCTGCTCGGCGCTGACCACATCGGAGAGGCCGTCGGAGCACAGCAGCAGACGGTCGCCCGGCAGGAGGTCCACGCTCGCCAGCGAGGGCTGCACGGTGGGGTACAGGCCCACCGCGCGCGTGATGACGTGGCGGTGCCGGCTCGCGCGCGCCTCCTCCAGGGACATCTTGCCGGTGCGCACCAGCTCGTTGACCATGGAGTGGTCCTCGGTGAGCTGGCGTGTCTCGCCGCCGCGGATCATGTAGGCGCGGCTGTCGCCGACGTGCGCCAGGAAGGCCGTGTTGCCGGAGGCGGCCACCGCGACGACCGTGGTGGTCATGCCCTGGCGCCCCTCGGCCTCGGCGGTCTCGTAGATCGCCTTCGACGCGTGCTGCAGGACCGCGTCGATCAGCGTGAGCACCGCGTTGCGCGTCTCGATGCCGGGAGCGTTCGCGTAGGCCTGCAGGCGCGCGCGCAGGTCGGCCTCGCGGGCGCGGAACGCATCCACGCACATCGCGCTGGCGACCTCGCCGCTGTCCCGTCCGCCCACGCCGTCGGCCACGACGAACACGCCGGCGTCCGCCATCGCGAGGAAGGAGTCTTCGTTGTGTGCCCGCTTCTTGCCGGGGTCGGTGCGTGCGGCGAACTTGAGCATGGGGTCGGCTCCGCGCGGCACGTAGCACGCGCAGGAATGGGCGGCCCGTGGGGGAGGAGCGCATGGAGGAGCGGCACGGTGGGGTCTCGGTGATGCCGGAGGCCCACGCACGGGGAGAGATCGAGGCGGTCGAGGCGATCGGCGCGTGGTGCGCGCGCGCGGGGCTGGGGCCCGTGGCGGGGAGGGTGGCGGCGGCCCTGATGGCGCACGCGGGCCCCCTCGACGAGGGGGAGGTGGCACGCTGCGCCGGGGTGTCCCGCGACGAGGCGCGCACCGTGCTCGACGCGCTCGTCGAGATGCGGCTGGCGCAGCGGCTCCCGGACACCCGCGTGGCCTGGGACGACGACGGGTGGGGACACCGGCTCGTGACGGCGGCGCCGCGCGCCCGCACGCTGCGCGCGATGCTCGAGACCCTGCGGCCGCAGTGCGCGGACGTGCTGGCCCGACGCATCGAGGATGCCCTCGCGTTCGCGCGGTTCATGGAGGACGAGGGTCCCGGGCTGGCGACACGGTGGGACCGTGCCTCGGGGGCCGCGGCCCGTGCGGCGGCCTGCGCCTGCCCGACGCAGGCCGGGGAAGGGGAGTAGCCCCGGCGCCGTCGCGGCCGGGGGCGTTGCGGGGGGTGGCAAGCCCCCCGCCCCAGGCGCGGTTAGCGGAGGCCATGCCGTCGGTGCCGGAGCTTGCGGGCTATGCGGAGGTGCGTGCCAGCTGGTCGCTCGGGGTGGAGGGCACCCCCTGGGCGCTGGTGGAGCGCGTGCGGCCGCGGGTGCGCGTGATGCCCTCCGACCGCGTGCGGGTGGAGATCGTGCCGGAGTTCGCGCTGGCCCAGGGGCGTCATCTCGTCGACGAGGTGGTGCGCACCGTGGAGGAGAGCGAGGCGGGTCCGCTGCTGGACGCGGTGGGCTGCGCCCCGTCCCCGCCCCCGCGCTACGCGGCGGCGTCGCAGTACGTCTCGGTGGAGCGCATGCAGCTCGAGCTGGACCTCCCGGCGGTGGACCTGACGGTGGGGCGCCAGGCCGTGGCGTGGGGCTCCGGGTTGGCGTTCCGTCCGTCGGATCTCTACGGGGAGGTCCTGCTCACGGAGCCCTGGCGCGAGCGTCGCGGCGTGAACGCCCTGCGCGCGGTCGTGCCGGTGGGCGATCACGCGCTGACCGCGCTCCTCGTCGCGGACGACGACCTTTCGGGCGTGTCCGCGGACCCCGGGAGCTGGCCGTTCGGCGGGGCCTTGAAGGGGACCGTGCGCGCCGCGGGCGTCGACCTGTCCGCCGTCGGGACCGTGCGGCACGTGCCGGGATGGGCCGCGGACGGCGAGTCCCGGCGCGACGGCTTCGTGGGCGTGGACGTGCGCGGTACCCGCGGCGTGGGCTGGTGGATCGAGGGCGGCTGGCACGTCGGGGAGGACGCCCCGGAGGTCGTGGCGGGCGTCGACTGGAGCCTGCCGGTGCTGACGATGTTCACCGTGGCCGCGGAGGGCCGCTGGGACGGCACGGGGTCGCCGCCGGGCCAGGCCCCCGCGGTTCCGCCGGGGGTCGACGCCGCCGCGCTCGGCATCGACTGCGCGTTGCTGCCCGCGCCCACGTCCACCCGGCCGCGCGTGACGAGCGGCCGCGCCTACGCGGACGCGCTCGTGCGGGTCGCGTTCGATCCGACCTGGTCGGCGAGCGCCGCGTGGGTCGCCAACCTCGAGGACGGCTCGTCGATGCTGGTGCCGTCCGTGGCCGCGCTGCTCGGGAGCCGCGTCACGGCGGCGGTGGTCGCCCAGGTGCCGGTGGGTGCGCGCGGCGAATTCCGCCCCGAGGTGCCTGCGCTACCGCTCGGTCCGGTGCGGGTGGATTTCGCGGGCCTCGTCCCGGACGCCACGCTACAGGCCTGGGTACGAACCGCTTTCTGAGGCGCCGATGGCCGGACCGCTCGTGCAGGTGCAGGACGCCACGAAGACCTACCGGCTCGGCGAGCAGGACGTCGTGGCCCTCGCGGGCGTGACGGTCGACGTGATGCCCGGGGAGTTCACGGTGTTCGCGGGGCCGTCCGGGTCCGGCAAGTCGACGCTGCTCAACCTGGTCGGGTGCCTCGACCGCCCCTCGTCCGGCACCGTGCGGCTGGAGGGCCACGACGTGGAGACCCTCGACGACGAATCGCTCGGTGCCATCCGCGCGCGTCGCGTCGGCTTCGTGTTCCAGAGCTTCAACCTCGTGCCGGTGCTCACGGCGCTGGAGAACGTGGAGCTGGCGTTGCGACTGGCGGGGGGCTCCGCCGACACCTTCGCCCGCGCCGAGCAGGCGCTCGTCGACGTCGGGCTGGGTGACTTCCTGACGCGTCGACCCGCGCAGCTCTCCGGAGGGCAGCAGCAGCGCGTGGCCATCGCCCGCGCGCTGGTCAAGGCTCCGGCGCTCGTCGTCGCGGACGAGCCGACGGCGAACCTGGACTCCCGCAACGGGGCCGCCATCCTGGACCTCATGCGGCGCATGAACGAGGAGCAGCACGTGACGTTCCTGTTCTCCACGCACGACCCGCAGGTGATGGAGCGTGCCCGCCGCATCGTCCGGCTCACGGACGGACGGATCGTCTCGGACTCGGCGGCGGGCGGCGGATGAGGCTCGGCCTGCTGGCCTCGCTGGCCGTGCGGAACCTTGCGCGCAACGTGCGCCGCACCGCCATCACCGGGGTCACGGTGGCCTTCGGGGTGGCCGTGAGCGTCCTCGGATGGGGCCTCGTGCACGGGTTGGATGAGAACGTGCTCCGCGCCGCGCGTCGCGCCGCCGCCGCGGACGTGCTCCTCCGTCCGGAGGGGTATCCCACCGACGGGATGGACTGGCCGCTCGCGCTGGCGCGTCCCGTGTCGCCGTCGATGGTCTCGGCGCTCGACGCCGCCGGGACCTGGGCGCCGCGCGTGGTGGCCAGCGTGCGCCTCGTGAAGGGCGCCGACGCGTCGCGGGTCCTCGTGACCGGCTACGATGCCGCGCGCGATCCGGTGGTGTTCCCTCGGGCCGGCTGGCACCTCGCGGGTGCGTGGCCGGAGGCCCCGGCCGGTGTCGAGGGCGGAGGCCTCGTGGTCGGCGCCGGGCTGGCCGGCACGCTGCGGCTGGCCGTGGGGGATCGCGTGGTGCTCGAGGGACGCACCCGGGAGGGCGCCCTCAATGCGCTCCCGTTCGTGGTGCGCGGCGTGGTGGCCACGGACCACGCGGGGTTGGACAACACCACCGCGTGGGTGCGCATGGAGGATGCCGAGGCCCTGCTGCGCACCGATGGCGCGGTCACGCACGTGGCGCTCGACGTGCCCGGCGACGAGGCGGCGCCCGGCAGCGTCACCGTTCCCGGCTGGAACGCGCGGACCACGCGGGAGGAGGTCGCGGAGACGCTGGCCCTCAACGAGATCCGCAAGAAATCGCTCGTCCTCTTCGTCGGCGTGGTCATGGCCATCGCGGCGACCGGGATCGCCAACACGGTCGTGATGAGCGTCTTCGAGCGGGTCCGCGAGATCGGGACGCTGCTCTCCCTCGGCATGCGACGTGCGGAGGTGCGGGCCCTGTTCCTGCTCGAGGGCGGCGCGATGGGCCTCGCCGCGGGGGCGTTGGGCGCCGCGCTCGGCACCTGCCTCGTGCTGTACTTCTCCCGGGACGGCATCCAACTCGGCGGGACCCTGACGCGGGTCGGCGGGAACGCGCCGATCAGCGCCGTGCTGTACACCCGCTTCACGTGGCCGCCCCTCCTGGGGTCGCTGGGCTTCGGGTTCGCCGCGTCCCTCCTCGCCGCGGTGTGGCCGGCGTCGCACGCGGCGCGACTGCACCCTGCGGACGCCACGCGGGCCGACGGATGATCGCGCGTCTCGCGCTCCGCAACGTGTGGCGCAACACCCGGCGCTCCCTGCTCACGGCGCTCATGGTCACCCTCGGCGTGGCGCTGCTCACCATCGCGATGGCGTGGATCGAGGGCGTCCTCGGCGGTGCCCTCGACCGCGTGGCGCAGTCCTCCGGGACCGTGCGCGTGGCCCATCCGGACTTCGTGCGGCGGGAGGCGGCCCTGCCCCTCGACGCGAACCTGCCGGTCACCGACGCCCTCGCGGCGCGGCTGGGCACCGTGCCCGGCGTCACGTCCGTCGTGCCGCGGATCCGCATGCCCGTGACGGTCGCGACGGGCGGCGAGCTCGGGGAGCGGTTCGGGCTGCTGCAGGGGGCGCCGTCGGGCTACTACGCCGACGTCATGGGGCTTCCCGGATCCCTCGTGGCCGGGCGCATGCCCGCATCGCGCGAGGAGTTGCTGATCGGGCGCGAACTGGCGGCGCAACTTCGCGCGGAGGTGGGCGCCGAGGTCGTGGTGCTCGGGCAGACTCAGGACGGTTCGTTGGCACCCGGCCGGTTCACGCTCGCCGGGATCGTCGATCTCGGCGGGGGCATGCAGGATCGGCAGCTCTTCGCGGACCTCGGCGCCGTGCGCTGGCTGGCCGACATCCCCGAGGGCGCCACCGAGATCCTGGTGTTCGGCGCGTCGCGGGAGGACGCGTCGCAGCTCGCCGTCCGCGTGCGGGCGGCGCTCCCGGCGGGGGAGGGGCCGGCCCCCGAGGTGCAGGCCTGGGACGCCCGTCCTCCCTTCGACCAGCTGCTGGTCTTCGCGTCCGCGGTCCATGGCGTCGGCGCCGCTGTCATCGTGTTCATCACCGCGCTCGGGGTGTTCAACACGATGCTCATGAGCGTCCTGGAGCGCACCGCCGAGTTCGGGGTGCTCCGCGCCCTCGGCATCCGACGCCCCCAGATCGTGGGCCTGGTCCTCATCGAGGCCGGCGTGATCGCCCTCGTCGGCGGGGTGCTGGGCGCGCTGCTGGGCTCCGCCGGGGCCTGGTGGCTCCAGGTGCACGGCGTCCACCTCGGCGAGGGCGTGAAGCGCCTCGACTCGCCGGTGCCCGTGTCGGAACTCGCGCACGCGCGCCTCACGCCGGAGATCGTCGGGATGTCCGTGCTGCTCGGACTCGCGATGGCGCTCGTCGGCGGGCTCCTCCCCGCGCTGCGGGCCAGCCGGATCGCGCCGGTCGAGGCCATGCGCGCGCGCACCTGAGGGCGCCCGGGACGTTAGGAGAGGGACGGAGGGCGCCGATGGCACGTCGCTTGGGGGTTCGTCTCGCGGAAGTCGTCGGCCTGGCGTGGATCTGGGGCGGAGGAGGGGCCGCGCCCCTCCTCCGCAACGCCTCCACCCCGCCGGCGGCGTGGGCCTCGCCGGGCGGCGCGGGTGCGGTTCCGGGGGCGCCGTCCGTGGACGAACTCCTCGCCCGCATCGACCGCAACCTGACCTTCGAGACCCGCACCGCCACCATGTCCATGACGGTCACGCGCAACGGACGCACCAAGACCTACCGCATGCGGTCCTGGTCGCGCGGGGCCGACGAGGCCGCCGTGGAGTACCTCGAGCCGGCCCGCGACAAGGGCACGAAGATGCTGAAGAAGGGCCCCGAGCTCTGGACCTGGATGCCCGCGGTCGAGCGCACCCAGAAGATCGCCGGCCACATGCTGCGGCAGGGCATGATGGGCAGCGACATGAGCTACGAGGACATGATGCAGGCGAGCGGCTGGCGCGCGCTCTACCAGGGCACCGTCACCGGCCAGGAGACCGTCGACGGTCGGCCGTGCTGGAAGGTGGAGCTGGTCGCCACGCGACCCGACGTGACCTACGCGCGCCGCATCGTGCTCGTCGACGCGGCGTCGGGCGTGCCGGTGCGCCAGGAGCTCTACGCCGTGTCCGGGATGCTGCTGAAGTCGTGGACCATGTCCGACGTGGTGGAGATCGGCGGACGGGCCGTGCCGCGGCGCATGGTGGTCGAGGACCGCGTGCAGTCCGGGTCGCGCACCGAGCTGACCTTCTCGGACCTGGCCTTCGCCGTGCCCCTGGAGGCGGAGATCTTCAACGTGCGTTGGCTCGAGCGGTGAGCACCCCCGCGACGCAACGCCGCGGCGTGACCGTCGCGCTGCTCGTCACGCTCGGCGGCGTGGCGTGGCTGCTCAACGGCCTGATGGCCACGCTCGTGGCGGCGGTGGTGGTCGTGATGGTGGCGTGGCCGGTGCACGCGCGGATCCTGGCCCGCATGCCGAACCGGCCGGCCGTGGCGACGGCGCTCACGCTCTCCGCCCTCGTGGCGGGCGTGCTGTTGCCGCTGGGTCTCGCGGGGTGGGTGGTGATCGGCGAGCTGGTGGACCTCTTCGACGGTGCCGGCATCACCTGGCAGGAGGTGCCCGGCCGGCTGGGGGCCTGGCTGGATTCGCCCGGGGTGCGCGGTACGTTCCAGCGGCTCACGGGCGCGCGCATCGCGCCGTCGCGGTGGGTGGTGGAGCAACTCCAGGCCGCGGTCAGCCCGGCGCTGCAGCAGGCCGGCGCGACCGCGCGGGATGCGGTCAACAACCTCGGCGCGCTCGTCCTGCGCGGCTTCATCATGATCCTGGTGGTCGCCACGCTGTTCCACGCCGGTCCGTCGCTCGGCGCGCGCGTCATGTCGCTCATCCCCGTGGAGCACGCGGCGCAGGAGCAGGTGTGGGAGCGCCTGGCGCGCTTCGCCCGCGGCTTCGTGGTCGCGGCGCTCGCCGTGGCCGTGGCACAGGGCAGCCTGGCCATCGTGGGCTACGCCATCGCCGGGATCGGTCGCCCACTCGTGTGGGGCGTCCTGACCGGCGTGGTGTCGGTGGTGCCGTTCGTGGGGACCTCGCTCGTGTGGGTGCCGCTGGCGGCGGTGCAGCTGGCGCGCGGGGAGATCGTCAGCGCCGTGATCCTGGCGCTGTGGTCCGTGCTGGTGGTCGGTTCGGTGGACAACTTCGTGCGTCCGTTCGTGATCGGCCGGAGCGCGAACATCCATCCGACGCTCGTGTTCCTCGCCGTGATCGGGGGCCTCACGTCGCTCGGGCTCTCGGGGCTGCTCATCGGCCCGCTGCTCATGGGCGTGGTGCTCGCGCTGCTGGAGCTCTACGAGACCCGGGACGCGCGGCGCGACGACGCGCCCTGACGCGCCCCACGGCTACGGCGTCAGCACCATGTCGGACAGCGCGAGGCCGTCGTCGCCGATGTGGCGCACGCGGACCGTGCCGAGCTCCGGGTCCACGTCGAAGCGGCACCAGTTCCACGCCGGGACGACCACGGGGTACTGCACGTTGCCCGGGTAGACCGCCGCGATCAGGTTCACGAGGCTTCCGGAGGGCCCCACCAGCACCTCGGGGATGTGCGCCGCGACCCCGCCCTCGGGATCGACCCAGCCCACCTGCCCGTAGTGCAGGTCCCCGGCCAGGAAGACGACGCCGCGGATGTCGTGCTCCACGATGTGGGCGAGCAGCTCGGCGCGCTCCTCGGGGTGGCCCTGCCAGCGGTCCTGGGCCTGAAGGTCCCGGAAGAAGGCCCACAGGTCGGTGATCGGCACGCTGTTGAGGACGAACTTGAAGCGCGCGCGGCTCGCCCGCAACGTGTCCTTGACCCACGCGAGCTGTGCCTCTGACATGTACCGGCCGTCGCGGCGCTCCCCGCGGCTGTCCAGCACGATGAGCTCGAGCACGTCGCCCCACGCCACGCTCCGCCAGATGCTTGCGCCGTCCGGGCCCGTGCCCTGGGGCAACCCCTCGCGGAAGGCCTGGCGTGCCGCGTCGACGCGTGCCTGGCCCACGGTCTCGAGGTCCCAGTTGTTGCCG
This sequence comes from Pseudomonadota bacterium, assembly GCA_039800105.1. Taxonomy (GTDB): domain Bacteria; phylum Myxococcota_A; class UBA796; order UBA796; family SXON01; genus CAMAXZ01. The sequence goes on from JBDLRI010000148.1 coordinate 26,485, forward strand.
ACCTCGTGGTCATCCCACGTGGCGACGACGCTCGTGCTGGACGTGACCGCGCGGAGGCCGGCGGTGGAGAGCGCGGTGCGCCAGTACGCGCGGTACCCGTCGAGGTCCTCCGCGGCGTCGGCGTACACCGTGTCGCCGAGGAGGCAGAAGAAGTCGAGGTCGGCGGCGGCCGCGAACGACAGGTTCGGCCAGGGGGTGTTCTCGTCACGCAGGCAGCTCGTGGCGCCGAAGGAGATTCGGCGGCGCGGCGACGTCTCCGCGAGCGCGGTGCGCACACGGGCGACCGGGGAGCGTGCGAGGCCGTCCGTCGTCACGAAGCACAGCGCGTAGGCGGTGTCCGGCGACAGCAGGCCGTCGAGGGTCACGGCGAGGTGACCGGCCGCATCGGGCGCGAGCCCGGAGAGCTCGAGGTGATCCACCCACGCGGTGCCTTCGGCGCGGACCACCACGAGCCGGAGCGCGGCCGCCGTGGTCCAGACCGACAGCCGTACCCCCGTGGGCGTCGCATCGCCGGACTGCACGCCACACGCGAACAGCGTGTCGTCCTGCTGGCCCGGGGCGTCCCAGGCCGGTGGCTCCGGCGGGCGCTCCGGCGCGGGGGTGGGGGCGGAGTCTCCGGTGTCCGCCGGGTCGGCGCCGCACGCGGCGAGGCCCGCGGCGGCGATCCCGCCCGATGCGAGCGTGAGGAACTGGCGACGGCTGCTGCGGAGTGCGCGCATGGGGAGTCCTAGCCGCCCGGGAGCCCCCGCGCCCGCGCCTCAGCGCAGCGTGAGGGGGATCCTGCGCAGCACGGCGGTGGTGTCGCCGCGCACCGCCCGCACCTCGAGGGTCACCTCCCCGGGGAGGGCCTTCACGGGCACGGTGAACGCGTGCCCCGCCGCGCGCTGGCCGCCCGGCGGCAGGCGCGTGTCGGCGGTGGTGGTCCACGGCGCGGCGTCCAGGACCGTGCGCGCGAACGGGATCGTCCACGCCGGCACGGCCTCCTTGCCCTTCGAATCCAGGAGACGCACCTCCACGCGACCGGACTCCCAGGGGCTTCCGGTGGGCCAGGCGTGGCCGGCGCCCGTGTTCTGGACGACGAGGTCGACCCGGAAGGGCTGTCCGCGCCGCACCACGGCACCCGGCGTGCGCACGAGGGTGGTGAGGGCGCGCGCGATCGGGGCGCGCAGGGCGTGGTCGCGGGGACCACCGCCGTCGCCGGGATGCTGCGCACCGGCGGGGGGCGCGTGGCAGTCCACGCAGGTGACGCCCGCGGCCGCCCAGCCGCTGGTCCTCCATTCGCCGACGGTGTCGTAGAGGGCCCGGTCGGCCCCCGGCCACGCGAGCTGGTGGCAGGCGGCGCAGACCGACACCCCGTCGGAGAGGGCCGCGCTGGCGCGCACGGGATGGGGCGCGCCGGTGATCTCGCGCGTGCCGAGCACGGTGCCGTCGCGGACGTGGCACGCCGCGCACGTCACGCCCTCGTCGAGCAGCGTGGCGTCGAAGGCGGGGTTGGGCTGCAGGTTGGGGCGGCTGACCGCGCCGTCGACGTAGCCCGCGGCGAGCTCGGCGTGCTGGGCGGTGAGCGGAAGGTGGCAGGCTCCGCAGGCGGTGGACTGGTTGGCGCGCGCCACGGCCTCGCGGTGCGCCCGGGCACGGCCCGTGTCGGCGTGCAGGCCCGTGCGCCAGGAGTCGTGGGCCGCGGCGTGGCAGGCGGCGCAGCCGGTGGCGCTGTGCGATGCCAGCCCGGCGGGCACGGCACCGACGTCCACCGGCAATCCGCGGGGGAACAGCGTCGTCGCGGTGGATGGGACCGTTTCTGGGGCGGAGGGGCGCTCCGCCCCCTCCGCAACGCCTCCCCCGGGCGAGGGTGCGGCCGGGCGCGCAGCGGGGGGCGTTGCGGGGGGCGCGGCCCCCCGCCCCACGGGAATCCAGGCCAGGAGGCCGGCGAGCAGGGCCAGCGCGAGCAGGGAGGGTCGCATCAGAAGTCGATCACCGTCGGGTCGTCACGGAGGGGTCGGGCAGGTACCCCGAGGGGCGCGCCGGTCGGGTCGTAGAGGCCCACGTAGCTGGCGTACCACGCCGTGACCTTCTTCACGTAGTCGCGGGTCTCGGGGAAGGGGATCTGCTCGACGAAGTCGTCCATGCGCACGTCGTAGCCGCCGTCGTCGCGGCGCCAGGGCCGCAGCCACGCGCTGACGTTGTGGGGGCCTCCGTTGTAGCTGGCGATGGCGAGGGGCGTGGCATCGCCGAAACGATCGAGCAGGGCGGCCATGTAGGCCGTCCCGTACCGCAGGTTGACCTCCGGGCGCTCCAGGTCGGCGGGCGTGTAGCTGCGGTCTCCCAGGCGGGTGGCCATGCGCGCGCCCGTCCGCGGCATGACCTGCACGAGTCCGATGGCGCCCACGCCGGAGCGCGCCCACGGACGGTACACGCTCTCCTGGCGCATGATGCCCAGCATGAGGAGCGGGTCGACGTCGTGCCGCGCCCCGAGCGACCACAGTGCCTCCGAGGACACCGCCGGGAAGGCACACCGCTGCGCCGCGTCCTGGGCCGGGTCCGGGGCGCGCAGGCGGGCGGCGCTCCAGCACGCCTTCGCGGCGTGGTGGTGGTCCCGGGCGTGCAGCGCGACGTCGCGCAGCTCAGGGCCCGTCCAGCCCAGCGCGCCGGCGTCGACGCGCTCGAGCAGCCGCCCGAGCACGGGACCGGACAGGTCGTACTGGCCCACCGCAGCGAGGAGCCGCACCGCCTCCAGCGTGGGGGCGTGGGCCGGGACCCGGCGCGCCGCCTCGGTCAGGAGGGTGTCGGCGCGGTCGGGATCGTGCAGCGCCGACGGCCGGACCGGCGGTGGCGGAGACCACGCGAGGACGGGCAGGGCATGCACGGTCTCCGTGACGGCCTGCGCCTGCGTCACGGCGGCCGCCCCCCAGGCGGCCCGCCCCCACGCGCGTACGCCCGGGGCATGCAGGGCCGCCTGCGCCACTGGCCCCGTCGGCACCGGCCGCGGCGGCGCGGGCACGGAGCGCGGCAGCGCATCGCGCGGCGGACGTCCGAAGCCCCACCGGCCGCTCCGCACCTCCCGGCCAGCGGGCGCGTCGGCGTCGGCAGCGAGCACGCCGTACCAGCTCCACGGCGCCGTGCGGCGCAGCGCGTCCCGGGCCGCGCGCGCCTCGTCCGGGCGTCCGAGCGCGTCCAGCGCCCGCGCGCGGTACCACGCCACCGCGTCGGTCCAGTCCCCCGCGCCGTCGTCCCGGAGGGCGTCCAGTCGCGCGAGCGCCTCGCCGGCGCGGCCGGCCCGGAGTCGCACGAAGGCCGCCATCCAGCGCGCCTCGCGCCCGGCGTCGCCGGGAAGCGCGGCGCGGGCGTCCCACGCGGCGGCCGCGGCGTCCCAGTCTCCCGCGACGACCCGCGCCCGGGCCAGGGTGTCCTGCTTCGCGAAGCGTCCCGGATGCCGCGCCGCGCCTTCGTTCCAGGCCGCGGCGGCCTCACGCCAGCGTCCTCCGCGGGAGAGCGCCAGCCAGCGGTCCCACGCGTCCTCGGCGCTGGCCGCGGCGCGCGGGCTGGACCGAAGCTCCTCGGCGAGACGGTCGTAGTCGCGTGCGTCCATCCGGAACCGACGCGCGTTGGCATCGGCCCAGGCGCGGCTTTCGGCGTCGGCGCCGGCCACGCGGTGGAGAATCGCCAGCCCGGCGTGCGCGTCCCCGCAGCGTCGCCGCTCGGCCGCGCGTCGTCGCAGCACGGAGGGCGTCTCCGGGAGGCGCGTCGGGACGCCGCGGGCTGCCAGCGCGTCGAGAAGGCGCTGCGCGGCCTCGCCCGTCGGATGGTAGGCGTGGTCGAGCACGAGGTCCTGCAGGCCGGCCACCGCCGCCCGCGCATCCGTGGCGGCGGTGGCGCGCAGGGTGGCCAGCCGCAGCGGCTCGGCGCGGGGGTCGTCGGGATGCACGGCCAGCCATCGATCCGCGGCCTCCCGGGCGCGGACGGGGTTGCCCGCGTCGCCCCATGCCTCGGCCTCCAGCAGCAGACAGTCCTGCGTGAACGGTCCGTCCGGCCAGCGGCGTCGCGCGGTGGCGCAGGTCTCCGCGGCCTGCGCGTGGCGTCCCCGGGCGTGCTCGGCGCGGGCCTCGTCCCAGGCGGCCCACGGGGCGAGCGGGCTCGTTCCCGCCCGCACGCGCGCGAGCGGAGGCACCGCGAGGCCGGGCTCCCCGGCGGCCAGCCACGCGCGGCCGGCCGCGAGCTCCACCGCGGGGCGCAGGCCGGGGGACAGGGCCCGATCGGCGAGCGCGTCCTGAAACGCACGTGCGGCCGCGGCGGGCGCCCCCTCGTCGAGTCGCGCGCGCGCGGCGCCGAGGGCCGTGGCGGCGGGTGGCGGGACCCGTCCGGGTGCGACGTCGGGCGCGCGCGGAAACAGCATGCCGACGAGGAGCAGACCGGCGGGGCTAGCCAGCGGCCGACCCCGTGGCGACGGGCTCCCGGTGGGCGGACCACTCCGCGAAGCCCCCGACGAGGCGACGGGCTCCCGGCCAGCCGCGCGCCCGGAGATCGTGGGCCACCGCGTCCGCGGTGCCGTCGTCGTGGGCGTCGTAGAAGACGATGCGGACGTCGCCCGCGGGCAGGCGGTCGAGGCCGGCCTCCAGCGCGTCGTGCGGCAGGTTCGTGGCACCGGGAATGTGGCCGGCGCGCCACTCCGCGGCCGGTCGGAGGTCCACGAGGACCGGGGGCGTGCCGCTGATGACCTGCGCGCTCACCCAGGTGCGGCCGATGTTCGTCTTGTGGTTCGGCCCGGGGGTGTCCCCGGACCCGTCCACCACGCGCGGGATCACCGTGGGGTCGTACGGGGCGGCGGTGACGCGCCCCGAGTCGGGGTGGCCGCCGTCCTCGGCCTGCGTCTCCATGCCCAGCACGCGCAACGCGACCCGCCGCGCCGCGTCACGCAGGCGCGCCCGAATCACGGGAGGCCCTCGAGGTAGGCGTCCTGGATCCGCACGGTGTAGCGCAGCAGGGCCTCCGTGGTGCCCGCGTGGACATGATCGAAGCGCACGGCGATGCGATGCGTGCCGGGCGTGCCCTCGTCGCGCTCGTCGGCCGGAAGCGCCTCGACCCGCATGACGCGCGCCGTGAGGCGATGCGGTCGCGGATCGGGCGGCACCACGACCTCCATCAGCAGCATCTCTCCGGGCACCGCGCGCGGAAGGTCGTCGAAGGCCAGGCCCGCCGGGCTGAAGTTCATGAACGGGTCCGGAGCGTACGGGGGGCTGCCCGCCGCGGAGCCGTGGAGCCATTCGTCGATCTCGGCGTCGTTCATGACCCGGCGCACGTCGTAGCGCACGTGCAGCGCGCCGTAGCTGCGCGGGTAGCTGCGGCGGTCCGGGGCGGGCGTGCGATCGACGCGGCCCGCGAGGCGCGCGCCCTCGATCCGCTCCAGGCGCACGAACGCGTGTGCGGCGATGCGGTCCGAGGTCTGCGCGATCACCACGGCGCCGACGTCCACGCCGGGCAACGACTCGCGCGGGGGCAGGAGCCGGAAGGTGAGGGCGTCCCCGTCCACCGCCTCCACCGTGGCCCGCGCGAGGACCGGGGCCACGGAACCGGCGTACACCAGCGTGACGGTGCTGCCCGGCGTCGGAAGGGTGGACATGAAGCCTCCGGTTGCTCCGTAGCCTTGCGCGCCGCGTGCTGTCAACGCCCGCGGGGTGGTCTCCCGTGCGGGGCGGTGCCGCGCTACGCGGGGCTGCACGGAGGTTCACGATGTCCTTTCTTCGTCGCGTCCTGGAGGGCCGGCCGGACGGTCTCCGCGCCACGTTGCGCCGCGCCGTGCGCGGGGCCCCGCCCGCGTCGACGGAGACCCCGCCCGTCGCGTCCGCCCCGCCGCGGGCGCCGGAGCCCGGCGAGCGTGCCCTGGCGCTCGGCCGCGAGCCGCCGCGCGACGTGACGCCACCGGAGGGCTTCGAGGTCGTCCTGCACCGCGAGGCGCTCGCGCCCGGCCGCATCATCGACGTGATCGTGGGAGGGCGCGACATCGCGATCGCCAACGTGGACGGCACGTTCCACGCGATCGCCAACGCGTGCTCGCACGCGGAGGGTCCGCTCGCGGAGGGGACCCTGGAGGGGTGCACCGTGACGTGCCCCTACCACGCGTGGTCCTTCGACGTGCGCGACGGGAGCTGCGTGAACGCACCGTGGAAGCCCGTGCGGAGCTACGCCGTCAAGGTGGTCGGCGACGCGGTGTGCGTCGAGCTCTGAGGCCCGGGGGCGTTGCGGGCACGCCGCCGCGGTTGGCCCC
>JBDLRI010000149.1:0-30792 GCA_039800105.1 Pseudomonadota bacterium
CTCGTGGAGCGCCACGCGGATCTTCCGCGCGTACGGGGACGACGGGCTGGACAGGAGGACGGCGTCCATCGCGGCGCGTCAGTACGCGGTGACGGCGGACTTGAGCCAGTCCACCTCGCCGCGCACGCCGCGGCCGTAGATGTCCTGCACCATGGTGGTGATGGGGCCGGGCTTGCCGACCGGGCGGCGGTCCACCTCGCGCACGGGGGTGATCTCGGCGGCGGTGCCGCTCAGGAACACCTCGTCGCCGACGTAGAGCGCGTCGCGGCCGAAGTGCATCTCGTGCACCGGAACGTTCTCGTGGCGCAGGATGTCGATGACCGTGCGGCGCGTGATTCCGCCGAGGATGTTCACCACGGGCGGCGTCTTCACCACGCCGTCGCGCGCGACGAAGAGGTTCTCGCCGGTGCCCTCGGCCACGTAGCCGGCCCCGTCGAGCATGATGGCCTCGTCGTAGCCGTTCTCCTGGGCCTCGTAGCGTGCCAGGATGCTGTTCACGTAGTGCCCGATGACCTTGGCGCGCTGCAGGTTGGAGTTCACGTGGTGGCGCGTGAACGTGCTCGTCTGGACGCGGATGCCGTTGCGGATGCCGTCCTCGCCCAGGTACTTGCCCCATTGCCACGCGGCGACGGTCAGGTGCACCGGGTTGTCACGGGCCCCGAGGCCCATCTTGCCCATGCCGAAGTAGATGATCGGCCGGATGTAGGCCTCGTCGAACTCGTTGGCGACGAGCGTGTCGAGACAGGCCTGCTTGATCTGCGCGGCGGTCCAGGGCACGTCCATGCGGCACATCTTGGCGCTGTCGACCAGCCGCCGGACGTGCTCGTCGAGCTTGAACACGCCGCCGCCGCCGCCGGTCTGGCGGTACGCGCGGATGCCCTCGAAGACGCCGAGGCCGTAGTGCAGGGTGTGGCTCAGCACGTGCACGTTCGCCTGCTCGTAGGGCACGAGCCTGCCGTCCATCCAGATGACCTTCGATTCGATGCCCATGTCTACTCCTTGGCCGGCGTGACGGCGGGAGGGAGGGGGTTGCCGTCGACGTCGCGCTCGACGATGGGAAGGCCCAGGGCGGCCAGGGGGGTGCGGAGGCTCGTGGCGTCGCCCACCACGACCACGGCCAACGGGGCTGCGGCCACGACGCGGGTCCACGCGGCCTGGGCGTCGGGAAGCGGGACGGCGCGCACGCGCGGCACGTAGCCCACGACCCAGCCGTCGGGCAGGGCGTAGCGCCAGCGGTTCTCCTCCTGGCCGAGGCGCCAGTCGGGGTTCTCGAACTGCAGCGGGCGCCCGAACAGGAGGGCGGCCCGGCCGTCCTCGAACTCCTGCGCCGTGAGCGGGCGGGGGCCCGCCGGGTCGCGCAGCTCGCGGAGGATCTCCCCGAGGGCGGGCACGGTGGCGTCGGCGCGCACGCCGGTGCTGACGGTGTAGCGACCGCCGGCGTGATCGAAGGAGAAGCCGCCGCGGGCGCCGTAGGTCCAGCCCTTGTCCTCGCGGAGGTTCATGTTGAGCCGCGCGGTGAACGGCCCGCCCACGACCTGGTTGGCCAGCACGAGCGCGTCCCAGTCGGGCGCGGTGGGTGCCGTCACGTAGCCCGTCACCCGCAGCACGGACTGCGGGGCGCCGGGCCGGTCGACGAGGTGGATGGCGGGAGTCACGGGAAGCGGGCGATCGGCCGGCGCCGTCGGACCGGCCGACACGGGCGGCGGCGTCCACGCGCCGAGCGCGCGCTCCAGCCGCGGCAGCAGGTCGGGGAGGGTCGTGTCGCCGCCGACGAAGAGCACGGCACGATCGGCGCGCCCGTGCTCGGCCCACCACGCGCGCATCGCCGCAGGGTCGATCGCCGCGAGGCTGCCCTCGGTGACCAGGCGGCCGCGGTAGGCGTCGCCGAGCAACACGCGGTCCACCACCCGCGCCGCGATGGCCTCGGGGTCCTTGCGCGCCTTCGCCAGCCCGGCCAGGCGGCGGGTGCGCATGCGCGCCCAGTCGGCGTCGGGGAACGTCGGCGTGACCAGCACGCGGCGCACGAGGTCGAGCGTGGGGTCGAGGTTGCGCGCGAGGGTCGAGAACGCGACGGTGGCGCCGTCCTCCCCGGCGGACGCGCCCAGGCCGGAGCCGAGCCGCTGGAGCGCCCGCGCGAGGCCCTCCGCGTCGAGACCGTCCACGCCCTCGTCCAGCATGTCCATCGTCACGGCGGCCAGGCCCTCGCGGCCGGCGGGGTCCGTCCAGCTTCCGTCGCGGAAGACCAGCCGCGCGTGCACGAGCGGAGTCTCGTGGTTCTCGACGAGGACCACGCGCAGGCCGCTGGAGAGGGTCGCCTCCGACGGGCTCGGCGGGACGAAGTCGGGGGTCACGAGCGGCGCAGGGGCGCGGGAGCGGTCGAGCGGTGCATGGGCGCAGCCCACGAGGAGCGCGAGGCCGGCGAGCGCGGGAAGGGCGAGGGAACGGTTCACTTGGCGCCTCCGGGCTGGATGCGCAGGACCAGGCGCTCCCGCGCGGGAAGCCACGTCTCCAGGGTGGAGGCCACGCTCGCGGGCGTCACGGCCGCGTAGCGCGCGAGATCCTCGGCGACCCAGTCCGCGTCGCCCTTCGCGCGGGCGTAGGCGTTCATGCGGTCGGCCTTGCCCTGCAGCGTGGCGAGCGACCCGTGGAAGGCGACCTCGTAGGTGGTCTGCGCGATGGCGACCTCCTCGGCGGTGATCCCGTCGCGACGGACCTCCGCCAGCACGTCGTCGATGGCCGCGATCACCTCCTCGCCGGTGCGGCCCTGCGCCACGGTCGCCGTGATGGTGTAGATCGACTGCAGGTCGAGGCTGTCCTGGGAGGCGCCCACGTCCTGTGCCACCTGCCGCTCCTTCACCAGCGCGCGGTAGAGCCGGGAATCCTTGCCGCCGGCGAGGGCGTTGGAGAGCACGTCGAGGTCCGCGTCGCCGGGCGCGTAGGCGGCCGGTGACGGCCAGGCGAGCCACACGCGTTCGAAGGGCACGTCCTGGGTGCGGGTCACGACCCGCTCCGCGTCGAGCTTCACCGGTGCGGGCGCCGGCGCGTGGGCGGGCTTGGGGGGGGACGGCAGCGGTGCGAAGTAGCGCTCCACCCACGTGCGCGCGGTCTTCGGGTCGACGTCGCCGCAGATCACCAGGCTGGCGTTGCTCGGCACGTACCAGGTCCGGAAGAAGGCGTGGACGTCCGCGAGCGTGGCGGCCTCGATCTCCTCGTGCCGGCCGATCGTGGCGATGTGGTAGGGGTGGCCCTCCGGCCACAGGTTCTCGAGGAGGAGCGGCCAGGCGTTGCCGTACGGAACGTTGTCATAGCGTTGGCGTCGTTCGTTGCGGACGACCGCCTTCTGGTTGTCGAGACGGGCCTGATCGAGGGCCGGGAGCAGGTAGCCCATGCGGTCGCTCTCGAGCCACAGCGCCAGCGGAAGGTACGCGCTCGGGACCCCCTCGAAGTAGTTGGTCCGGTCGAGGTTCGTCGTCCCGTTGACCACCGCGCCGATGGGCTGCAGCGGTGCGAAGTAGTCCACGTTGCTGTGCTCGGAGCCCTGGAACATCAGGTGCTCGAAGAGGTGCGCGAAGCCGGAGCGGCCCGGGCTCTCGTCCTTCGAACCGACGTCGTACCAGATGTTCACCCACACGAAGGGCACCGAGTGGTCCTCCGCGAGGATGACGCGCATGCCGTTCTGCAGCGTCCACGTCTCGTGGGGCAGGGACGGCGCGTCGGCGGGCGCCGCCTGGGCCAGCATCGACGCGAGGAGCCACGCAGCCGCCATGTCCACCCTCCGGAGGTGGCCCGCCTAACCGACGCGGGCGCCGCGGGCGTGCCGTCGGCGTGTCACATCGTGCCGAACCACGTCGGCGCCAGGAAGAACGCCCCGAGTCCCAGCGCCACGAGGCTCGCCAGGGCGCCGAGCGTCCACTGGCGACCGAGGCGGCGCTGGTGTCGGATCACGTCGCTCTCGTCGCGGTCGGTGACCACGAGCGGCCCGCCGTCGGCCACGAGCGCCCAGGTTCCGTCGACATCCCGGCGCGCGGTGCCCACGACCCACACGGGGTCCCCGTCGTGCAGCTCCTCCTCGTGCCACCGCACGAAGGGGCCGGCGAGCTCCTCGGCGAGGGCGGACCCCTCCAGCCGTGCGAGCAGGGCGGTCAGCTCCTCGCTCGGGACCGGCACGATTCCGGCGCGTGCGCGCTCGGGCGAGGCCACGATGACGTCGGCGGCGGCCAGGTCCACCTGCACGCGGGTCTCCTCGTCGACGAGCGAGACCATGCCGCCGAGTCGGCGGTCGAGCAGCACCTGCCACCGTCCCGCCCGCCGCTGCTCCAACAGAAGCCGCGTCCACACGCAGCGCCGCTCCGACATGGCGGCCGTCACGTCCTCGCGCGCGCGCAGGGAGCCGCGGACCTCGTGCAGTCCCGGTTCGAGCGCGGACAGCGGGGTCGGCGGCACCGACGCGACGAGGCGCGCCATGGAGAACGCCCGGGCGGCCAGCGGGACGCACGTGGCGATCCCGCCGACGCCGAGCGTCCCGAAGACCCAGCCGACGACGTCCGGCGTGTTCATCGCGTATCCGCGCTCACGCGGCCGGCTGCAGGCGCCACACGCACTCGGCGACGCACGCGGGCTTGCTGGAGCCCTCGATCTCGATGGTGGCGACGAAGACGGCCTCGCGCCAGTCGGCGACCGGGCGCACCTCGCCGACCTTCAGCGAGAGCCGGTAGCGGCTCCCCGCCTTCATCGGCGCGGGGAAGCGCACCTTGTTCGTCCCGTAGTTGAGGATCATCGCGAACCCGTCGAGGGTGACGAGGTCGAAGAACATCCCCGCCACGAGCGAGAGCGTGAGGAACCCGTGCGCGATGGGCGCCCCGAACGGGGAGGCCTCCGCGCGGGCCCGGTCCACGTGGATCCACTGGTGGTCGAACGTGGCGTCCGCGAACGCGACGATCTGCTCGAAGGGAAGGGTCTTCCACTCGGTGGCGCCCAGCTCCTGCCCGGCGAGGGCGTCCAGCCCGGCGGCACCCGAAATCACGACGGCCATGCAACTCCCGTGGGCGGCCGCAGGGCGCCCCGACGCCTGTATATGCGATCCGCGATAGGCGCGCCCTCGTGGCCCGGTCCCCGCCGTCCCGTTTCGTCCGTCGACGCGCACGTGCCGGTCGGGCCGTGCTCGTGGTCGTCGGCCTTGCGTGCCTGAGCGGGCTCGGGGTGTTGGCGCTCGCCGCACGGGGCGAGGGTGGAGTGCTTCGCGCGGCGCTCGCGCGGACGCCTTCGTCGTGTCGTACGGCGTGGGGGGCCCATGCGGCCCTGCTCCGCGGGGATGTGTCCCCGGCCTGCGACGTGGCGCTCGGGTATTCGGATGCGTCACGACGGTGGCTGGCGACCTTCGCGCGTGACCCGGCGGTGCCGGACGCGGCACGGGCGCGCGCGTTGCGAATCCTGCGCGCGCGGGCCGGGTGGGTGGACCCCGACGCCGAGGCGCGTCTGGACGCCGACCTCACCGCCGCCCGCGTCCAGGCCCAGGGCCGGCGTCGTGCGTTGCGCCGCCTCGACGCGTCGGCGCGCGCGCTGCTGTCGGACCCGGGGACCTCGCCAGGGCTGCGTCGGCAGGTGCTGTCGGACTCGGGCGACATGCAGCTGGCCCTGCTGGCGCGCGGGATCGCCGTCCACGGGCTGTATGACGCTGCCGCCGGGCTGCTGGCGGCTTCGGGGGACCCGTCCTGGGTCGCGGCGGCGTGGCGCGCCCGGCAGGGGGTTCCCGGGACCGAGGGCGCCGTCGGCGTGGATGGCGCGTCCGGCCCGCCGGTTCCGCGCGGGGCGCCGGATGCGGCGATGTCGTGGCCTCCGCCGGCGTCCGAGATGCCCCCGCCCGCGGCGGCGGGCGCGCACGACGCCGTCCTGCACGCGCTCCTCGGTCCCGACAGCGAGGCTGCGGACCACGCCGTCGAGGTGCTGGCCGCGACGATCCGCTCGGTACGCGGCCACGACCGGGCGGACCGCCCGGCCTGGGTGCGCGCGGCCGCCTTGCACGCCGGCGTGCCGAGCGGCGACGGCGACGTGCGCGCGGCGCTCGCGGGGGAGCCCGCCACGCCCGCGGCGCGCGCGTGGCTGGCGGCCGTGCTCGGGGAGGCGGTCGGCGTCGCCGTGGTGCTCGGGGAAGACGCCGCGGGGGTCGTGCACGTGCGCGTCGGGTCGGGGACGGTGGCGTTGGCCGACGGGGTGTCGCCGCGTGCGGCGGCGGCGATCGGCGGTGCGGCGGCGGCCCCCGACGATCTGCTGCGCGTGGATGCGGTGCGCGCGGCGGTGGCGTCGGGTCGGTGCGACCCGGAGCGCGTGGGCCGCTGGCTCGCCGCGTCGCGGCGGGAGGGTGCGCCCGGTGTGCGCGTGCAGGCCGCGTCGGCCGTGGCCGCGCGCTGCGCCGTGCACGGGCCGTTCCCGGAGGCTGCATGACGCGTCCGGGGGAGGCGTTGCGGAGGGGGCGGAGCGCCCCTCCGCCCCAGGGGCCGACGCTCCGTTTCCAGGGTGGGACGCTGCTGCTTCACGGCGTGGCTGCCGACGCGCTGCCTCCGGGGTTCTCGTGGGATGGTCGGGTGGGTGCGGGGCGCGGCCTGGCGCGCGACTACGCCGCCTGTGTCGAGGCGCTCCACGCTCACGGGCTGGTGGACGAGGCGCAGGCCTACGCGAAGCTGCCGGAGCTGCGCCTGTTGTCCCCCCGCACGACGCGGGACTACCAGGAGGAGGCGCTCGGCGCGTGGCGGCAGGCGCGGCGTCGCGGGGTCGTGATCCTGCCGACGGGCGCCGGGAAGTCCCACGTGGCGGAGCGGGCCATCGCGGAGGTGCGCCGGGCCTCGCTCGTCGTGGTGCCGACGCTGGACCTCGTCGCGCAGTGGGTCGGGATCCTGCGCGCGGCGTTCGGCGTGGAGATCGGCATCGTCGGCGGGGGACACCACGAGGTGCGCGATCTCACCGTCACCACCTACGATTCCGCCGCGATCCACATGGACCGCCTCGGGCACCGCTTCGGCATGGTCGTGTGGGACGAGGTCCACCACCTGCCGGCGCCGGCGTACGCGCGCGCGGCCGAGGGTTGCATCGCGCCCTTCCGTCTCGGCCTCACCGCCACCCCGGAGCGGCCCGACGGGCTCCACATGGCGCTCGGGGAGCTCGTCGGGCCGATGGTCTACCGGCGCGAGATCCCCGAGCTCGCCGGGGATTTCCTGGCGCCCTACCGCACCGAGGTGATCACGGTGCGGCTCTCCGACGAGGAGCAGGCGCAGTACGACGCGCTGCGCGGGCGCTACCGCGCGTTCGTGGACGGCGCCGGAATCGCGATGGGCGGCCCGGCCGGGTGGCGTCGCTTCCTCCGCGAGAGCGCGCGGTCCCGGGAGGGTCGCGCGGCGTTCCGGGCGTTCCTGGACGCGCGCCGCATCGCCCACGGCACCGAGCGGAAGCTGGAGCTGGTCGAGGCGCTCGTGGCGCAGGAATGGGGCCGCCGGACGCTCGTGTTCACCAACGACAACGACACCGCGTACCGCATCGCGGAGCGGCTGCTCGCGCCCTGCATCACCCACCACACCGACGTGGCCGAGCGCCGCGCGTGGCTCGACGCCTTCGGCGCGGGTGAGGTTCGGGTGCTCGTCACCTCCCGCGTGCTCAACGAGGGCGTGGACATGCCGTCCGCCGAGGTGGCGATCGTCGCGAGCGGGACGAGCACGGTTCGCGAGAGCGTGCAGCGGCTCGGCCGCATCCTCCGCCCGCAGCCGGGCAAGCAGGCGGTGCTCTACGAGCTCGTCGCCGACGGCACCACCGAGACCCGGGCGAGCGCACGGCGCCGGGAGCACGATGCTTACCGCTGATCTTCTGCGCGTGTCGCTCGACAAGCAGGGGCTGCTCAAGCCGGGCTTCCTCGACCCCGCGAGCCCCCGGCTTCGGGAGCGCGCCGACGCCATCCTCGAGGTGTACCGCGAAGGCGTGGGGCGTCGACGCGGGGAGCTGGACGCCGGCGTGGACGGCGTGCTCGGGGACGCCGTGGATCACAAGGTCGTTCGCGGGCTCGCCAAGCTCGTGGAGGATCAGTGCAGCTACCAGGTGGCCGCCGCGGTGGACCCGGCGGCGCTGCGGCGGGTGGTGTACCGGCTCGCGGCGGAGCGCGGCCCGCTCGCAAGCCGCGCCATGGAGGGCGGTCGCCCCACGCGGGAGGCCGTGCTCGCGGAGGCCGCGGCGGTGCTCGGGCTGCCCGGCGCCGAGGGGCTCGGCGAGGCGCTCCACGCGGATCACGCCGATCGCCAGGCGCTCGTCGAGGTGGCGGTGCCCGACGCCGCCTGGCTGCTCCACCGCTACAACGTGGCGCTGGTCCAGTCGGTGCTCCTGCGCGCCACCGAGGTGAAGGTGCTCCTCGAGGGGCCGCGCCCCGCGCGCCTGCGGGCGCTCCTGCGCGCGGTGAAGTTCCACCAGCTGCTCCACGTGGTGCAGCGCACGCCGCTCGGCTGGATGCTGGTGCTCGACGGCCCGGCCTCGCTGTTCTCGCAGACCACGCGCTACGGCATGGCGCTCGCCCGCTTCCTGCCCTCGCTCCTGCACGTGGAGACGCCGTGGCGGCTGGAGGCCCGCGTGGCCTGGTCGGCGCGCGGGACCCGCACGCTGGCGCTGGATTCGTCGCTCGGGCTGCGTCCCCACACCGCCGACGTCGGGAGCTGGACCCCGTCGGAGGTGGAGGCCCTGCGCGCGCGGTGGGAGACACTCGACACCGGCTGGGAATGGATCGCCGAGGCCCACCCCCTCGCCGTCGGGCCGGATTCGCTCGTCGTCCCGGACGTGGGATTCCGCCGGGACGGCCGCGTCGCGTGGCTCGAGGTGCTCGGCTACTGGCGCCGCGGGAGCCTCGCGGGGCGCCTGTCCGCGCTCGCCGCGCACGGGCCGCGCAACCTGCTCCTCGCCGTGCCGCGACGGCTGGCCGCCGAGAAGGGCGCGGAGGTGCCCGAGGGCGTCCTCCCGTTCTCGGAGGTGCTGCCCACGCGCGAGTTGCTCCGTCGTCTGGAGGCGGTCGCCGAGGTCCCTGCAGGCTGATCCTGGGGCGGGGGGCCGTCGCCCCCCGCAACGCCCCCCGGCCGTGCTGGCGGGAAAGGTCCACGCGCGCGCCGGAGTACGGCCGCCACGGGGCGGCCTGCCACCGGAGACTCCCCGACGCGCGCGCGGGCCTGCGCTCTCAACCCCGCGACGGGGCCGCGTGTTCCGTCAGGCGGCGGGAGGGGGTCCGTCCTGTCCGCGCTCGGCCCCGCGCGCCGCGAGGGCGTGCGGCGTGCGTCCCTGCATGCGCCAGGCGGTCGCGAAGCCCAGCGGCACCAGGACGAAGGCCGCCACCGTCACGGCGGTCTCCCCGAGGAGCACCACGAGGCCCAGCGAGCGGACCCCGCGGGCGCTCGCGAAGGACAGCGCCGCGAACGCGACGACCGTGGTCGAGGTGCCGAGCGCGCTCGCCCACCCCGTCGTCGCGAGGGCCTTCAGGATGCTGCCGGGACCTTCCTGGTTCAAGCGGTGCACGAGGTGGATCATCACGTCCACGCCGATTCCGAGCACGATCGGGATGCCGACGATGTTCACCAGCGACAACCGCTGGCCGGACAGCACCACCAGCGCGCCCCACCAGCACATGCCCGCGGCGAGCACCCCGAGCGCGCCCAGCGTCGCGCGGACGCGCCGCAGGTCCAGGGCGGTGAAGAGCACCACCAGCCCGACGGCGATCGCGCCCACGATGGGCGTGTCCCGCTGCAGCATGCGGTGGACCGCCGCGAGCATGGTGAACTCGCCGGTCACGTCGACGCCCGGCAGCTCCCGGGCGATGGCGTCGGCCAGCCGGGCGCTCTCGCGCATGTCCCACATGTTGTCGGCGGGCATGAGGAGCGCGCGCGGCTGCGGCGCGTCGGCGCCGAGCACGCGGCGCAGGCCGCGCGGAAGGTCCGCGGGGGTCAGCGGGGCCAGGTCGGTGGCGCGGACATGGGCGAGGGTGGACTGCACCTTGGCCGGAAGCCACGCCACGGCCGGATCGGCCGCCATCTCCCGGATCTCGCGCAGGATCGCCAGCCGTGCGACTTGATCCGCCGGAAGCAACGTGCGGAGCGACAGGACACGCTGGACCTCGGGGAACGACCCGTCGGCGATGCGCGCCTCGAGACGCGGCAGCGTGGCGTCGAGCGTCGCGAGGTCCGGAAAGGTGGCGATCGCGGGGGAATAGCTGTCGCGCGCGGCTTGGCGCTCGCCTTCGGACAGCTCCGACCACCCCAGCCCCTCGCGACGCAGGGCGCTGATGTCGTACTCGAACTGCACATGGCGCACGAGGATCGCGGACACCACCGTCAGGCAGGCGAATCCGACGAGGAACACCGGCGCAACGCGGTAGGTGCTCGGTCGGCGCCGGCGGAGCCGGGCCTTTCGGGGCGCGCTCGGCGCACGCTGTGTGGCGCGTTCGAGCGCCATCAGCAGGACCGGGGTGAGCACCAGCACCACCGCCAAGCAGATCAGGAGCCCGAGCGCCAGGATCCATCCGAGCTGGCGGAATCCGGCGAAGTGGGCGGCGACCAGCGCCGCGAATCCCGCGCTGGAGGTCAGCGCCGCGGAGGTGCAGGTGCCGCCGATCAGGTCCCAGGTCCGCACGACGGCGTCCTCGACGGCCAGGCCCGCCGCGCGCTGCTCGCGGTAGCGGGCGTAGAGGTGCACCCCGAACTCGACGCCGACGCCGATCAGCACGGCGTTCGCGAAGCTGGTGAAGGTGTTGAGCGATCCCACCGTGACCGCCGCGACCCCGAGCGTCCAGATATTCGCCACCAGCAAGGGGACCATGAGGACGGCGAGCGCGCGCGGCGTGCGGAAGGCCGCCACCAGGATCAGCACCACCATGACGAAGCTGGAGAGGGTGATCCAGCGCATGTCGGCCACGACGCCCTCGTAGTCCTCCACGGAGTGTCGGTAGCCGCCGCCCACCCACGCCACGCGGGCGTCGGGGTGCGCGTCGCCGGCCGTGTCGAGCACCCGCCGCACGTCGGTCATCAGGGTGCGCGAGAACGGGAGGTCGTGGACCGAACCGCGCGGCCGCACGATCATCCGTGCCTGGCCCTGGCGGGTGGCGAAGGCGAGGCCGGACGCCGAATCGCCCGCCGCGAGCTTGTCGGCGAGCGGTCCGAGATCGAACAGCCGGGCCGCCACGAAGGGGTTGGCGGCGGCGGGCCCCAGCTGCAGGGCCGCCCGCAGCCGGTCCCGCAGCGCCTCCAGATCCGCGAGCGGCATCTGCACGAGCCCGACGCGCCACGCCAGCGCCGGCTCCAGCCGCCACACCACGTCCTCGACCTGCGGCAGCGTCAGGAGGCCCTTCTCCAGCTCCACCATCAGCGCGTCGCGGGCGGCCGGGGTGGTGCCCTCCACGGTCAGGGTGAGGACCGAGGTCCCCCCCTCCGCCTTGTCGAGCGCCCGGAGCCGCTGGGCCGCGGGATCATCCGCGGGCATGAGGGACAGGATGTCGCTGTCCACCTTCAGGCGTGCGGCGAGCAGGCCGGCCACCAGCGTGACCAGCGCCACGATTCCCACCACCCAGTGGCGCCGGCGGATGGCGAGGCGCGCGAGGGATCCGTAGAAACCGGGTACGTGGTCCATGGCGCCGCCGCTATCGTGCGCGCGCCCGGAGGCAACGGTGCCGCGCACGCGGATACAACTCCTCGGGTCGACGCGTCTCGCCCGGGTCGTCCTTCACTACGTGCTGGAGCGGCGCGCCTGCAAGGTCGTGGGAGTCGATCCCGGCGAGGAGGACGAGAGCCGTCCGTGGTTCGCGCCCTTGCGGGGCCTGGTGCGCGACCACGGCGTTCCGCTCGGTCGCGCCTACGCCGACATCGTGATCGACTGTGACCCGGATGCCCGGCCGGTCGCGCCCGAAGGGGTGGGGTTGCGGGTCTGCGCGCCGCCCGGGATGGCGAGCGCGGACCCGAACCGCATGGTGCTGTCCGGCGCCGCGGGGTGGCACGCGGTGGTGACCGACGGGCGCACCGCCTGGGCCGCGCGCCCGCTCGAGGCGGACGATCGCCCCGGCCCCTCGGGCGATGATGCCGAAACCGTACTCGCGCACGCAACCGTGCGGCTCGTGGAGGCGCTCGACGAAGGCTGGGACGCGATCCTCGCAGGACCGCCGGGCATCCCGCTCCCGACGCCGCTCCACGCGGGGCGGTGGCGCCCGCAGGAATCGTGGATCGTCTGGGATCTTCCCGCTTCGGCGCTCGTCCGGCGCATCCGTGCCGCGAGCGGACCCTGGGGCGGTGCGCGCACCCACCTCGGAGAGACCGTCGTGTGGCTCGAGGATGCCGTGCTCGTCGCGGAGGAGACCCCCGAAGGGTACCTGCCGGGCACGATCGTGGAGGTCGGACGCGACCTCGTGGTCGCGACGGGCCGGGGGCTCCTCCGGGTCTCCCGGCTGCGACCCGCGTGGCGGCCGGCGCGGCCGGCGGGGGACTTCGTCCGCGAGTCCGGGCTGTCCGAAGGGTATCTGCTTGCCTGAGGGGGCGACCCCCTGCTATCGTCCGCGTGAGGGAGAACTTTAGGCATGGATGGTCCCGGCGGCCCGGATCTCGCGCAGCGGGAGCAGGTGATCCTCGAGCACCACGCGCTCGTGCGGATCATCGCATCCCGGATGGTGCGGAGGTTTCCCGCGCACATCGAGGTGGACGAGCTGGTCAACATCGGCATGCTCGGGCTCATCGACGCCATCGACCGCTTCGAGGCGTCCCGCGGCGTGCCGTTCAAGTCCTACGCCGAGATCCGGATCCGCGGCGCCATCGTCGACGCGCTCCGGGAGGCCGACTGGATCCCTCGCTCGGTGCGGCGCCGCTTCGCGCGGATCGACACCACCCGCCGCGAGCTTCGCGTGCGCCTCGCGCGCGACCCCACCCGGGAGGAGATGGCGCAGGCGCTCGAGATGAGCGTCGACGAATACGACGATCTCGTCGGGGGGGCGGAGATCAAGCACGTGGTGAGCCTCGACGCGCCCGTCGGCGATGACGGTGCCGCCGCGCTCGTGGAGCACGTCGCGGACGAGGAGGATCCCTTCATCGACCGGTGGATCGCGGAGGAGACGCGCGAGCACATCAGCGCCCTCATCCAGAAGCTGCCCGAGAAGGAGCGCGCGGTGGTCGCGCTGTACTACCAGCGCGGCATGAACCTCAAGGAGATCGGCGACATCCTCGGGGTCACGGAGAGCCGCGTGTGCCAGCTTCGTGGCCAGGCCGTGCGCCGCCTGCAGGTCCGCCTGCGGACCTGAGCGCCCGGCTCAGCCGCCCGCGCGATGCCGGGCCGCGAGGCCGAGGTACGTCGCGTGGCCGTTGCGGATCATGGCGCGGTCACGGTCGGTCAGCGGGCGCACCACGCGCGCGGGGCTGCCCAGGACGAGCACGCCCTCCGGCACGACCATGCCCGCCGGCACGAGCGCGCCCGCCCCGATGATGCTCCACGCGCCGATCCGGCAGTTGTCCAGCAGGATGGAGCCCATGCCGACGAGGACGTCGTCCGCCACCTGGCAGCCGTGCAGGATGACCCGGTGCCCCACGGTCACGCGGGCGCCGATCCGCACCGTGGACACGTCGCCGGTGGCGTGGGCGACCGTACCGTCCTGGAGGTTCGTCTCGTCGCCGACCTCGATGACCCCCTGGTCGCCGCGCAGCACCACGCCGGGCCACACGTTGACCCGCGCGCCCAGCCGCACGTCCCCGAGCACGACCGCCGACGGGTGGATCCAGGCGTCGGCCGCGATCATCGGTGCAAGGTCGCCGAACTGCTCGATCATCGATGCCTCCCGCGCTGCCCTAGCACGTCCGGGGCGCCCCGGCCGGGCCGCCCCGCGGGGGTGCGCCGCGCTTGCGAACGATCTGCAACGCGCTAGGGGACGCCGCGAGCGGAGGGGTGCGACGTGCGCCCGCGCCGCACCGGAGGCGACCATGGCGGATTGGAAGCAGCGCTGGGAAGACAACGTCGGCGGGACCTCCGCCGTCAACGGAAAGAAGGTCGGGTTCTTCGTCGACAAGGAGTGCATCCTGTGCTCCGTGTGCTCGGACGCGGCACCCAGCAATTTCCGCATGTCCGACGCCGAGGACCACGACATCTGCTACAAGCAGCCCGAGAACGCCGAGGAGCTGGCCCAGTGCTACGAGGCGATGGAGAACTGCCCCGTCGAGGCCATCGGCGACAACGGCGGCTGACGTGGCCATCCTGAAGGTCGCGCACCTCGGCCACCCGTGCCTCCGCACGGTGTCGGAGGCGGTGCCCGCGTCGCGGATCCGCTCCGCGGAGTTCCAGCGCTTCTGTGACGATCTCCACGAGACGATGGTCGAGACCGACGGCGTGGGCCTCGCCGCGCCGCAGGTGCACGTGAACGAGCGTGTCGTCGTGTTCCAGCTCGACGCGGACCAGGAGCCCATCTGGCTCGTGAATCCCGAGGTGACGCTGCTCGGGGACCGTGACCGCACCGGCTACGAGGGCTGCCTGTCCGTACCGGGCCTGCGCGGCCGCGTGGCGCGGCACACCGCCGTGGAGGTCCGCGCGCTGGACCGCAAGGGGCGCGCCATCTCCTTCCGCGCGGAGGGCTGGGCGGCGCGCGTCGTGCAACACGAGTGCGACCACCTCGACGGCGTGCTGTACGTGGATCGCGTCGACACAAGCACGCTCGCGTTCCTGCCCGAGTTCCGCCGCCACGGGCCGCTCGCCCCGAGCGACGAGGACGACACCGACGGCGATGACGAGGGCGACGAGGGCTGATCGGCCTTCCCCTTGGGCGGGGGGCATCCCCCGCAACGCCCCCGGGCGGCGTGCGCGGACTCCACGGCGGGAGCGGGCCTGTTAGGCGCCGCGCATGGCCACCCTCACGCCCATCGACCTCGTCCACCGGCAGAACCAGTTCGAGACCCGCAAGTCCGTCGATGGGGACGAGATCGCGCGATTCCTCGAGGAGGTCCGCGAGGCGTGGGAGTCCTCGCTCCGGGACAACGCGCGGCTGCGGGACGACCTGCGCCAGCGCGCCGAGGAGATCGCGTCGCTGCGCGCGCAGCAGGAGGAAATCACCGAGACGCTGGTCCTTGCGCGGCGCATGACGCTGGACATCGAGTCCACCGCGCGCCGCGAGGCGGACGTGGTGGTGGGCGAGGCGCGCCTGGAGGCGGAGCGGCTCCTCGCCGTCGCGACCGAGCAGCACCGCTCGCTGCAGGAGGAGCTGCTGCGGCTGAAGGCGGCCCGCCTCCACCATCTGGCGCAGATGCGCGCCATCGTGGACGCCCACGCGCGCATGCTCGACGAACTGGACCCCCGCGACTGACGGGCGTGCGCGCGAACCCCGGCCGCATCGACCTGCACGTCCATTCGGACGGCTCCGACGGGCGACACCCGCCCGAGGAGGTGCTTCGTCGCGCGGCGCGCGGGCGGCTGGACGTCCTCGCCCTCACGGACCACGACCTGGCCCCGCGGCTGGAGGCCGGCGTCCACGTCCTGGAGGGTCACGCGGTGCGGGTGCTGCACGCGGCGGAGGTCTCCGGAAGCCACGAGGGCCGCGAGTACCACCTGCTCGTGTATTTTCCGGGCGTCATGCCGGAGGCCTACCGGGCGTTCCTTGGCGGTCGTGCCGCCGCACGGGCCGAGCGCTACGACGATGCCGTGGCCGCGCTCGGGCTGCGCGACGTCCTGGCGCCGTCCGATGCCGCCGCGCGCGCGGGCGCGCGGGCGCTCACGCGGCACCACCTGGTGCGGGCCCTGCGGGACGCCGGCCAGGTCGCCGATTCCCGGGCGGGGTTCGCGCGGGTGGCCGGCGTGCTGGCGCCGATCGCGCTCCCGTTTCCCGAGGCCATCGCGGTGGCGCGTGACGCGGGCGGCTTTCCGAGCTGGGCGCACCCGGATCTCGCCGACGCGCAGGCGCACGTCCGCGCCTTCGCGGCGGCAGGCCTGCGCGGGCTGGAGGGCGCACGGCCGCGCCAACCCCGCGCGCTGCGCAACGGGCTGCGCAAGCTGGCGGAGCGCCACGGGCTGCTCGTCACCGGCGGGTCGGACTGGCACGGCTGGCACGAGGGCGAACTCGGCATGTTCGCCCTCGACGGGGAGCGCGCGGAGCGGTTCATGACCGCGCTGGAGCGCGCCGCGTGAGCGTGTCGACCCTCGACACCGCGGGGGAGGCGTTGCGGAGGGGGGATCCCCCTCCGCCCCAGGGAGAGCGTTCGCACGTGCTGGTGCTCGGAGGGGGCCTGCTCGGGGCCGCGGTGGCGCGTCGGGTGGCTGCGGACGGGGCGTCGGTGGTGGTGGCGTCGCGGACTCCGCGCGCGCACCCCGGGTTGTGGCGTCGGGCGGACCTGGCGGGGGTGCCGCCGTCGGGCCTGTTCGTCCCGGGCGCGCACGTCGTGTGGGCGGTCGCGGTGCCGGACGCCGACACGTCCCTTCCGGGCACGGTGTTGCCGCGGCTGGTGGACCACGCGCTGCGCATGGGCGTGTCCGGCGTGACCGTGTGCGCGCCGGCCGGCGAGGGGACCCCCGCGGCCGCGGCGCTGGCACGCGCGGTGCGGACCCTCTCGGATCCGCGGGTGCGGGTCGTGCGTCTCCCGCCGCTCTTCGGGACGGACGACCGGATCGCCTGGCCGCTCGTGCACGCCGTGCGGGACCGCGGGGTGGCGCGCGTGCCGCGCCGCATGCCCCCCAGCTGGCCGCTGTGGGTGGAGGACGCGGCGCGTGCGGTGATGCAGGCCCCGGTGGGTGGCTGCGTGCTGCGCGGCCCGCAGCGGCTCGAGGCGGTCGACGTGGCGCGTGCGGTGGCGGAGGCCCTGGAGGGTCGCTGGGGCTGGCGCCTGTTCGGTGGGCGGGAGGGCGCCCCGCTGCTCGCCGGCCAGCAGGACGCCCCGGACGACTGGGACGACGCCCGCTTCGGCGCACGCACGACGCTCGGCACCTGGCTGGCGCGCTTGCCAGTCGTGCGGCGGAGGCGATAGGCCGGAGGCTCCACCTCGGAGTCATCATGCCGACCACCCGCGAGTTTTTCGAGAGCTACCTCCCCGCCAAGCTGCAGAAGAACGCCGGGCTCGCCGCGAGCGTGAACGCGGTGATCCAGTTCGACATCACCGGCGAGGGCACCTGGACGGTCGACCTCGTCACGCCGGGCGGGGCCGTGCGCGAGGAGAAGGCCGCGGCGCCGGGGTGCGTGATCACCTGCGCCAAGGCCGACTGGGAGAAGATGCTCGACAACCCCTCCGCGGCCATGCAGCTGTTCATGATGGGCAAGATCAAGGCCACGAACGTGGGCCTCGCCATGCAGCTCCAGAAGCTGCTGGCGTAGTCGGCGCGGATCCCCGGGGGGCCCCCTTCGTCGCCGCAGCCGGCCGTGGAAGCCGGCTGTCGGTCAGGGGTGGTAGCCTCGGCCGCTCGTGTTGCTGAACGTGGTCGTGGTGGGCGTGCCGGCGGCGCTCGCGGGCACGTCCTGGTCGGCGCTGAGCGAGGAGACCATGTCCGTGGTGCCGGCGCGGTTGATCCGGACGGTCCAGCGCTGCCCCGAGCCCCCGATGCGGACGTCCCGGAAGGTGATGGCGATGTAGCCATTGCTGTTGAAGTCGCCCGCGGGGTTGGTCACCCAGCCGCGGGCGTTGAACACGATGTCGTTTCCGGTGCTCGTGCCACGCAGCGTCGACCACGGCTCGAGGGAGACGTACTTCAGCGCGTTCTGCGCGTCGTGCGAGATGTCGAAGGTGCCCTGGTCGGTGGTCTGGTCGGTGGTGGAACCCTCGGGCTCCACGGGCAGGATGTCCCAGGAGGTGCTCCCGACCGTGCGGTTGCCCACGGCGATGGAGTACGCGCCGTAGGAGATCTGGTCGGCCAGGTTGGGGTCGGCCACGTCCATGCGCAGCCGCACCTCGACGTTCTGCGCGATGGCGATCTCGCGGGCGAGCGCGACGTTCGCCGCGAACTCCTTGGCCGCACGGCGACACCGCCACCGGGGGATCGACTTTCCGAACATGGGCGCGCTCAGGCCCGCGAGGATGCCCATGATCGCGACCACGATCATGATCTCGACGAGCGTCACGCCGGCGCGGGTGCGCCGTCGCGCGCGCGAGGCCAGTCTCGGGAGGGTGCCGGCGTCCATCCGGGGCTAGGATACCACGGTTCCCCGCAGGTGGTCGCGGAGGCGTGCGGCCCCCGCGCCCCGCAGCGCCTCCCCGCGGGCGCCGCGAAGCCGCGGCAGGATCGCCTCCGGGTCCATGTACTCCTGCTTCAGCGCGCGGTACGCCTTCTCCGGCAGGTCCAGCTCCGCGAAGCGCGCCTTCACCGCCGCCCACGCGCGCTGGGCACGGTCGCGCACGAAGGCTTCGCGGCCCTGGCGCAGCTCCGCGGCCTCCCGTCGCCGTCCGTCGGCGTCGAGGGTGCGCGCGAGCGCGTCGGAGCGCTGGACGAGCTGCCCGAGCGTGGGCGAGCGTGGCACCTCGCCGCCGAGTTCGCGGTAGCGGGCGATCCATGCGCTGGTGACCGGGTCGGGCAGCGCGGGGCCGGGCGTCGCCGCGGGGGTACGCTCGGGCGCCGGCGTGCCGGCCGGGAGGTCGAGGCCGCCGAGGGCGGCGAACGGGTCGTCGGGCGGGGTGCGGGCCATGGGATCCTTGCCGGGTGGGCGCCTGTTCGTTAGCGAGGCGGGCCGCGGCGGGAATGATCCCGTCCGGACGTTGCCGGCCCACGGTTTCCTCGTATGGACCCCCGGTAACGGATTTGCGGGACACACCCGTGTCCCGTGACGACCCTGCCCGCCTCCGCGCGGGCGACGCACCCAGGAGCCAAGACATGGCACGCTATCGTGGACCCCGGCTGAAGAAGTGCCGGCAGGTGGGCGTGGTGCTTCCCGGCCTCACGAACAAGGGCGCCCTCAAGCGCCCGTTCCCGCCGGGTCAGCACGGCACCCGTCGCAAGACCAAGCAGAGCGACTTCAAGGAGCGCATGGTGGAGAAGCAGAAGCTTCGCTTCCACTACGGCGTCCTGGAGAAGCAGTTCCGCCGCTACGTGGCGGAGGCCACCCGCCGCAAGGGTGAGGCCGGCCGCAACCTCGTGAACCTCCTCGAGTCCCGGCTCGACAGCGTCGTGTGGCGCCTCGGCCTCGCGGCGACCATTCCGGCCGCCCGTCAGCTCGTCGTCCACGGCCACATCGTCGTGAACGGCGTCCGCACGGACCGCCCGTCCTACTCGGTCAAGCCCGGCCAGGAGATCGGCGTGCACGAGAAGAGCCGCGCGAAGTCCTTCGTGCAGGCGAACCTCGAGCTCGCCGCGAGCCGCGTGCGTCCGGGCTTCCTCGACTTCGACCCCGCCAAGGCCATGGGCAAGATGGTCGTGGCGCCCGAGCGCGAGGACATCCCGTTCGAGTGCGACCCGCAGAAGATCGTCGAGTTCTACAGCCAGCAGCTCTGAGCCGACGGCCGTTCGCTCCGAGGCCCCCGCCCCGGCGGGGGCTTCGCCGTTTTGACACGCGTTGACGCCGCGGCCGACGGGGCGCGCTCGCCGCTTGGACGCGCGTATGTTAGCGCGGAGGGCCAAACACGGAGTTCCCATGATGCTCTTCGCTCTCGCGGCCACGCTCACCGGCTGCGTCCCCAAGTCCGAGCACGACGCCCTGGTCGAGAAGGTCGCCAAGCTCGAGGAGAAGGTCAACGGCATGGGCGGCGGTGCCCGTCCCGGCGCGCCCGGCGCGGCAGCCGCCGCGGTCGACCCGGCCAAGGAGGAGGCCGCGTCCAAGCTGCTCTCCGAGATCCAGGAGGCCCGCAAGGCCGGCGACACCGCGGGTGCCAAGTCGAAGCTCGCCGAGCTCACGGCCACCTACGGCGACACCCGTGCCGGCAAGGCCGCCGCGCGCATCGGGCCCGAGGTCAACCTGATCGGCACCGACGCCAAGCCGATCGAGGTCGAGAAGTGGTTCACCAAGAAGAAGGCCACCTTCGACGACTCGAAGACCACCGTGCTGGTGTTCTGGGAGTCCTGGTGCCCCCACTGCAAGCGCGAGGTGCCGAAGCTCCCCGAGCTCGCCGGCAAGTGGAAGGGCAAGGGCGTGCAGGTCGTCGCGCTCACGAAGGTCACGAAGTCGTCCACCGACGAGATCGTCGAGACCTTCATCAAGGAGAACAAGCTCGAGTCCATCCCGGTCGGCAAGGAGAAGGAGGGCTCGATGTCCGCCGCCTACGCCGTGACCGGCATCCCGGCGGCCGCGGTCGTCAAGGGTGGCAAGGTCATCTGGCGCGGCCACCCCGCGCAGCTCACCGACGACGTCCTGGGCAAGCTCACCGAGGGCTGATCCCCTTGGGGCGGGGCGGGGACATCCCCGCCCCGCAACGCCCCACCCCGTCCGGGATCGTATGGCCCGCCCGTCCTCGTGACCGGCGGGCCGTGCCGTATCCGGGGTCAGTCCGCTGCGTCCTCCAGCTCGGCGAGGAGGCCCTCGATCTCGCTGCGTGTCCGGCCGTCCGCGCTGCGGGCGCATGCGTCCAGGCCGCGCACCAGCACGGCGCGCGCGGCGGGTGCGTCGCCGGCCTCGCGGAGGCAGGCGCCGTGGTGGTAGTAGCCCGCCCCGAAGTCGGGGTGGTGGACGTGCAGCGCCTCGAACGCGGCGTGGCTCTCGGACCACGCGCCGATCTTGCGCAGCTCCATCGCGAAGGCGTAGCCCGCGAAGCGGTCGGCGGGGTTTCGGTTCACGGCCGCGCGCGCGGCCTCGAGGCGTTCGTTCATCGTCTCTCCGTGGGGGTTCCGCCCGGCGGCGGCAGGGCGCAGAGGTACGGCGCGGGCGCGGCGCAGTCCAGGTCGTTCCACGCCCCGCCCGCCCAGTCGACGATCGTGGCGCACTCCTCCATGCCGGCGTAGTCGTCGGGCTGGCCGCCGGCCCAGGGCGCGTAGTCCATGGGGGAGCCGTCCGACCACGTCCAGGCACCCTCCTCCGCGAGGTCGCTGGCACCGATCCACCAGGTGCCGAGTCCGAGCGCCCACGCGGCGTCCAGCACGACGGCGTGCGTGCCCTCGTCGTGCAGCGAGAGCAGGTGGCCGCCCTGGGCCACGCAGTCCGCCTCCGCGTCCGCCCACGGCCGCGCCTGGAAGCAGCGCGCCAGCACGGTCCCGTCCGGCAGCCCGCTCTCCACGCACGTCGGGCAGTCCGAATCCTCGTCCCAGGTGCCGTCGCAGTCGTCATCGAAGAGGTTGCACGCCTCGGGCGCGCCCGGGTAGCGCGTGGGGTTGCCGTCGTCGCAGTCGACGCCACAGCCGTTCGCGCCGTCCCCGTCGGCATCCACCGCGTCCGGGTCGGCGCACGCCAGCCGCGCGAGGAGGTCGTCGTCACGCCACTCCACGAAGGCGGCGGTGTTCTCCATCCACGCGAACACGGAGGCGTCGTCGACCTCCTTGCGCGTGTCGGCGCGCACGGCGGCGTCGAGGAGGCCGACGAGGACGCGCGCCTCCCCGGCGAGGTCGAGCCGGGCGGCGGTGTCGATCACCTCGCGCAGGGCGTCGGCGAAGGCGGCGCGGCACGGACGGGAGGCCATGCACATCTGGTGGAGGCGCCCGCCGCCGGACCACGGATCCAGCCCGTCGACGAAGGTCTGGTCGAGCCCCCACGGCAGGAAGACCCAGCGTCCGTCGGAGGGGCGCCACGCGAGGTGGTAGTTGTTGCGGCTCCACGCGTAGCCGTCCCAGTGCCCGAGGTAGAGCTCCGTGGCGGCGAAGCGCAGGTAGGCGTCCACGTCCAGCACCGGATCCAGCTCGTCGAGCAGGGTGTCGCCGCCCTGCACGGCGTCGAGCACCCGCACCAGCGCCACCAGATCGGAGAAGCCGCTGTCCGGCCCGTGATCGTGGTCGAAGGAGGTCACGAGTGCGGCCTCCAGGTCGCTGCCGTAGGCACCCTCGTAGAGGACCGCGTCCTCGTCCCCGAGCCACCGCGTCGCGAAGGCGTCGTTGTCCGCGGGCTCCACCGCCGTGTACAGCCCCCACGGCGCGCCGTTCACGCGCACCTCGACGTGGGCCGCCAGCGGCGCCGGCACGCCCATCGCACGGAAGAGCCGGTACGCCAGCACCTCGTGGATCATGCTCGGGTCCTGCACCATGTTGTTCAGCGCCAGCTTGGTGAGGCCGTGCAGGTGGGCGTCCTCGACGAAGGCGTCCGTGTCCACGAGGAAGGCCGCCTTCGCGTCCAGCCCGCGGAATGATCCGTACACGCCCTTGAGCCGCACGCCGACGCGGGTCAGCGCCACCGCGCCGTCGGGCGCCAGGACGGAGAGATCCGCGGGGACCCAGGCGCGTGGCGCCGCGGTCAGCACGGTGACGGAGTCCTCCGGCAGCGTGAGGTCGATGCGCGGCAGGCCGGCACCGCCGAAGAGGAACACCTCGTAGCCGGGTGCGTCCGGCGCGCCGGTGTCGCTGCCGGTGTCCGCCGTGGCGGCGGTGTCCGGTGCGGCACCACCGACGTGCTCCACCTCCGCGGGCGTCGGGCCGTCGGCCCCGGGCGTCGCAGGCGCGAGGCAGCCGCCGAGCAGCGACGTCGTCAGCGCGAGGAAACGCATGGCACTCCCGGGGGGCGTTGCGGGGGGATGTCCCCCCGCCCCAGGCTCAGGAGCATCCCACGACGCACCGGCCTGCGTCCAGCGGGTGTGTGCGTTAGCCCGGCGCCCATGCTCGACCCGCATCTCTTCGCCGCCGATCCCGAACCCGTCCGTGCGAGCCTCCGGCGCCGCGGGGCGTCCCCCGACACCTTCGCGGCCGTGGACCGGCTGGTGGAGCTGCAGGCCCAGCGTCGTCGCATGGCGGCGGAGGGCGACGCCTGCCGGGCGCTCCGCAACGAGCTGTCCCCGCGGATCGGCGCCGCGATGAAGGCCGGCCGTGCGGACGAGGCGGACGCCATGAAGGCGCAGGTCAAGGCCGCCAGCGAGCGGGCCGCCGCGCTCGATGGCGAGCTGGAGGCCGTGGAGGCGGAGGAGCAGGCGCTGCTGCTGGGTCTCCCGAACCTCGTCCACGCCGACACGCCCGACGGGACGTCCGACAAGGACAACCCGGTGATCCGGCAGTGGGGCGCGCCGCGCCGCGACACCTGCCGTCCCCACGACGAGGTGGCGGTGGGCCTCGGCATGTACGACCCCGAGCGCGCCGCGAAGCTCTCCGGCTCGCGGTTCTCGGTGCTGAGCGGGCCGCTCGCTGCGCTCGAGCGCGCGCTCGTGAGCTTCTTCCTCGACGTGCAGGTGCACCAGCACGGCTACCGCGAGGTGATGGTGCCCTACCTCGTCACGCGCACGACGATGACGGGCACGGGGCAGCTCCCCAAGTTCGAGGAGGACCTGTTCAAGGTGACGGCCGAGCTGGCCGGGGAGGAGGCCTACCTCATCCCCACGGCGGAGGTGCCCGTCACGAACCTGCACCGCGACGAGATCCTCGACGAGGACGCGCTCCCGCTGCGCTACGCCGCCTTCACGCCGTGCTTCCGCAGCGAGGCCGGCTCGTGGGGTCGCGACACCCGCGGCCTCATCCGGCAGCACCAGTTCCACAAGGTGGAGATCGTCCAGCTCGTGCGTCCGGAGGACTCCGCGGCCGCGCTCGAGGCGCTGACCGGTCACGCGGAGGCGTGCCTGCGGCAGCTCGAGCTCCCGTACCAGGTGGTGGCGCGCTGCGCGGCCGACGTCGGCTTCGGCGGTGCGAAGGGCTACGACCTGGAAGTGTGGCTGCCGGGACAGCAGGCCTACCGGGAGATCAGCTCCTGCACCAACTTCTCGGACTTCCAGGCCCGGCGTCTTCGCATGCGCTTCAAGCGCGCCGGCGAGAAGCGCACGACCTTCGTGCACACCCTCAACGGCTCGGGATTGGCCGTCGGACGCACGCTCGTCGCCATCCTCGAGAACCACCAGCAGGCCGACGGAAGCGTGCGGATCCCGGAGGTCCTGCGGCCGTGGATGCGGGGCCTTGACAGGTTGGAGCCGCAACAGTAAGAGGCAGGTGCCCGCCGCGGAGGTGTGGCCGAGTGGTTGAAGGCAGCGGTCTTGAAAACCGCCGCTCTCGTGAACCGGGGGCCGTGGGTTCGAATCCCACCACCTCCACCCCGGCTTCTCCTCCCCGGACTCACCTTCCGGAGACGTGACCGAGAGGCCGAAGGTGCTCGCTTGCTAAGCGAGTGTGGTCTTAAAAAGGCCACCGAGGGTTCAAATCCCTCCGTCTCCGCCATCAAGCCCGTTCAATGCACCCATAGCTCAACTGGATAGAGCATCTGACTACGGATCAGAAGGTTGGAGGTTCAAATCCTTCTGGGTGCGCCACTTCGGCCCCGGTCACGCGACCGGGGCCGTCGTGCTCTTGGGTGCGTTCGCCTGGCGGCTGAACAGCACCTGCCGCACGCCGGCGGCGAGGCACTCGGCGTCGAGCGGCTCGTGCAGGCACGTCGCGGGGGACGGCTCCCCGCGGGCGGACGCCGGCCGTACGAAGACGCAGACGGTCGCCGGCGCGCGCGAGAGCCAGGGCTGCGCGGCCTCCATCGCCACGTCGTCGGGGGCGTCGATCACCACGACGCCGTCGTGGCGGCCCCCCGGCTCCTCCACGTCGAACCCGCGGTCGACCAGCATGGCGCGCAAGCGCGCGTGGCGGGCGGTGTCGGCCGACAGCAGCGCCACCCGCGGGCGTTCCGGGCGCCGTCCCGGTGCGTGCGGAAGCGACACGCGGAACCTCGCCCCGCGCGCTCCGTCCTCCAGCGCCACATCGCCGCCGAGGTCCCTGGCGATGCGCGACACCACGGCCAGGCCGATCCCGGTTCCGTCCGGGCGGGTGGTGAAGAAGGGCTCCCAGACGCGCGCGCGCGCCTCGGGCGGCACGCCGCCCCCCTCGTCCTCGACCGTGAGGTGCAGGTGCACGCCGTCGCTGTGGGCCGCGACCCGCACCGTGCCGTCGGTGGGACTGGCCCGCACGGCGTTGCCGACGAGGTTGACGAGGATCTGCTCGATGTCGGTCGTGCGCGCGTGGACCCACGGAAGCGCCTCCGCGACGTCGAGGTGCAGGTGGACGCGTCGCGGATGGGCGTTCACGATCCACGCGGCGGTGTCCCGCACGATGGGGCCAGGGTCCTGCGGTCCCTCCGGCGAGGCTCCGTCGCGGACGAGGGTCGCGACGTGACGTCCCATGCGCGCGGCACGCAGGATGGCCTCCACGATCCGGTCGAGGCGCGCGAGGTCCTCGGGCGAGGCTCCCACCCGCAGCGAGTCGACGTGCGCGAGCAGTCCCGTGAGCGTGTTGTTGAGGTCGTGCACGAGGCCGCTCGCGAGCACGCCCACCGTCTCCATGCGGGCGACGTGCACGAGGGAGCGCTCCGCGCTGGCGCGGCCCGTCACGTCGCGGGCGACGAGCAGCACCTCGGAGTCGTCGAGGTCGACGGCCACGCTCTCCACCACGCGGGCCCCGCCGTCGCGGGACGGGAGCTCCAGGTCGAGGCGTCGGCCGTCGGCGCCTGTCCGGAGGTGGTCGCGGAGCCCGGCCATGGACCCGCCCTGCGCGAGCGTGCGTACCCCTGGCTCGAGGCCGAACAGGGCCTGCGCCTCGCGGTTGGCCTCCAGGACGGTGCCGTCCCGCCGGGCCACCACCACGGCGTCCCGGGCGCGGGCGACGAGGTGCTCGTAGCGATCGGACAGGGCCGCGTGGTGCGCCACGAGGATGATGGTGGTGGCGACCACGAGGAATGCGAGGGACGGAAGCACCAGCCAGTCGACCATCATCGGGTTGCGGAACAGCAGCGTGAGGTACATCACGAACGGCACCGTGTTCGCGGCGATGAGGGCACGCGCGACCGGGTTCCCCGCGCGTGCGCCCGCCCAGTACCAGGAGAGGCTCGCCAGCATCGTGACGATGCCCAGCGGCGTGAGCATCCGTGACGCGAGGGGCAGATCGCCGTGGAGCGGGAGGGCCACGGCGACGAGGTACGCGAAGAGCCCGCCGCCGACCAGCCACGGACGGGCCCGTGGCGTCGTGGGCGGGAACGTGGAGGTGAACATCAGCGCGGCGATGGCGGCGGCAGCCCCCGCGGACTCGCGTACCTGGATGCGCACCGTGAGGCTGGACAGCCCGAGGGACCAGGCGTCGCTCTGGGTGAAGTAGTACACCCCGAGGCTCCCCCACATGATCCCGCCCCACAGGAACTCGCTGCGGCGGGGGCGGATCAGCGCGATGGCCACCCACAGCACGGCGGCGGCGTGCAGGATTGCGGTGAGCAGCACCATGTGGAGCTCATGGCTGGCGTGCAGGTCGCGCACGGTCTCGAACGGCCCCGTGCGCACCTCGCCGAACACCCCCGTCATGCCGAACGCGGGGCGCATGTCGATCTCGACCGTGTGCACGCCGGGTCGCGCCAGGGCATCGGGTACGCGTCCGATGAACGAGCCGCCCCCCTCGGTCCGTCCGGCGCGGGACGCCACGTTTCCGTTCGGCAGCGGCGTGCCGTCCCAGCGCACGTCCAGCCCGTTCAACGGGCGCGAGATGAGCAGGCCCCACGACTCCTCGCCCGGCGGGATCGTCACCGGCACCGTGACGGTCACGACGGAGCCGGACGCGCCGTTCGGACCCCGCACCTCCCCGGGAAGGGTCGCATGGCCGGACACCGGGCCGGCGGGGGTGTGGAAGACCGCCGTGTGGCGTCCGTGGAGGGGGGTCGTCCGGCCCACGTCCACGCTCGCGGTGAGGGCGTAGACGAGGTCCACCACGAGCGAGATCATCGCCACCATGGCGAGGATCCAGGTGCGTCGCCGCGGGGGGGCCGTCGGAAGGCGGGCCCACAGGCGTGCCAGCACGGGCGGAAGGGTCATGGCGCCCTCAGTAGGTGAAGTGCTTGATCGGCTCGCCGCGCTCGTCCAGCTCGAGGAGGCTCCGGATGCCCAGGTCGAGGTGGATGCTCGCCCAGCGCTCCGTCACGGTACGGTCGTTCGCCTCGGTCTTCACGCCCTCGGGCGTGATGGGCACGTCGCTCACGAGCAGCAGGGCGCCGCGCGGGATGTCGTTGTGGTGCCCGACGATGAAGATGGTCGCGGTCTCCATGTCGATGCCGAGGCAGGTCATCGACTGCAGGCGCTTGAGGAACGCGCCGTCGTGCTCCCAGACGCGTCGGTTGGTCGTGTAGATCACGCCGGTCCGGTAGTCCAGGCCGGCCTCCACGATCTTCTGCGACACGAACTTGTGGAGCTTGAAGGACGGGAGTGCCGGGACCTCGGGCGGGAAGTAGTCGTTCGAGGTGCCCTCGCCGCGGATCGCCGCGATCGGCAGGATGAAGTGCCCGATCTCGGTCGTCGGCTTGAGCCCGCCGCACTTGCCGAGAAACAGCACGGCCCGGGGACGGCGCGCCTCGAGCAGGTCCATGACCGTCGCGGCGTTGGCGGACCCCATGCCGAAGTTGATGATGGAGATGTTGTGCGCCTTCGAGGTGGCGTTGGGCATCGGGCGGTCGGTCCCCACCACCGGCACGTCCATGCGCGTGGCGAAGGCCGTCACGTAGGACTGGAAGTTCGTGAGCAGGATGTGGTCCGCGAAGTCCTCCACCGGCGTGCCCGTGTAGCGGGGCAGCCAGTTGGCCACGATCTCGTCCTTCGTCTTCATGGAGCCTCCCGGCCAGTCTCCTAGCGCCCCGCGGCATCCAGCGCCCGACGCGCGGCGTCGGCGGCCTCGTCGGCTTGGGCGCGCACGTCGCGGAGCCCCCACAGGCTCGCGCGGGCGCGGGGGGTGCGGATCACGGGCAGCGAGGCCGGCAGCGGGACCTCCCGGCCCGCGCTTCGCGCCACGGCATGCCCCAGGCCAGGGCGTTCGCCGCGCCACGCCCGCCATGGTCCCGCCATGAGCCGGTCCGCGTAGCCGCCGTCGCGCCACGCGCCCCACGGGCCGTCCATCGGGGAGGCGAACAGGCCGGGGATGGCGCAGGACGCCGCGATCGCCTCCGGCAGTGGCCCGTCCGTGAGCAGGTGCGCCTCCACCGCGTCGCCGCGCCGCACGCTGACGCCGACGGCGAAGGGCCGTGCCAGCCCGGCGAAGGTCGGCGGCAGCACCGTGTGCAGCCAGGCGACCATCGGGTCGAGCCGCAGGAGCCCGCGCCAGGGTGCCGCGTGCAGGGCCACGAAGCGCCAGGGCCGCGTGGCCTCCAGCTGCGCCACGATGCGCTCGCTGGACATGCCGCTGGCCCACAGCGCCCCCACCAGCGACCCGCTGGACGTGCCGACGACCGCGTCGACGGGCACCCCGCGCTCCTCCACGACCCGCAGGACCCCGGCGTGCCGCGCGAAGGCGAGGTACCCGCTGGAGAGCAGGAGGTCGACGGGAGCGTCGCTCACGACGCCGTGGGCCCCAGGCCCACCGGGCAGGCGACGCCGGTCCCGCCGATGCCGCAGTAGCCGTCGGGGTTCGCGTCGAGGTACTGCTGGTGGTAGGCCTCCGCGGCGTAGAACGTGGGCGCCGCCACGATCTCCGTGGTGATCGGCCCGTGGCCCGCCGCACGCAGCACGGCGGCGTACGCCGCGCGCGAGGCCTCCGCGGCGGCGTGCTGCGCGTCGTCGTAGGCGTAGATGCCGGAGCGGTACTGCGTGCCGACGTCGTTGCCCTGGCGCATGCCCTGCGTCGGGTCGTGGTTCTCCCAGAACGCGCGCAGGAGCGCGTCGTAGGACACCCGGGCGGGGTCGAACACGACGCGCACCACCTCGTTGTGGCCGGTCCGCCCGCCGCAGACCTCCTTGTACGTCGGGTTCGGCGTGCCGCCGCCCGCGTACCCTACCTGCGTCGACACCACGCCCGGCAGGCGCCAGAACAGCCGCTCGGCACCCCAGAAACAGCCCATGCCGAACAGGGCCAGCGCGGTGCCCGGAGGGAAGGGCGGCGCCATCGGCGTGCCGAGCACGCGGTGGCGGGGTGGGAGCGGGATGGCCTCCGCGCGCCCGGGGAGCAACTCGTCCGGGCGCGGCAGGCGGGTGCGATCGAAGAAGAACACGTCGACCTCCGGGCGGCGCGCACGCGGGGAGGGGCGTTGCGGGGAGGGGTGCCCCCTCCCCGCCCCATGACTCAGCCGAGGAGGTTCGCCACGGTGGCGCGCTCGGTCTCGAGCTCCTTGACGCTCGCCGCGATGCGCGCCTTGGCGGCGTCGTCGTGCGAGAGGCCCGACACGATCTCCCATTCCCCGGCCTTGGCGCGGACAGGGAAGCTCGAGATGAGACCCGGCGTGATGCCGTACTCGCCGCGGGACACGACGGCCATGGAGCTGAACCCGCCGGCCGGGGTGCCCTGCCACAGGTCGTGCATGTGGTCGATGGCGGCGCTGGCGGCGCTGGCGGCGCTCGAGAGCCCGCGGGCCTCGATGATCGCCTTGCCGCGCGTGGCGACGGTCTTGATGAAGCCGCCCTCGAGCCATTCGCGGTCGCCGATCACGCGGGTGACGGCCTTGTCGGCGATCGTCGCGTTCACGTAGTCGGGGTACATCGTGTCGGAGTGGTTGCCCCAGATCGCGAGGTTCTTCACCGCGCCGGGGGTGACGCCGGCCTTGCGCGCGAGCTGGCCCTTGGCGCGGTTCTCGTCGAGGCGCGTCATGGCGTGGAAGCGGTCCTGCGGGACGCCCTTGGCGGCGTGCATCGCGATGAGCGCGTTGGTGTTGCAGGGGTTTCCGACCACGAGCACGCGGATGTCGCTCGCCGCGTGGTTCGCGATGGCCTGGCCCTGCCCGACGAAGATGGGGCCGTTGGCGGTGATGAGGTCCGCGCGGCTCATGTCCTTCGTGCGCGGGCGGCTTCCGACGAGGAACGCCTGGTTCGCGCCCTTGAAGGCCGCGTCGGCGTTGTCGCTCAGCTCGATGCCGTGCAGCAGCGGGAAGGCGCTGTCGTCGAGCTCCATCGCCACGCCCTCGAGCGCCTTCATGCCGGCCGGCAGCTCGAGGAGCTGCAGGATGATGGGCTGGTCCTTGCCGTAGCAGTCGCCGGAGGCGAGGCGGAAGAGGAGCGCGTAGCCGATCTGGCCGGCGGCGCCCGTGACGGTGACGCGGATGGGGGCGTTCATGGAGTCTCCGGGGAAGGGCGCGCTGCGTAACGTGCCGTGCCCCTCCACGGAAGCGGGCGGTGGGCTACATGCTGCGCGGATGGCCACGCACGATCCCGTCGATCCGGACCTGTCGCTCGAGGTGGGCGGGCGCGCCATCGCGCCGGGGGACCGCCTCGGACCGTACATCTACCGGCGCATCGTGGGCCGCGGGGCCATGGCCCACGTGCTGCTCGCCACGGACCCGGACGGGCGGCAGGTGGCGCTGAAGGTGCTCAAGAGTGGGCGCGTCGACGCGGGCCTGGCGCGCTTCAAGCGCGAGTTCCGCGCGCTCGCGCGCATCCGGCACCCCAACGTGATCCGTGTGGATGCCTACGGGGATCTGTGGGGCCATCCCTACATCGCCATGGAGTACGTGGAGGGCCACGACCTCCACACCGCGATCCTGGGGTTCCGGGACCTGGCGCCGGAGGTGCGCTGGGCCCGCTGCGAGGCGATTCTCGTGGACCTGTGCCGGGCGCTCGCCTACATCCACCGGCGCGGGCTCGTGCACCGGGACCTGAAGCCGAGCAACGTGCTCATCGACGCCGGCGGGCGCTGCAAGCTCACCGACTTCGGCATCGTGAAGGACCTCGATCCCAACCACGACGCGATGCTGTCCAACGCGCTGGTGGGCACCTGGGCGTACGCCAGCGTCGAGCAGATGAGCGGCGCGCCCATCGATCACCGCAGCGACCTCTACAGCCTGGGCGT
Organism: Pseudomonadota bacterium; assembly: GCA_039800105.1. Taxonomy (GTDB): domain Bacteria; phylum Myxococcota_A; class UBA796; order UBA796; family SXON01; genus CAMAXZ01. The sequence continues at coordinate 30,763 of JBDLRI010000149.1, forward strand.
CATCCTCTTCGCGATGCTGACCGGAAGGCG
>JBDLRI010000150.1:0-2690 GCA_039800105.1 Pseudomonadota bacterium
CCTGCTCGGAGAACGGCGTGAGCTGCACGCCCGCGCCGGCCAGGCCGTGGGTCACGCCGTGCACGCCCACGCCCTCGCCGAGCAGCCAGCCGCCGGCGGCCAGGTGCGCCTCGAGACGCCCGCGGAGACGCTCGGCGCCGCTGCGCGCCACGACCGGCCCGCTCACGCGCGCTCCGCGGCGGCGCCGGGTGCCGCGCCGGGCGCCGGCACCTCGCCCGCGCGGGTGCGAAGGTACTCCGCGATGAAGAACTCGCCGGCCTTGTAGCTGGAGCGCACGAGCGGACCGCTCGCGACGTACCGGAAGCCCATGGCCTGGCCCTCCGTCGCGAGGCGCGCGAACACGTCGGGATGCACGAACTCCTTCACCGCGAGGTGCTTGGGGCTCGGCTGGAGGTACTGCCCGAGGGTCAGGAAATCCACCTCGAACGCGCGCAGGAGCCCCATCGCCTCGCGGAGCTCGGCTTCGGTCTCGCCGTGGCCCACCTGCAGGCTCGTCTTGGTGAGCTGCCCGGGCGCCAGGCGCTTCGCCGCCGCGAGGATGCGCGTGGACTGGTCCCAGTTGGCGCGCGGGTCACGCACCGGCGCCTGGAGCCGCGGCACGGTCTCCACGTTGTGGGCGAGCACGTGCGGACCCGCCGCGAGCACGACGGCCAGAAGGTCCTCGCGGCCCGCGAAGTCGGGGATGAGCACCTCGATCCAGGTGCGCGGCGACTGGGCCCGGATGGCGCGGATGCACGCCGCGAAGTGGCCCGCGCCCTGGTCGGGCAGGTCGTCGCGGTTCACGCTCGTGAGCACGACGTAGTCCAGCTCCATCTCGCGGATGGCCTCGGCGACGTTCTGGGGCTCCGCGGGATCCGGCGGCGCGGGGTTGCGCGCGGTGGCCACCGCACAGAAGCGGCACCCGCGCGTGCAGGTGTCTCCGAGCACCATGAAGGTGGCGGTGCCGCCGCTCCAGCACTCCCCGATGTTGGGGCACTGGGCCTCCTCGCACACGGTGTGGAGCTTGAGCGCGCGGGCGCGGGCCTTGATGCGGCCGTACCGCTCGCCGCCCGGCATCCGGACCTTCAGCCACTCCGGCTTTCCGCCCCTCATGCGTCGCTCCTCGCCGCGAGACCGCGGGCGGCGTTGCTAACGTCCCCGCGGCCGGCCGCCCAACCGCGGGGGGCGTTGCGGGGGGTGGAACCCCCCGCCCCAGGAAGGTTTGACAAGGCACCCTCCGGCCCTTACCGGACCGCGTTCTTTTCCTTCCCACGCGCTCGAGGTGCCCTCCGTACGGGGGGTGAAACGGGAAACCGGTGCAAGACCGGTGCGGCCCCCGCCACTGTGACCGGGAACGCGCTGCGCACACGCCACTGTCGACGGACGGGAAGGCGCGCAGGGCGGACGATCCGGCAGCCAGGAGACCGGCCCCGCGCGCGCCACCGTCGACCTCCGGGGATGGAGGCAGACGGCGCCCCGGAGCTTCCGCGCGCGCCCCTGCCGCCGGGTTGGGGTCGGCCGAGGCCCGTCATCGTCCCGACCGCCCTGCTCCTGAGCCTGCTCGCGCCCGACGCGCTCGCCGCGGATTCGGGGGACGCTGCTCCTGGGGCGGGGGGCGCCGCCCCCCGCAACGCCCCCCGGGGGGCCGGCGACACGACGCACGACGCGGCCGAGGAGATCGAGGTCCCGCAGGCGCGCCCGGGACCCGACCCGATCCAGGTGTCGGCCGCCCTCACCCGCCTGCCGCTCGGGCCGGAGCTCCCGGCGGGCGCGGACCTCGCGCAGGTGCTCTCCACCGTCCCGGGCACCCTCGTGCGGCGGCTCGGCGGCCTGGGCGACCCCGCCGTGGTGAGCATGCGCGGCAGCACCTTCCGCCAGGTGGAGGTGTTCCTCGACGGCGTCCCGCTGAACCCCGACGGCGCCGACGTGGTGGACCTCTCCGAGCTGCCCGCCCGCGCGTTCGCGCACGTGGACGCCTGGCGCGGCCACGCGCCCGCCCGCTACGGCACGAGCGCCATCGGCGGCGTGGTCGACCTGCACCTCCCGCGCGACCTCGTGGCGGACACCCGCGGCGTCGACGTCGGCAGCTGGAGCACCCTGCGGACCTGGACCGTCGGCGCCGGGATGCTGGGCCCCGCGCGGGCCTTCCTGGCCGTCGACAGCCAGGCCACGCGCGGCGACTTCACCTGGTTCGACGACCGTGGCACCCGCTACACGCCCGGGGACGACGCCATCGTACGGCGTGCGCACAACGCCGCGCGCCGGGCCGCGGTGCTCGGGCGCCTCGAGCTCGGCGGGCCGCGCGCCTCGGTCGCGCTGCACGACGCCGTGTCGGTGCTGGACCGGGAGCTTCCCGGCCCCGCGCAGGACCAGGTGCAGCGCGCCACCTACTCCGCCGCGCGCAACCTCCTCGCCGTGAGCGGGGACCTGCGGCCCTCGGAGACGCTGCGGGTGCAGCCGCGGGGCTGGTGGCTCGCGCGCACCGACCAGTTCGTGGACCGGGACGCCGAGCTGGGCGTCGGGGCGCACGATCGCGCGGACACCACCTCCGCCCTGGCCGGGCAGCTGGAGACGACGTGGGTGCCCGATCCACGCCTGCGTCTCGAGGCGCTGCTCCGCGCGCGGCGGGAAGTGTGGACCCCCGTCGACGCGCTGGCGGACCCGGGCCCCGCGCGCACCCGCCTGGCCGGCACCGCCGCCCTGTCCGCCGA
>JBDLRI010000151.1:0-3993 GCA_039800105.1 Pseudomonadota bacterium
TTCCTCGGCGAGGCGCCGTATGCGCAAGGCCCGCTCCCGGGGGGCTGAACCGGCCCGTGCTATGCTTGATGGGGAGGAAGGCGTGTTCGAGCCCGGCATCCCCTCGCGTCTGGAATGGAAGTTCTTGCTCTCTCCGCGTGAGCTCGAGCGCGTGCGCGCGGATGTCGCGACGTGGTGTGCGCCGGACGGTCACGCCCGTCCCGGCGAGAGCTACGTCATCGACACGGTCTACCTGGACTCCCCGGGATTGGAATCCTACCGTGCCGCGCGCGCGAACCTTGCCGTGCGCCACAAGCTCCGATTGCGCCGCTACGCTGAGTCGGGGGCTGGCCTGCGTTCGGACCGACAGGTGTTCCTCGAGGTGAAGCGCAAGGCCCACGGCGTCGTCGACAAGCTGCGCACACGTGTGCCCGTCGAGGCGCTGGAGTCGCGCGTTCGCATGCCTTCCGCCGATGCCTCCGCCGTCGAGCAACACTTTTCCGCCCTCGCGTGCGCGACATCCGCGGAGCCGGTGTGCTGGATCCGCTACCGGCGTGAGGCCTGGTTCGGGCGCTGGGACCCCTATGCGCGCGTCACCTTCGACACCTCTCTCGTGACGCACGCCCATCGGGGGTGGACCCTGGAGGGAGAGCCGAGGCGATCCGTCCCCTTCGGCGCAGTCCCTTCCGGCGGCGCGCTCATGGAGCTCAAGTGCGAAGCGCGCCCGCCCCCGTGGATGCTCCATCTCGTGCGCCGCCACGCCCTCGTCCGCGTCGGCTTCTCCAAGTATTGCTTGGCGATGGAGCACGACTCACACGGCATAGGCGGGAGGGCCGCATGAATCCAGCGATACTTGGCGCGTGGATACCGCCGTGGTGGGCAGACTCAGTGTCCGCGCTGCTCGGGGCATGGGTGCTCTCGCAGACGATCGCGGTCGCGTTCGTCCGCGTTCGGAGGGACGTCGCTCCAGGCCGCTCGTTCGCGATGGCGCTCGCGGTGGCCGGGATCGTGAGCTGTCTCGTCGTTCAGGCAGTCGGCGACAGCGTCGCGCGTGGCGTGGGCCTGGTCGGCGCGCTCGCCCTCGTGCGCTTCCGCGGCAACGTGTCCGATCCGCTCGATCTCCTGTTCGTCTTTGCCTCGTTCGCGGCTGGCGTGGCGTGTGGGGTGGGTTCCGTAGGAGTCGCCGCCGCGGGTACGATCCTGTTTCTGGGCTGCGTGCTGCTGCTCGACCACGTGCGCTTCGGTGCTGACGATGCACCGGATGGTTTGCTTCGCGTGTCTCTTCCCGACGACGAGCATTCCGCAGCGGCCCTGTTGCGCGTGCTTGTGAAACACTGTGATGCATCCGTTCTGGTCTCGCTGCGTGAGGCGTCGGACGAAGGACGCATGGAGCATGCGCACCATGTGGCCCTGCGTGACGAGGACGGCGGCCACGCGCTGCTTCGAGAGGTGACGGCGATTCCCGGTGCCCAGGGGGCGTCGCTCGTTCGCACCGGCGTGCTGCGTGCCGGCTGAGGTGCGTCCGGGCCGTCGTGCGCGCGCTCGCGCGCTGCTCGCCGCCGCGTGGTGCCTCGCGGTCGTGGCAGCACTGTGGATGCGCGGACCCATCGGCAGCGTGGACGTCCTCGTCGATCCGGGCAGCTGCCAGGTGGTCGCACCGGAGAATGGAGTCGTCGGGGAGGTGCGTGTTGTGCCGGGCCGCCCGGTCGAGGCAGGCGCGGTCCTGGTTCGGCTGGACGATGCCGACGCGCGCCTGGCGCTAGACTTGGCGCACGCGAAGGCACAACGTGCGAGCCTGGAGCGCGTCGCCCGTCGCGTGGGGCTCGAGGGGGACCGGGCGGTGGCGGTCGGTCGACTCGCGGTGGAATCCGAGCAGGCGGTCGCGGCCTTCGCGGAGGCACGTGGCGAAGCGGAGCGGGCGCGCGTCGAGTTGGCGGACGTCGATGCGCAGCTGGCGTCGCGTCGTGCGTGGCAGGCGGACGGAATCGTGTCCATCGCGGCCGACGATCCGCTGCGGTCGCGTCGCGTCGCATTGACGGCCCGCATGCAGCAGCTGAGCACCCTCGTCGACGCGGCACGTCGCCGTGCGGACGCGGCGGCCGGCCGGCTCGTGGCGTTCGACGGGGCCTACCTGCGTGGGCCGGGGGCGGACGCGGCTCTCGGCGCCGAACTGGCACCGCTGGAGGCTGCGGCCGAGGTCGAGCGCGTGGCGGTGCGTGCTGCCGAGGCCCGTCTGGTCCGCCTCGCCGTGCGCGGGGGCTGCGCCGGGACGGTCGAGGCCGTGCACGTCACCGTCGGGGCGTGGGTCCCGGCCGGTGCGCCCCTCGTGACCGTGACGGGTGGGGAGATCCATGCGGCAATGGCCTGGCCGGACGAGTCCGACCTGCGGGCGTGGCCCACGGGCGCGCGCGTGTCGCTGCGCGGGGCTTTCGGCGTGACGCACACGGCGCGCGTGGTCGCGCAGTCGCCTCGGGTGTCGGAGATGCCCGCGCGGCTGTGGCGGGATCCGGCGACCCCGCGCTTCGGGCGGCCGGTGTACCTGGCGCTCGATGCACCCGCTTCGGTGGGGGGCGAGCGTCTCACGGCGTGGGGGCCTCCGTGACGGGTGTGCTGATGCTCCTGGCGTCCTTCGCGTCCGCGTCGGCACTGGAGGAGGAGGAGGCCGTACGACTCGCCCTCGCTGGGGATCCCGAGGTGGCCGCCGCCGCCGCGGAGGTGACGCGTGTGGCCGCGGAGACCGAGGCAGGGCGTGCGTGGGAGCCGCCGCGCCTGCGATTCGCGGGGGTGCGTTCGGACCGCGTGTTTTCGGACGACGCCGACCCGCCGTGGGCACGGGCGAGCATCGGGCTGTTGTGGACGCCGCCGCGTCCCGGCCTCCGGGCGCCTGCGCGGGCAGCGGACGACGCGCGCCTGGAGGCCGCCCGCCGTGAGGAGGCCGCCGTGCGCGACGACGTGTCGCGGGAGGTACGCGTCGCGCATCGTGCCGCACGGGCACTCGACGCCCTCCTGACGCTCCAGGACGAGGAGATCGCGGTGCGAAGGGGGCGCCACGCCTGGTCGGAACTGCAGGTGGCGCGCGGCCTGGCCACGCGGGCGGACGCCCTGCGGCGTCGCGTGGAGGTGCTGGAGGCGGAGGAGACGAGGGAGGGGCTCGTGGCCCGTCGTGATTCGCACGCGCGACGGGTGGCGTCGCGTGTGGGCCTGTCGTTGCAGGCACCGCTCACGCTGGCGGGAGCGCCGGGGCCGTGTCCCGTCGGTCCCGACGCGCACGAGGGGGTGGGGGATGCGGTCGTCGCAGCACGCGCGAGGGCTGCGGAAGCGGTGGCCCGCCTGCACAAGGTGCGCGCCGAGGGGCGTCCCGGGATCGACGACGTCCTGGTTTCCTGGGTGACCGGCGACGCGGACGACGCCGCCCACGGAACCCTTCGTGCCGACCTCGTGGTACCGACCGGCACGGCCGCCCGCGTCCGCGCCGCCCAGGCGGAGGCGGATGCGGAGGCCCTGCGCGCCGACGCGGTGGCGCGCGACGCGCTCCGGACCGCACTGGACGCGCGGGACGCGCTGGCGCGGTGGGCGCGCACGGCGGTGCGTGCGGGCGAGGCGGCGGACGTGCTGGCGGCACAGCAGGCAGAGCTGGCGCGTGCGGTCGTCGCAGGTGTGATCGACGAGGACGCCGTCGCGGAGGTGTCGTTGGCGCGGATCCGGCATGCGCGCCGTAGGGTGGAGGCGCTCGCGGCGTGCGGCGAGGCAGCAGCCCTCGTGGCGCCGGCGTCGCGATAGGAGGCGGGGTCGGTCGTGACGGCGGTTTCGCGCGCGCGCAGGGCTACGGCTCGCCCGCGACGGGACCGATATGTCCCGGGCCGGGGCGTTGCGGGGCCGGCCTGAGGCCCCGCCCCAGGAATCAGAGCTTGTAGTGGACGGTGCGCGTGAAGAGGTTGGTGGGCTTCTTCGATGCGGAGTCGGCCTTTCCGACGCGCAGCTCCAGGTCGCCTTCCTTCGTGTCGACGGGCGTGA
>JBDLRI010000152.1:0-7828 GCA_039800105.1 Pseudomonadota bacterium
TGGTCGTGGGTGTCGGCCCCGGCGGCCACGCCGACTGCGGCCTGGCTCGACACGCCGCGCGTGAACTTGCCGGTCATGTCGGGCACGGTGACGCCGTTCATGGGGCTGAGCGGGTCGTTGACCACGGTGCCGTCCATGATCTTCCACCCGTCCGGCACCGCGGTCCCCGCCGTGGGGCGGTACCAGTCGATGACGGTGCCCACGGGGACGGCGCTGAGCTCCAGCGCGTCGAGGCGGCTGTCCGAGCTGGACAGCAGCGCGGCGAGGTCGTCCTCGAGCGCGGTCACGCGCGCGTCGAGGTCATCGAGGAAGGCGAAGTCGCCCGCGTCCGGGCCGAGGGTGAGCGCGTCCTGCAGATCCGCCACATCGACCAGCAGGGCGTTCTGGAAGGTGTCGAGCGTCTCCAGGAACGGAAAGGCGTCCGGCTCCGGTCCATCCGCCAGCGCGCCCATCAACGCGGTCACGTTGGCGGCGAGCGTTTCGATGTCGAGCGTGGCGACCAGATCCGTCGCCTCGAGGATCTGCGCGGCGAGGGCCTCGGCGGCGTCCGCGGCGTCGGAGATGCGCGTCGCCAGCGTGGCGGCCAGGCCCGACGCCGTGGTGTTCTTCGTCGCCAGGTCGTCGGAGAGGGTGGCGCCGGTGGCGTTCTTCGCCGCGAGATCCTCGGACAGGGTCGTGGCCGTCGCGTTCTTCGCCGCCAGGTCCGTGGAGAGCGTGTTGGCGGCGCTGTTCTTCGCCGCGAGATCCTCGGACAGGGTCGTGGCCGTCGCGTTCTTCGCCGCGAGATCCGCCGCGAGCGCCGTGGCGGCAGTGTTCTTCGCCCCAAGGTCCGCGGCGAGATCGGTGGCGGTGGCGTTTTTCGTCGCCAGCTCGCCCGAGAGCGCCGTGCCATCCGCCACCTGCGCCGTGAGCGTGCCGGAGAGCGCGGTACCGGTATCGTGCAGGTCCGTCAGCAGCGCGGAGAGCGTGGTGGCGGCGTCGATGCGCGTGCCCGCCAGCGTGTTCGCGGCGTCGAGATCATCCCGCAGCGTGCCACCGGCGTCGAGCTGGCCGGAGAGCGTGTCGGAGAGGGCCTGCGCCGCCGCGCGTGACGCGTCGAGCGCGATCGTGCGGGAATCGGCGTCCGCGATGAGGGGCGCGAGCACGCCGGCCTGGGCCTGGGCCTCCGCGACGAGGCCGCTGAGGTTGACGACGTTGGTCTCGACGGTGGCCACGCGCGCCTCGAGCAGCGGGAGCCGACCCGGCGCGGCCTGGTCCTCGGAGACGAGCGTGTCGAGGGCGGTCTCCAGGACCGTGACCCGGCCCGGCGCGTCGGGGTCCTCGGACGCAAGCGCGTCGAGGGACGCCGCGGCCGTGGCCTGACCGGTCTCGACGGCCGCGAGGCGGCTGCGCGCGTCGGCCAGGTCCACGGCGAGCGATCCGCTCGACCCGGTCGCCAGCTCCAGCGCGTCGACCCGACCGGACACCATGACCCCGTCCTGGGCGAGCCCCGCGATGGCGACCTCGGCCCCCGCGAGGCGGGCGCGCGCATCCGACAGGTCCACGGCGAGCGACCCGCTCGACCCGGTCGCCGCCTGGAGCGCCGCCACGTGACCCTCCAGCAGCGTGACACGTCCGGGAAACTCCGGGTCCTGGGAGTCCAGCAGCCCCAGGTCGGACACGGCCTCGGCAAGCCCGGCATCCAGCGCGTCGAGGCGACTCTCGACCGCCGTGCCGGTGGCCGCGTCGGCCTCGACCCAGCTCTCGAGCGCCGTCACGCGCCCGTCCAGCCCATCCGCGCGCGATTCGAGCGCGGACACATCCTCGGACACGGCCTGCACCACGGCATTCTGCTGCGCGACGGCGGCGTCGGTGGCGTCCTGGCGGGCGGACAGCTCCGCGTCGCGCTGCACCGAGGCCGCCGTGGCGCCCTGGAGCTCTGCCGCCACGCCATCGACGCGGACGGCGAGTCCGTCGATCAGCTCGGAGACGCCCGTGTCGCCCGGAAGGACGCTCGGGGCGCACCCTGCAAGCAATACCAACGCCGAGATGCGCATCCGGATCCTCCGTCCGCGCATCCTACACCGAAACGGCGGCCGTGTCCGTGCGGACCTGCCAGGGGACGTCCTCCCCCGCCAGGAGGGCCTCCACCGCGACACGCACCCCGGCCGACACGGAATCCCCGAGCCCGGGGTGCCAGCCCGCGGCGTGGGGCGTGACGATCACGCGCGGGTGGCGCAGGGCTGCGACATCCGCCGGCTCGCGCGGGAACACGTCGAGCCCGAGGCCGCCGAGCTGCCCCCCGCGGAGCGCGTGCAGGGCCGCCTCCAGGTCCAGGAGGCGCCCGCGCGCGGTGTTGACCAGCACCGCCCCGCGCGGCATCCGCGCGATCGCCGCGGCATCGAGCAGGCGGGCGTTTCCGTCCTGCAGGGCGCAATGCAGGGTCACGACGTCGGAGGCCTCGAGCACCGCCGCGAGCGGGACGCCGTCCCGGAGGGCCGGGTCGCACCGCAGCACGCGCGCCCCGAGCGCCTCGAGCACCGCGCACATGCGGCTCCCGATGACGCCGGCCGCACCGACGACCCCGACGGTGCCGAGGTTCACGGCCCCGATCGCGGGCAGCTCCGCGCGTGCCCAGCGGCCCTCGGCGGCGGCGGCGTCGAGCAGCCCGAAGCGGCGGGTGAGCGCCAGGATCATGCCCAGCGCCGTCTGCACGACGGCGTCGCGACGCACGAGCGGCATGCGGGCGCAGGCGATGCCCGCCGCCCGAAGCGCGCCCACGTCGACGTGGTCGAAGCCGCTGGTGGTCGTGAGCACGAGCCGGCACCGGCCGAGCGGGGGACGCAGCCGCGGCACGTGGCGCGCCTCCACGCGCTGCAGGCTGGGCACGACGAGCACGTCGGCGTCCTCCAGCGGCGCCCCGTCCCCGAGCGGCGCGGTGCGGAGGGTCACCCCGGCGGGCAGGGCGGGATCGAGCCCGCGCTCGTACTCCGCCTGGCCCCATCGCAGCACCGTGAACATGGGACGGCCGTAACACCCGGGGGCCAGACGGAATCCGTCCGCCTCGTCCACGTCGCGGGAATACAGGAGGGGTCATGGCCAAAGCGAGAACGATTCACGTGTGCCAGGCCTGCGGGCACGTGGCGCAGAGCTGGATGGGGCGCTGCCCGGGGTGCGGCGCCTGGAATGCCCTGGTGGAGCAGTCCGCCGCACCGCGCGGCCCGGCGGCGGTGTCGCGGGGTGGGTCCGCGTCGCGGGCAGTGCCGATCACGCAGGTGGGCGTGGGCGACGGCGCGGAGGTGCGGCTGCGAATCGGAATCGGCGAGCTGGATCGCGTGCTCGGCGGCGGGCTGGTGACCGGGAGCCTCACCCTGCTCGGCGGCGACCCCGGGGTGGGCAAGAGCACGCTGCTGCTCACCGCGATGCAGGCCTTCGCGCGGCGAGGCGTGCGGGTGCTCTACGTCAGCGGAGAGGAATCCGCGCGGCAGGTGCGCCTGCGCGCCGAGCGGCTGGGAGCGGTGTCCGAGGAGCTGTGGCTGCTGTCGGAGACCTCGCTCGAGGCGGTGCAGGCCGCGGTCGACGAGGTCCGCCCGCGCGTGCTGGTCCTCGATTCGGTCCAGACGCTGCACAGCGCCGAGCTGGACGGCGTGCCGGGGAGCATCGGGCAGGTGCGGCAGGTCGCGAACGCGGCGATGAAGCTCGCGAAGGGCCGCGACCTCGCCACGTTCCTCGTCGGCCACGTGACGAAGGAGGGCGCGATCGCCGGTCCGCGGGTGCTCGAGCACCTCGTCGACACCGTGCTCTACGTCGAGGGGGACGGGGCCACCGCCCTGCGCGTCCTGCGCGCGACGAAGAACCGCTTCGGCTCCACCGGCGAGATCGGCATGTTCGAGATGCGCGAGGAGGGGCTCGCGGAGGTGCCGGACGCCAGCGCGCGGCTCCTGCAGGAGCGCCTCCCGGATGCGCCCGGGACCGCCGTGACCTGCGTGCTGGAAGGCAGCCGCCCGCTGCTCGTGGAGGTGCAGGCGCTCGTGGGTCGTCCCACCCAGGGAACCCCCGCCCGCACGACCGTCGGGCTGGATCGCGGACGCCTCGCGATGCTGCTCGCGGTGCTCGGGAAGATGGGGCTGGACCTGTCGGACCGCGACGTGTTCGTGAGCGTGGCGGGCGGGGTGCGCGTGCAGGAGCCGGCCGCCGATCTCGCCATCGCCGCGGCCATCGCGTCGAGCGCCCGGGGCCAGCCGCTGCCGGCCACGCGGCTTTGGTTCGGAGAGGTCGGCCTGGTGGGGGAGCTGCGCGGGGTGAGCCAGCCGCAGGCGCGCGTACGCGAGGCGGCGCGGCACGGCTTCCGCGAGGTCACCGTACCACCGGGGGCCGCACAGGACGCGACGGGGGTGCGGCTCCTGGCATGCCGCACCCTCCGGGACGCGCTCGGGTAGCCCGCGCCGCTAGGTGTCGGCGGGCCGCAGCGGCTCGCGCACGGTCGGTCCGCGCTCGACGCGGCGCACGCTGGCCGGCAGCGCCCACGTGGCCCCGAGGATCGCGCCGATGGCGGCGAGCAGCGCGGTGGTGAAGAACCCCCACGAGGCCCACGCACCGGCGTTCGCAGCGGCCTGGACGTTCTCCTGCGGGACGTTCGGCGCCAGCGGGGTCTCGCCAGGCAGGGCCTCCGGGACGACGCCCGCCTCCGGGGTTGGTGGCGCCGACGCCGCGGGGGCTTCGGCGGCAGGCACGCTGGCCGCGATCGCCGTCGGGTTCATCGTGGCGACGCTGAGCGCGCTGGTGAAGCCGAGCGTGGTGACGAACGCCAGCGCCCAGGTGGACAGGCCGTGGGCGGCGGCGTCGGCACGGTGGAAGTGACCGCCAAGCCGCACGGTGGCCCACCCGCCGACGGTCGAGCCGATCACGATCGACACGAGCGTCCAGGCGCCACCGCCGACCACCGCGGCCCGCCCACCCCAGTCTCCCTGTCCCGGGTTGAGCGCGGAGAGGCCGATGGCCGCTCCCAGCGCCATCAGTCCCAGCCCGACGGCGACCGCCACGGCCGCTCCGGCACACACGCCGCCGAAGTCGGCGCGCTCGCGCTGCACCTCGACGAAGCTGCGCACGTCGATGGATTCCTTCTCGTTCATCCCCGTCCTCCCCGGCCGCGGCGTGCGGCCTCCCGAGCACGTCGTAGGCACGCGGCACCCGACGGACGAGGCCGACGTGCCGGATGGCCCGGGGGCGTTGCGGGGGGCGGGCAAAGCCCCCCGCCCACGAATCACGAGGCGAACTGACGCTCCACGAGTCGCCGGTAGGGGCCGTCGGTTTCCAGGAGCGAGGCGTGGGTGCCCCGCTCCACGACCCTTCCGGCATCGAGCACGACGACCTCGTCGGCGTCCTTCACCGTGCTCAGGCGGTGGGCGATGACGAGCACGGTGCGTCCCACCATGAGCCGCTCGAGCGCTTCCTGCACGAGATGCTCGCTCTCGGCGTCGAGCGCGCTCGTGGCCTCGTCGAGCACGAGGATGCGCGGGTCCTTGAGCAGCGCGCGGGCGATGGCGATGCGCTGCTTCTGGCCGCCGGAGAGGCGGACTCCGCGCTCGCCGACCATCGTGGCGTAGCCGTCGGGGAAGGCGCGCACGAAGCCGTCGGCGTTGGCGGCGCGGGCGGCGGCCTCGACCTCCGCGTCGGTGGCGTCGGGCCGGCCGTAGCGGATGTTCTCCGCGAGCGAGGCGGCGAACAGCACGGGCTCCTGGGCCACCGCGCCGACCTGCTCGCGCAGCCACGCCGGGTCGAGCGCGCGCAGGTCCCGCCCGTCGAGCGTCACCGTGCCCCCGGCGGGGTCGTAGAACCGCGCGAGGAGCTGCGCCACCGTGCTCTTGCCGCTCCCGGAGGCCCCGACGAGCGCCAGGACGCGTCCCGGCGCGAGGGTGAGGTCCACGCCCCGCAGCACCGGGGCGTCCGCGCGCGTGGGGTACTGGAAGTCCACGCCGTCGAAGACGACGTGCCCGTCGCACCGCTCGGGCCGCGCGCCGTCGGGCGTGGTGACGCCGGGCGGGCGGTCCAGGAGCTCGAACACCCGCGTCGAAGCGCCCACCGCGCGGTTGAAGTCGCCGTAGAGCCCGGAGAGCCCACCGAGCGCGAAGGCGAGGAACAGCGTGTAGAGCATGAACGAGGTGAGGTCCCCCACGGACATGCCAGCGCCGCCTGCATCCCCGATGACCAGGCGCCCGCCGTACCACAGCACCAGCGCGATGGCGGCGTAGGCCGCGAACCCCGCGAGGCCCTGGAAGCTGCCGTAGGCGACGGCGAGCGAGCGGCCGCGCTCGAAGGCCTCGTCGACCCGGGCGGCGTAGCGGGAGATCTCCTGTTCCTCGCGGGCGAAGGAGCGCACCGTGCGCATGTTGGAGAACGTCTCCTCCGCGACGGCGCTGGCGGCGGCCAGGGCGTCCTGCGTCTGCTTGGACAGGCTGCGGACGGTGCGGCCGAAGACGACCGCGCCGACCACGACGATCGGCACGACACCGAGCATGAGCGCGGTGAGCCGCCAGCTCGTCCACGCCAGCACCGCGAGCGCGCCGACGGCTTGCAGCGCGAAGCGCAGCGCCATGGAGATGTTGACGGTGACGCTGTTCTGCAACACCCCCGTGTCGGCGGCGAGGCGGTTGACCAGCTCGCCCGTGCGCTGGGCGTCGAAGAAGCCGATCTCCTGGCGGACGACGGAGGCGTAGAGGTCCCGGCGCAGCCGGGCGACCACCCGCTCGCCGGCGAGCGTGAAGAGCCACGCGCGCACAAAGCCGAACACGCCGACGAGCACGAACACGCCGAGCAGCACGACGAGCGTGCGGTCCAGCGTCGCGCGTGCGGCCATCCGCGCTGTCTCCGCGGCGGCAGCGTCGAGGCCCTCGGGCACCCGCACGGTGTCCATGAGCAGGCCGATGCCGCGCGGGGCGACGAGGCCGAGCCCGCTTCCCGCCACGAGCGCCAGCGTGCCCACGGCGAGCGTGGGCAGCTCGGGCCGCGCGAGGGACAGGACACGGCGCCAGTCGGCGCGCGGGGCGGGGTCGGGGGTGGTCATGGGCGTCCCTATCGCGGGGAGGCGCGGGTTAGCGCGCCGGAATGGACCTCCCGGGCCGATCCGAGCGTGGAAGCGCCACGGTGCGCGTCGCCCTGCTCGGGCTCCCGGGAGCGCCTGCGTCCGTGGGGCGAGGGGCGTTGCCCGCCTCGGAGCGCATCGCGCGTGCGGTCGACGCCGCGGCCGCCGCAGGCGCCCAGGTGGTCCTCACGCCGGAGTGCGCCTGGCCCGGCTACGCGCCCGGGGCGGCCGGGGACGCCGGCGGCCTCGACGCGCTCGGCTGGGCCCGCGACGCCGCCGCGCGCGCGGGGGTGCACCTGCTGCTCGGCGTCGATCTCGGGCGCACCGCCGGGATCGCGTGGGCGTCGGCCGACGGCACGCCCGTTCACCTGCACCCCAAGCGTTTCCCCACCCCGGCGGAGTCGCGTGCCTGGGACGCCGGGCCGGGCGCGCAGGTGCGGGCGGCGCCGTTCGGCGACGTGGGGATGTTGGTGTGCGCCGACGTGCTGCACCGGCGTGCGTGGGCGGATCTCGCGGGGCGGGTGGACCTGGTGTGCGTGGCGGCCGCGTGGCCGGACTACGCGGGGCGCCTGGCGCGCACGCCCGCGTGGCAGCGTCCGCTCCTGCGGCCGGTGGTCGAGGGCTCGGCCGCGTGGCGTGCGGCGTGGCTCCCGCGCGCGGCGCGGGCCGTCGGCGCGCCGGTGGTGCTCTGCGACGCGCGCGGGCCACGCACGGACCTGCCCGGCGAGGGGTTCCTCGACGCGCCCGGCGCCTGGGACGCCGACGGCC
>JBDLRI010000153.1:0-112094 GCA_039800105.1 Pseudomonadota bacterium
CCTCCGACGGGGAACCCTCGCGGGTCGAGCGGCTCGCAGGGCGCGCGGGATTGTCCTGGCTGCCGCCCGCGGACATGGCGGTGCCGGTGATCCGGGCGCAGGGCCCGTGCAGGCCCTCGCCATCGCCCGGAGAGTGGCTCGATCTCCTCACGTGGAACCTTCAGTTCGCGGGCGGTCGTCGACACTTCTTCTACGACGGGGGGCGCGAGGTCCGGGTCGGCGCGGGCGCCGCGCAGGCGACCCTCGCGGCGCTCCGGCGCCAGGCGGACCGTGGGACACCGGACTTCCTGCTGCTTCAGGAGGTGGACCGTCGCAGCGCGCGCACGGGGTTCGTCGACGAGCTGGCGCCGTTTTTCGCGGACGTGTGCGCGGCCGCATCCACGCCCTACCACCGCTGCGCCTGGGTGCCCGTACCGGTCCGGGAGCCGCTCGGCGCGGTCGACATGCACCTCGCGGTCGTGTCGCGCCGCCCGCTCGGGCCCGCACGTCGCGTCGCGCTGCCGGCCCTGCGCGAGTCGCCGCTCCGACGGGTCTTCAACCTGCGCCGCGCGATCCTCGCGGTGGACGTTCCGATGGCCGATGGGCGCGTCCTGGCGCTCGCAAACACCCATCTCAGCGCGTTCTCCCGGGGGGATGGCACGCTTGCGGCGCAGGTCGCGGTGCTCGCCGCATGGATGGATGCGCGTCGCGCGGCGGGTCAGCCCTTCGTCCTCGCCGGCGACCTCAACGTGCTTCCGCCGGGGGACGACGCGCGCCGCCTGCCGGATGCCGCAGAGTACGCGGACGCTCCGGACGTGCTGGCCCCGTTGCTGGCGCGTGCCCGCAGCGCCTGCGCGCTCGGACCGGACAGCCCCGCCACCTACCAGCCGTTCGGTTGCGCTCCGGATCGCGTCCTGGACTACGTCTTCGTCAGCGAGGGCATCGAGGTGGGGGGCGCGGTGGTGGAGCCGACGGTGGCGTCGGACCACCTGCCGGTGCGGGTGCGCTTTCGGGTCGCATGAACGTGCTACAATGCGAGCATCCCCCGGAGTGCGTCCATGGCATCCAAGCAGCTCACCCGCGACCGCCTGTCGAATGGACAAGAAGGGGCGTCCCACGCGGTTGATTCGCATGCTTCGCGACCGGACCGGTCCGCCGTTGGGGTCGAGGGTGAGCTGAAGCCCGGCCGCGCACGCGCCGCGCAGCGGACCGTGGGGAACGAGGGCGTCGCGCGCGCCGTCCAGGAACAGCAGCCCGCGGAGGCGCAGCAGGCGGCACCCGCGCTCGGGGGAGGCGCGCCCGCCGGTGAGGCGGGCGGTGAGGGCTCCGCGGGTGACGGTCAGGCCGTCGGTGCCTACGCGCAAGCGGCACCCGCCGCGGGCCCTGCGTCGGGGGGAGACGACGCCTCGGGTGGCCCGAACGGGGAGCGCGGCGTGGGACGGTTCGCGCTGCGCGGGGTCATTCCGCTGCTCGGCGAGCATGCCATCGCGTTCTCCGTCGGCAACGGAGGCATGGAGGCCGAGGGGCCGGGTCGCGAGGAGGGCCCCGCGCAGGCGCGCGGGAGCCGTCGTGGCCGCGGGGGCCGGAGCGCCGCGGGCGACGGTGCGCGCGAGGACGGTGGTTCGCGCCTCGATGCCCGCGTCGAGGTGGGCATCGCCGCAGGGATCGACCTTTCGTTGGAGCTGAACCTCGGAGGCCGAGGCAAGCGACGCCGGCCCGAGGGGCAGGGGCGTCGGCGCCGCCGGGGTGGGACCGAGGCCGCGGAGGGCGAGGGGGACGTCGCGGCGAAGCGCGACGGCACCGCGCAGGACGCGGAGGCCGCGGGGACGGCTTCGGCCCCGCCGGACGTCGACGTCGCCGACGCGGTGGGCGCTGTGGACGCGGGGGGCGCGGAGGGCGTCGCCGAGGTGAAGCCTGCCACGGACCCCGCGCTTGCAGCTGAGCCCGCGACCGTCCCGGAAGGCGCGTCGGGCACGGAGACCTCCGACGCGTTCGCCGTCCAGCCGCCCGCGCGCGTGGGCACCTCGGGAGGCGGGGGTCGTCGTGACGTGCCGGCGCTGGACACCCGCAACGGTCCCTCGGGCGTGGCGGACTCCGTACGCGGCATGGCCCCCTCACGACGCGCGCGCGCGTGGGCCCAGCTGGACGTGGCCTTCGGCGCCGCCGTCGAGCTTCAGCTCGACGGGGTGGACGGGGCGGGCATCTCCATCGAGGCCGAGATCGGTACGCAGAAGGGTGCGGGTAGGAAGGGCCGTGGCGGCGGAAAGCGCCCGAAGGCGCCGCGAGCCCGTCCCGGCGCGGAGGTGCAGGAGAAGCCGGCACCCACTGCGCCGCGACCGGAGCGTACGCCGCCCTCGCGTGGGCGCGGGGTCTCGGTGAATGTCCGCGGGGATGCGAGCATTACGGACCCGGTGCAGCAGGAGAAGGAGAATCAGCGTGCCCGGGGCGAGCTGGACGCCATCAGCACGCGTCCGGACGTGTCGACGAGCGCGGGTCGTCGCCCGCGCGTGCCTCGCACCGGTGGCGCGGATGGCGCGCGGGTCGGGCAGGCCGGGCAGGTCGCGCGGGGAGACGTCGACCGCGCGCGGCAGGAGGGACGCACCGGCATCGAGGGCAGCCGCGGCCCCGAGATCATCCAGGACGTCTCGCTGCACGTCGAGGGTGCCATCGGTTCCGTGTCGCGCGATCCCACCGGCGAGTTGGCCGCCGTGGAAGGGATGGAGGTGTTCCTCGATCTGGACCTCTCGGTCGACATCGAAGCCGCGTTCGACGCGGAAGCCGGGCCCGGGATGGAGGGTGCCTTCGAGAAGGCCCAGGGAACCATCGATGCCGCGGAGGACCAGAAGGACGCCGGCGTCGAGTCGGCCAAGGAGCACGCCCGGGCCCAGACCAAGGCGATCGAGGAGAAGTCGCGCGCTGATCAGGGTGCGGCGCTCCAGAAGGCCCGGGACGACATCTCGGCCGCGCGTGCCGACACCCTCGCGAAGCACGACGCGGAGATGAACAGGCTCCACGCGGAGGTCGGCGCGCGTCAGCAGGCCGAGATCAACCGCATCGACGCGCACGTGGCCAAGGAAGAAACCAAGATTGACCGGGCCTACGTCAAGGCCGAGCGTGACGCGAACGAGGAGGTCCGAAAGGGCGAGCGCGAAGCCGCCGACGCGAAGAAGCGTGAGCAGGAGAAGTCGAAGAAGAAGAGCTGGTGGCAACGTGCGTGCGACGTCGTCGCCAACGCCGTCAAGGCCGTGTCCAAGGCGATCGGCAAGGTCTTCGACGCGGTGCGCAGCGCCGTGCACGCGATCCTCGACGCCGTGAAGACCTTGGCGTCCGAGCTCATCGACGCGGCCTGCAAGTGGGTGACCAGCGCCATCCAGGCCTTCGCGAAGACCCTTCAGGCCTACGTCTCCGCCACGATTGGCCGCGTGTTCCCCGCGTTGGCCGAGAAGCTCAACGGGTTGATCGACGCTGCCGCCGATGCCGCCACCGCGTTCGTGGAGAAGGTCGCGGAGCAGGGCAAGGCGGCGATCAACGCGCTCTGCGACACCGTGGAGGGCATGGTCAACGCAGCGGTGGACGTGTTCCAGGGCGCGGTCGAGGTCGGCCTGGCCGTGCTTCAGGCCACGGTCACGGGAGACTGGACCTCCGTGCTGCTCACCGCCTTCACCGCCGCGTGCCGGGTCGCAGGCATTCCGGAAGAGCAGTTCCGCGGACTCTACGCCAAGGCCGAGGAGACGCTCCACACCATCCTCAAGGACCCGGGTGCGTTCATCTCGAACGTCATCGCCGCCGTCGGGCAGGGGTTCCAGCAGTTTGGTGCCAACATCCTGACCCACCTGAAGAACGGGTTCTTCGCGTGGCTGACGGGGGCGGCGGCGAGCGCGGGCATCCCGACGCTCAAGTCGCTCGGCATGCGGGACATCTTCGTCTTCGTCCTCGAGTTGCTCGGCATCACGCGCGAGAGCATGCGGGCCAAGCTGTCCGAGCGGATCGGCGAGAAGAACACCGCGCGGGTCGATCGCATCTTCAGCGCCGCGTGGGCCATGTTCGAGAACGGCTGGGACGGCCTGTTCGAGTACGTCAAGGACAGTCTCACCGGACTGTTCGAGCGCGCCTTCGCCAAGCTTCAGGAGTGGATCGCGCAGAAGGTGGTCCAGGCTGCCGTCACCAAGATCGCGACGATGTTCACACCCGTCGGCGCCATCGTGCAGGCCGTCATGACCGCGAGGGACGTGTACCAGTTCCTTCGCACCCAGATCCAGCGGATCATGGGGGTCGTCTCCGCGTTCGTGGACAGCGTCTCGGCGATCGCGAGCGGGGCCATCGGGCCTGCCGCCAACCGGATCGAGGGGGCGCTGGCCGGTGCGGTGCCCGTTGCCATCGATCTGCTCGCGCGTCTGTTGAACCTCGACGACATCACCAAGAAGATCCGTGGTTTCATCGAGGAGATCCGTGGGCAGGTCAGCGCTGCCATCGACAAGGGGCTCGATCGGATCATCGCGTTCTTCTCCTCGAAGGAAACGACAGCGGAGGAGCCGCCCGCGGTGCAGGCGGACGTCGATCCAGACGGGGCCCCCAAGGACCGCGGGTCTTCCGCGACGGGAACGTCCCGTGCGCGACGGAAGGACGATGTGGTCGGCGCACCGATCCTTCCGGGACCGAACCGTCAGGGTGCGGATCAGGACGGCGGCCGTCGTCGCGGGCGTCGCAACCGGGGCGCGTCCGGCGGGGGTGGCGTTTCGGTCGGACTGGACGGCATGCAGGCACGTCAACCCGACGCGGTCGACTTCGGGCCGGAAGCGGTCGCACCCAAGGAGTACCCGGAGCCGTCGAACGACACGGTGGCCGGCGGGGGTACCGGCGTCACGGGCGGAGGCGCGACCCCGGGTCCGGGTGCGCGGGCGGTGGCACCGGAACCCGGCCTGCGGAAGGAGGACGAGGGGGGCTCGGTGAGCTACCACCCGGTCGCCGGAGAGACGTTCGTCGCGGGGGATGGCGATGCGCAGGACGTCGATCCGAACGACGTCCGGCAGGGGCAACTCGGTGACTGCTACCTCATGGGCGGCATGGCCGCCGTGGCCCGCGCGAACCCGGATTACATCCGCAAGCTGATCGTCGACAACAAGGACGGTACGTACGACGTGACGCTGTACGTGCCCGAGCGCCCCGGCGACCGGAAGGGCAAGCCCGTGACGGTCACGGTCTCAGGCTCCTTCCCGAGCAATGACGGAGGCCGCAGCACCCGCTACGCACGTTCTGCAGACACGGGTCCGAAGGGCAGCGAGCTCTGGCCGCTGCTCATCGAGAAGGCGTGGGCGATCCACAAGGGGACGTACACGAACATCGAGGGTGGAAACGTCAACGACGACGGCAAGTTCCAGGGTGCCATCTCGCTGCTCACCAATCTTCGGGAAGGCTACTACGTTCCCGAGAACCAGTCGGATCGCCAGACGGCCGAGATGATCCACGCCGCTCTGGAGCGGAAGATGCCGGTGGCGTGCGACTCCAAGGACCTCGCCTCGGAAGACGAGGCCTTGAAGAAGGCTGCGGATGCCGCGGGTGTGGTGGGGAACCACGCGTACGCGCCCGTCCGGGTGGACCTCACCGCCATGACCATCGATCTTCAGAACCCCTGGGGCAGCCACCACGTGTCGGGGTTGAAGATCGCGGATTTCAAGCGGTTCTACCGCGGCGTGCGCATCGGTCAGTAGGGCGCGTCGAACGGTTCGTCCCGCCACCCGCCGTCCCAAGCCTCGCCCGGGATGGCCGGGGGGCGAGGCGACCGTGCGCCGTGCGCCTCGACCTCCACGTCCGCGCCGGGGGACGCAAGGCCGGTAGTCTGGTCGATCGTCGCGTCCTGCACGCCCAGGACCTGCGCGAGGCGGGCGGAACGAAGTTCGGCGTCGGTCGCGAGGGCTACTTCGCGCAGCCATAGCGCCGCAGCGCCGTGCGCTCGGAAACGTACGTCCCACCGATCCCCCTTCAAGCGCAGGGCGCGGCGCAGCACGCCGCTGCCGACGGGAACGCGGTCGCGCGTGTCCAGCAGAGGGCGACCGCGCAGCTCCGTGGCGACCTCGCCGGGGGCGCAGGCCGCGCAGGCGGCATCGAACCAACGTGGTTCCCCGGCGTGATCGACGTGAAGCAGCACGCGATCGAAACCGGTCAGGGTGGCGGCGTCGGCGTCCGTCCCCGTGACGTACCAGCGTGCCGAACCTTGGCGATCTGCGGTGCCTGTCCCCGCGGCGCCGTCGCGGGCGTCGAGGGCTGCCGCGAGCAACAGCGCGTGTTCGACCGGCGTGTGCCACGTCCCGCGGAGGACGCTCCGGGGAGGTCGCGGCTGCAAGGGCGCTGCCCAGGGGATGGCCGCCATGTGCCACCGCGCCAGCGCCCGCAGGACCGCCTCGGGTGTCGTGCCGAGATGCCGTGCTCGGCCGCGTGCCGCACGGATGAACGCCGAGAGGTCGGCGCGCGCGGCAGACCGTGGCGCGACCGCCACGTCCCCGATCCGGTCCACGCGCCAACGCAGCGTGCCACCGCGTTCGGTCTCCGCACGGATGCCGCCCGGGGTCCCCGCGACGCGCGCCTCGCCGGACGTACCCACGACCCAGTGCGCGCCCGGCGCGAGCAGTTCCAGGGAACCGGGCCCGAGCGGGCGCACCCCGTGCGACGACACGCTCGGCAGGGTCCAGTGTGCCGAGACCCGTTCCGCGTCCGCCTCGGCCTCGAGCCCACCTCGCCGGACGCGCGCACCGGTGACGGAGCCGAGGCGCGCGGACGGGGGAAGGTCGATGCGCCAGGGGCCGCCCGGCGTGTCGCCGACCTGGGCGTCGATGCGCACGTCCGTGCCACCGGCACCCTCACGCGCATAGGACGACGCCGGGCGCGACGGGTGGAGGCGATGCTGCTCGGTCCACTGGAGGTGACGCGCCGCGGGGCGCGGCGGTGGCGGGCCGAGGATCACGTCGAGCCGGCTCTCGTCGGGCAGTGCGGGGACGTCGAGGCGAAGAGCCTCTCCGGGACGCAGCGCCGGCACCGCGATCCGCCAGCCGTCCGCGGTCGCCCGTAGCTGTCGTGCCGGGAGGCGGCGGATCCTGCCGTTTCGATCGCGGTGGACGGCGCGCACCGCGAAGTCCACGTCCGAGGCGAGCGAGAGGTCGCGGCATCGCACCGGCTCCTCGAGGGCCGTCACGGTGAACGACACGCCGGCCCCCGCCGTGTCGCGTGTCAGGGAGCAGCGCGCGTGCGCGAGCGCGACGAGGACGAGCCACATGCCGACACGACCTAGCCGGCTCCGACGGCGGTGTCCGCTGGCCGACACCCGATGTCCGTGGTTTCGAGGTCTTTGGCCTCGGCACGCGGCATGCACCGGTGGGGTGCGCGTCCTTGACCGGCATGCCGCCGGCGCGACGCACGGAGACACCATGCACCACGACCTGCTCGACCTCAGTCTGTCCGCGGCCACCTCGCCCTGGTGGAACCTTTACCTGCCTGCGTTGTGCGGCGAGCGTGCGCGGGTGGCCGAGGCCATGCGCGGCGTCGATGCGCTCCCGCGGGGGCAGCGCGGGGACGCGCTCGCGGTGGGCGTGCGCGCGATGCTGGTGATGGGGCGCGACGTCGAGGCCGACGCGCTGTGGCAACGGATGGGCGGCCTCGAGGGGCGGGACGTCGCGGCCCTCGCCACGTGGATGACGCCGAACGGCCTGTCCATCGCCTTGACGCGGCGAGACAGCGAGCCGATGGCCGGCCTCCGTGCGGACGCGGCGTGTGACGCTTCGGCGCTGTCGCTCCGCGACGGTCGTGTCGACGAGGCGCGAGACCACGCCGCGACCGCCCTCGCCCTGTGTCCGGGACATGCGGAGGCCCTTCGCTGGGAGCGCCTCCTGCACGATTCGCGAGATGCCGCACGCGCCGCCGCGTTGGCCGCGGGGGCGGGCGTGCCGGACCCTTCCGATCCCGTGGCCATCGACGTACTGGAGCTCGTACCGCGTCGCCGGAACGGCTGGGTCGCGGAGGAGCGCCTGCGCCGCCGGGTCGTGCACGGCGTCCCCCCCTGCGCGTGGGCGGCCGAGGACAGCGCGCTGGGCGCCCTGCAACATCGCGGGGTGGTGGAGCTCCTCTTCGCCGTGGAGGACGAATACGCCGCGCTCCCTGCCGAACATCCGCTCCTCGCGCTGGAGTGCCGCGCGGATTCGTTGCGGGCCTGCGTGCACACCGGCCGTCCGGCGCTCGCAGCGGCGCGGGCCTGTCTCGAGGAGGCCGAGCAGCTCGACGACATCGCGCGGGATGACGCGCACCACCTGATCGTCACGCTCGCGACGCAGGATCCGGCGTTGCGCCGTCTCGGGTGGGCGCTCGCCGACCGCATGGTGCGTCGGCAGCGGCAGGACGCCCCCTGGCGCGCGTACCGCGCATGGTTCGGGTCGCAGGTCGGACGGCCGGAGGCGACGGAGGACGCGCTGCACGCGCTGCGCGATCCCGGGGCCTGCACGACGACGACCTGGCTCGCGTCGGCCGCGCTGGAGGCGACGTCCGGCCGACAGGCCCTTCTGGACGCGCTCGAGGCCTACGGGGGCCGCGCCGACCACCTGGTGGTGCGCGCCGCGCTCGCCCGGGGGCCGCTGCGCGCGCCCCGGTGCTTCGTTTCGCCCCGGCTCGCCCCCCGGGGGGCCGAGGCAGCGGCCTGAGCCTCCGCGCGTCGGTGCGTGCCGCAGCTTGACAAACGGCCTTGTTTCGTGCATAGATAGAGCGTTTCGGAGCCGTCATGGGCAGGCATGTGGTCATCACGGGGGGCGGGCGAGGCATCGGCGCGGAGATCGCGCGACGCTTCGCCGCGCTCGGCGATCGCGTCACCATCCTCGCCCGGACGCGTGACGAGGTGGAGCGCGTCGCCGACGAGATCGGCGGCTACGGGGTGCGTTGCGACGTCGGCGAGCCGGCGAGCGTGGAAGCGGCGTTCATGGCCGCCGGTCCGGTCGACGTGCTCGTCAACAATGCGGGCATCGCGCGGTCCTCCCCGGTGCTGCGCACGGACGTCCGGGTGTGGGACGAGCACCTCAAGGTGAACCTCACCGGAGCGTTCCTCTGCTCGCTGAAGGTGCTCCCCAGCATGGCCAGTCGCGGCAAGGGCCGCATCATCAACGTCGCGAGCGTGGCCGGGCTCAAGGGGTATCCCTACCTGGCGGCGTACGTCGCCTCGAAGCACGGGCTCGTCGGGCTCACGCGTGCGCTGGCCGCGGAGTACGCCGACAAGGGCGTGACCGTGAACGCCATCTGTCCCGGCTATGTGGACAGCCCTCTGCTCGTGCAGTCGGTTGCGAACATCGTCGAGAAGACCGGGCGAAGCGCCGAGGAGGTCCGGGCGGAGCTGGAGGCGCAAAGCCCCCAGAACCGCTGCTTCGAGGCGTCGGAAGTCGCGAGCATGGCGGTGTTCCTCGCCTCGGACGAGGCCCACGGCGTGAACGGTCAGGCCATTCCGATCTGCGGCGGTGCGCTCAACTGTTGAGTGCGGACCCGTCCAGCCGGAGGGGTGGGCGGCGCCGCGGGGCTACAGCAACGGCTACGTCGTGGACGGGGTGCTGTTCGTGGCGGGACAGATCGCATGGGATGCCGATCAGCGGTTGGTCGGTCCCGGTGATTTCGCCGCGCAGTTCGCGCAGGCGCTCGCCAACGTACGCCAGGTGCTCGACGCGGCCCGGTGTCCGCCCGAGCGTGTGGGGCGCGTCACGATCTACGTGACGGACAAGCGGGCCTACCTGGCGGCGCTTCCGGCCGTGGGCGCCGCGTGGCGGGGACAGTTCGGACGCCACTACCCTGCCATGGCGCTCGTGCAGGTGGCGGATCTCCTGGAGGATGGCGCGATGGTGGAGATCGAGGCGACCGCCGTGTTGCCGCTTCGGGAGGATGCCGCATGCGGGTGACCGTGGACGATGGGGTCGCCACGATCGTCCTCGATCGTCCGGATCGCCTCAACGCGCTGACGTTCGACATCTACCGCGATCTGGCGGCCTGGTTCCGCGAGCCGCCGAACGGCGTGCGCGCGGTGGTGCTGACCGGGGAGGGCCGTGGCTTCTGCTCGGGAGGCGATGTCGAGGACATCATCGCGCAGCTGTTCTCGAGGGACATGGAGGGACTGCTGGCCTTCACGCGCATGACCGGGGCGCTCGTGCGCGCGATGAAAGGCTGCCCCGCCCCGATCGTCTGCGCGATCAACGGCGTCGCGGCGGGGGCTGGCGCCATCCTGGCCATGGCCAGCGAGCTGCGGGTCGCCTCGACGCGCGCGAGCGTCAGCTTCCTGTTCAACCGCGTCGGCCTCTCGGGGGCCGACATGGGGGCATGCCACCTGCTTCCGCGCATCGTCGGACAGGGGCGTGCGACCGAGCTGCTCCTCCTCGGGAGCCGTATCGACGCCCAGGAGGCCTGGCGCATCGGGTTCTTCAACCGTGTGGTGGAGCCCGACGCGTTGCTGCCGAGCGCGCGGGCACTCGCGAGGGCGATCGCGGACGGGCCGGCCTTCGCGAATGCCATGACGAAGGAGATGCTGGAGCGTGAGGCGGACGTGAGCCTCTCCGCCGCCATCGAGATGGAGGCCCAGGCGCAGGCGATCTGCATGGCGCACCCCGATTTTCGGGAGGCGCACGCGGCCTGGCGCGAGGGACGCCCGCCGCGGTTCCGTCCCTGACGGTGGGTCAGGGCGCCGCGCGCTCGCTGCAGAGCAGTACGTAGTCTTCGTTCCAGCGCGTCACGACGGGGCTCTCGCACCTCGGGTCGCGTGGGACGCCTTCGAGGGTCCGAGGGGGGCTCCACAGCCCGGGTGCGTCCTCCACCACCTCCACGATCCCACCGGCGCCCGCAGGCCGCATGTCCTGCGCCACGACCCGCCAACGCGTGCCGTCCCACCACGGCGACGGGACGGTGAGGTCGGGCAGCGTCGCCTGGATGGACCAGCGTCCGCCCGCCCGATGCCAGATGCGAACCTCCGGACGCTCGCCGGGGACCAGTCGCGTGGCCGCGAGACGCTCGCCCATCCACGCGGGATCCGCGAACCCCTCGGCGAGGAAGGGAGGGGCGTCCGCGATCATCCAAGGTCCCTCGCCGGTCCGGGCCGTGACGACGGGCCGCTCGCCGCCGTGCGCCGCGGGGTCGACACCGAGCGCGCCGGTGCGTACCCACGCCGCGAGGCGAAGCGCACCGGTCCTCGGATCGTGGTCGAGATGCGGGTCCACGAGGAGGAGCGGCACGTCGACCATCCAGCGCCGCAGACCCCACCGTGCGCCGTCCCGCGAGGTGAGCCCGAGCACGGTCGAGCCATGCAGGTGCGGTACCCGCGCCTGTACCGCGCGGTTCGGGAAGGCCGTGGCGCTCACCAGCAGCGAACCGTCCCCGGCGACGGTGATGCCGAGCGAGGACAGGCTGTGGGCGATCACGGGTCCCGCGGTCCAGCGCGTCGCGTCGCGCGAGCGGTAGAGCCGGACGCGCACCGAAGCGACTTCCGCGAGGGTGGTGTCCATGAACACCCCGAGCTCCGGGTCCACCCACGCGGGATCCGCTTCGGGTGGTGTGCCAGGGGACTCCCGGGGGGGGAGGGGCACGCTCCACGACGGACTCCACGCTGCGAAACGCACGTCGGGCCAGTCCGTCCCCTCCACGGCCGCCGCGGGACCGAGGAGCCACGCCAGTACGGCGCCGTGGCCCTCTCGGGCCTGCGGGTCCGCACGGAAGCCGCGGACGCCGAGCGCGCGCAGGCGTTCCTGCAGCGCCCGCAGACTCCAGCCCTCGGCGGCCATGTGCGCGGCGATCACCGGCGGCGGAAGGCCCGGGCGCGAGGCCGTCCGCATGCCCCGTCGCTGGGCGTCGAGCAGCGCGGGCGTGTCCCACGGTGGGCCGTCCTCGGACACACCGGGGTGGTCCAGCACCGGGTCCTTCGCGGACGCCCGCGGGAGCACCGCGTAGAGCCGGACGTCCGATGCCGCCCATGCGACCACGCCCAGCGCAAGGGTGAGCCGGGCCCGTCGCCCGCGAAGTCGCGGGGCGGCGGCCCACACGGCGAGCGCCAGCCATACCAGCAGCAGCCATCCGGCGAGCGACACCGCGCCGGCGAGCGGCGGAACCCAGCTCAGGAGCGCGCCGGGCAGCGGCACGGGGCGCCCCGCGACCAGCAGCGGCTGGTGGGGCGCGAGCAGCACCCACGGGCCGAGCGCCACGCCCAGGCCGAGCGCTGCGAGACCGGACGGGACGAGGTCCGCGTCGTTCCGCTCGTTGCGCGCCGCCGTGCCACGCGCCGCCCACACGCCCAGCAGCCCCGCGAGGGCGCCGGCCGCGAGGGCGCCCCCGATCGCGCCGCGCAACTGCGCGACCGAGAGTTGGGCGCGGTCGACGCGCGACGCTCGGAGTGTCCATGTGCCCTGCAGCGCGAGCTCGAGCGGGTCGTGGGCGGCCCACGCCTCGAGCGCCCACGCGCCGCCGCTCACGGCCAGCCACGCGGCCCAGGTGGCGCGTCCGCGCACCCCGGCCAGCGCCCCCGCCAGCAGTCCGGCCAGGCCGACATCGGCGCCCTGGGACAGCAGGAGCCCGGAGAGGGCCCCCCGCAGCGCACCCCCTCCGCTGGCGACGGCGAGCGCGGCCGGCACCCAGGCCATGCCGGCGGCGGTCCCGTCCAGGACGGGCGGCGCGAGCAGGACCGCGAAGCGCGGGTCGAGCCCGTGACGTCGCAGCAACGCGGCCGCGCCGAGGACGGACGCGGCGAGCCGCAGCACCTGCAAGGCGTTCCACGCCGCCACGGGCCCGGTCCATCCGACGAGGGGGGCCACCAGCAGTTCTTCGAGGTGGGGGGCGACGCGGCCGCCCGTCGGCCACCCGGCCTGCGTGGTGTGGAGCCCGGCGCCGCCCAGGGCCTCCCGGAGCCATCCAAGGCGCCACGCCCCGTACATGGGGCGCGGGTCGGTGGACAGCACCGCGTCGGACCACGCGAGGGCGCATGCCACGAGGACGACGACGAACACGGCCCCGCCGACGACGGCGCGGTGAACGCGCGTCATGGGGTGCGCACCAGGAGCGCGGTCTGGCCCGCGGGGAGCGTCCAGCGCGCGAGCTCCTCGTGCGGGTGGGCGGCCAGCCACGCCCGCGAGATGGAGCGGTCCGCGCCACGTTCGGACAGCCATTCATCCGTGGTGACGAGCAGCGTGAGCGTCTCGCAGGGGCGGACGGGTCGCCCGGCAGCGTCGGGGGAGGCGTTGCGGAGGGGGCGTGCCCCCACCGCCCCAGGAACCGCCGCACACCCCTCGGACGCGCGGGGATCCGGCGTGGGGAAGGGGGCCAGGAAACGCGCCTCCTGCAGATCCTTGGCGCCGGGCCGAAGCACGATGGTCTCCATGGACCACGGCAAGCGTCGCTCCTCGATGGCGATCTGCCACGCCGCGGGCTCGGTCGGCGTGTCCAGCCCGGGCCCCGGTTCGAGCAGCAGGCCGATGCGGCCGTCGACACGGTAGCGGGCCACGGCGTCGATCATCGCGCCGACCTGCCAGCCCCGCACATCGGTGGAGATGGGAAGGAACGCCGGGTGCGGCCACGGCCACGTGCCGCCCTGACCTGGCCAGCGCGGGGTCACCTTCATGTTCCGTCGGGCGGGGGCGCAGGCCTCGTCGCAGGTGCGGAACACCTCCGAGGTGGCGCGCCACGTGGGGACCGCCAGTCCGAGGAGCGCTGCCAGGCCCTGCCACGGCGGCACGGCGCGCGGAAGCGCCGCGACCGGGAGCAGCACCACCATCGGCAGCGCGTAGCGTGCCTCGCGCGCGTTCATCGTTCCGAGCACGAGGATCCCGCCGACGATGCCGAGCATCGGCAACGTCCGGCGCGCCGCGATGGCGCCGGCCGTCAGCAGCAGCGTGAGGGCGCCGCCGTAGCTCTCGAGCACGACGACCGCCATCTCGAGCTGTCCGGTGCCGGACACCCGCTGGGCCAGCGTCCGTGACTCCGGGAAGAACCCGGGCCGGTCCGGCGGGGTGAGGGCGCTCTGGATGTACTCGAGGGCGATGATTCCGTTCGGTCGGTACGGGCCAAGGCTGCCGGGGGCGAGCGCCCACGGCAGGAAGATCGCCGCCCACAGCGCGGCGGCGAGGCCGACGTTCCGCGGCGCGCGCCGCACGGCCGGGACGGCGCAGGCGAGCACGGGGACCGCGAGGACCAAGGGCGCCGAGTACTTCGACAGGAACGCCAGCCCGAGCCACAGCCCGGTCCATGCCGACGCCCGGCGGTCTCGGAAGTCCTCCGAGGCCTGCAGCCAGGCGAGCGCCTGTACGCAGGCCGATGCCGCGACGAGGTCGAACCCTGCGTGGTCGGCGCTCCACCACACGACACCCGTGGCCGTGGCGACGAGCCAGGCGACACCCCCCATCCATGCCGGTGCCGGCCGGGCGAGGCGCACCATCCCGTCGAGCAGCAGGAGCAGCCACAGGGCGTCCGCGACGACGAGGATCGTGCGCACGTCGCGCGTGAGGCTGGAGACCAGCGCGAGCGGGACGTAGCCGAGCGGAGGATGCGGCGTGGAGAGCCCGACCCATTGACGCAGGGCGTCGAGGACGCGGCCGTCCGCGAGCCACTGCCCGAGACGCATGCCCTGGGCCAGCATGTGCGGGCCGTCCGCAGCCGGCGAACGGTCGGACATGCCGAGGATGGCGAGCATCCCGGACAGCGCGGCGAGGGGCGCGGCGTACGGGAGAATTCGACGCACGCCGGGGTCTAACCGGGGGATGCGTGGGCGTGGCCTCCGGGGCGCTGGGTGTGCCCTGTCCAAAACCTGCTCAGCAGGGTAGGGCCCTGCCATGTCCGACGCTCCCGACACCTCTGCCATGCTCAGCATCGGTGCGCTCTCCCGGCTGTCCGGGGTGCCCGTGAACACGCTTCGCACCTGGGAGCGCCGGTACGGGTGGCCGGCCCCCGCACGCACCTCCGGCGGTCAGCGTCTCTACGGCGCCGCGGACGTGGATCGGCTGCGCCTGGTGGCCAGCGCGCTCGACCGCGGCCACCGCCCCGCGCAGGTCATGGGGGCGTCCGACGAGGTCTTGCGCGCGTGGGTGGGCGAGAGCGTGCGGATGGCAGCGGCGGCGCATCCGGATCCCACGATCGCGGGATGGCTGGACGCCGTGCGCAGGTTGGATGGCGACTCCCTGTCGCGCGGATTTCGCGCCGAATGCACACGGCTCGGACTGTTGCCGTTCCTCGAGGAGCGCGTGCAGCCCTTCCTCGTCCGCGTGGGGCAGGGCTGGGTGGACGGCGAGCTGGCCGTGTACCAGGAGCACGACGTGAGCGAGCGCCTTCGGGATTTCCTCGTGGCCCACTGGCGTCCGATGGTGGAGCCGGAGGCACCGCCCGTGGTGTGCGCGACGCTGCCCGGGGAGCGGCACCTGCTCGGGCTGCACATGGTCGCGGCGGTGCTCGCGACGCACGGCATGCGCCCGGTGTTCCTGGGCGCGGACACGCCCGCGGTCGAGATCGCCGCGTGTGCGGCCTCGACCGGCGCCCGCGCGGTCGCCGTGAGCGTGGGACCCACCGCCGACGCGGAGGCCGTGCGTGCCGCGCTCCTGGCCCTCGCGGGCGGACTGCGTCCGGGCGTGTCGCTGCTCGTGGGGGGGGCCGGAGTCCCGCACGACGGCGTGACCGGGACGCGCGTCGACTCGCTTTCCGATCTCGCCCGTTGGGCCCGCGGCGCCCTTGGCTGACTCCTCGCCGACGGACGTGGTCCACGACGTGCTCGTGGTGGGCGCCGGCTTCGGCGGGCTCGGCGCGGCCCTCACCCTCGCGGAGGGCGGTGCCCGCGTGGTGCTCTGCGAGTCGCTCGCGTACCCGGGCGGTTGCGCGAGCACGTTCACGCGGCGCGGCTGGTCCTTCGAGACCGGCGCGACCCTCTTCGCGGGCCTGGGGGAGGGGCAGCTGCTGCGGGGCTGGATCGCGCGCCACGGTCTGCCCGTGGAGGTCGTCCTGCCCTCGGAGCCCGTGGAGCTGCGGGCGCCCGGGGTACGTCTCGCGGTCCCGTCCGACCGGTCCGCCTTCGTGACGCGGATGCTCGCCGCGGTTCCCGTCGACACGCGCCCCGCCGTGCGCGGTTTCCTCGACGCGCAGGGGCGGGCCGCCGACGCGTTGTGGTCCTTGTTCTCCGACCCCGCGAGGCTACTGCCGTTCGGGCCCGGCGGCCTGGTGCGGCACGTGGCCGAGCTCCCCCGCACCGCGCCGCTCGCGCGGTACCTCGGCCGCTCGTGCGCGCGCGTGCTGGAGGCCCATGGCGTGGCGCGCGTGGAGCCGCTCCGGACGTGGCTCGACGCGGTGTGCCAAATCACCGTGCAGTGCGGCGTGGACGAGGCGGAGGCCCTCTTCGCGATGGCGGCCATGGACTACCCGTTCCGGGGCGCGGGACACGTGCGCGGCGGCATCGGCGTGCTCGCGCACGCGCTCTGCGGGGCCATCACGTCGCTGGGGGGCGAGGTGCGTCTGGCCTCCCGCGTCACCGCGCTGGCGCGGGAGGACGGCGTTTGGGTCGCCGAGGCGCGCGGGACGCGAATCCGGGCCCGCCAGGTCGTGGCCAATGTGCTGCCGGGTGCGCTCGCGGGACTGCTCGACGCCGGCGGGGGGGCGTTGCGGGGGGGCGCGGCCCCCCCCCCCCAAGCCCTCGGAGAGATCCAGCGCGCGGTGGATTCGGGATGGGGTGCGTGCATGCTCTACCTCGGGCTTCCGACCGGCGTGCCGGCGCGCGAGGATGGCCACCACATCGAGATCGTTCAGGATCGCGCGCGGCCGTACACGGAGGGCAACCACCTGTTCGCGTCGGTTTCCGCCGCGGACGAGTCCCGCGGCCCGGGTCGCACCGTCACCGTGTCGACCCACGTGCCGCTTGCGACGCTGCGGGACCTTCCCGAGGCGGAGCGGGGGCCGTGGGTCGCGGCGGTGCAGGCGCGCATGGCCGAGGGCCTCGACGGGTTCGCCCCGGAGTTGGTCGGCGCCGTGGAGCGCATGACCGCCAGTCCGCGGACCTGGGCACGCTTCACACGTCGGCCGGGCGGCGCGGTGGGCGGGATTCCGCGTCGCGTGGGCATACGCCCGTACCTGCGGCTCGGTCCGACCGAGGTGCTCCCGGGGATGTGGATGATCGGGGACAGCGTCATGCTCGGCCAGAGCGTGCTCGCCACCGCGCTCGCGGGCCTCAAGACCGCGGAGCGGCTCCTGCGCGTCGGGCGGTGACCGGGTAGGGAGCGGCCCGATGTGTTCGGTGTGGGTCGTCATGGCGGGGATTCGGTCGGCGTGGGCGCTGGACAGCAGCTTTGCGGGGGCCTCGCCGCCGGGGCAGCTGCTCGGGCCGCCGCTGACGACCGTGGCCGTGCAGTTCGGAGGCAACTGGACCGACGGGAACACGAGCACCTACCGCGTGACGCTCGGGACCCAGGTGGCGACGCGCTGGAAGCGGAACCGCATCGGCGTGTCCCTGCTCTCCGACAACGGCCGGGCGCGGCCTGACACCGACGGGAACGGCCGGCTCGACGTGGCGGAGCGCGTGGCGGAGCCGGTCGCGACGGCCCGGCGCCAGGCGGCGGAGCTGCGGGTGGATCGCTACGTGGCCGACACCGACAGCGTCTACGTGCTCGGCGGCGGCTTCACGGACCCGTTCGCGGGCTACGATCTGCGTGCCAACGTGCAGGCGGGGCGTTCCCGCACCTTCGTGCGCCGGGACGCGGCGACCCTGCTCGGGGAGATCGGCGTGGACGCCGCACGGGAGGACGTGGTGCCCGGCGTGGAGCCGGCGGTTGCCTGGGTCTTCGCGGTGCGTGCGATGGTGCGGGGTGGCGTGCGGTTCAACCCTGCCGTGTCCGCGGACGTGCAGGCCGAGGCGCTGGAGAACGTGGCGTCGCTCGGGGACCTGCGGGTGACGGGGACCGCGGCGCTCACCGCCCGGGTCAGCCCGGCCTTCGACGTACGCCTGAGCACGCAGGTGCTCTACGACGCGCGCCCCGTCGCGGGCTTCCTTCCGCTGGACCGGGTCACGCTCGCGTCGGTCGTGGCGAACGTGCGCTGAGGGCGCTATCGTCGGGCATGCTCCACCTCCTTGCGCTGGTCGCATGCACGCAGACGACCCCCTCCTTCGGAGACGCAGGCCCCGACGGTGGGGGGGGCGGCGGCGGCGGGACCATGGGGTTCGCGCCGAGCGATGCGCCGACGGACGCGTTGCTGGGCGTGCTCGAGGACCAGGGCGGGCTGGCGTCCGAGGACGTGGAGCGGTTGCTGGAGTGGATCGAGGTCACCTACGACCCGAGCCGCACGCACCGCGTCGTGCGGCTCGCGTCCGTCGACGGATACTGGTTCACCGATCCCGAGCCGGTGCGTGACGCCGCGAGCGTGCCCGGGGCGATGGTGGACGGCGCCGGAACGCACTGGGTCGTCTACAACGACAAGGACCTCGGGGCCCTCGCCGACATCCTGCGGGATTCGCCGCGGACGCTGTGGCGGCGCGGTCTAGTCGGAGTCGGCGGGTTGGGGCTGATGCGGCGCACGGCCGGCGCCACGGACTGGGAGGAGGTCGACATCGACCTGCGGTTGCCCCGCCCGGCTGTCGTGGTCGACCCGGACATCGGGCTGGACGCGGACGGAAACCTGCGTCTGGCATGGTTCGGCACCCCGTTTGACGCGACGGAGGACCCGCTGGGGGACCCGTACGCCTTCGACCTGCCGCACCGGTTCTGGGTCGGCCGCGGACCCGACGCCACGCGGCTCGAGTCGCCCGTGCTCGCCGTGGCCAGCCGCGAGGGGCGCAGCGGCGGGGTGGATCCGTTCGTGCAGGACGTGCCGGATGGCGAGGTGCTGTGGGTCGGCATGCCGGAGGCAGCCATGCCCGGCTGGCACCGCCGCGCCGATCAGGCATGGGATCCCGACGCCGAGCCGGATCGGCGGGCGAACGTGGCGTGGTCGGCACCGCACATGCTGCGCGACGATTCCCGCGCCTGGCGCGGCTATGGCCACGGCGGGGACCTGCCCGGCGTGTGGATGCGCACGAGCCCCGACGGCGTGACATGGTCCGCCGCGCAGGCGGTCACGGACGAGGACGGGCTGTCGTCGCCCTCGGTGGTGCGGGATCCCGACGGGACGTGGTGGCTCTACGCCGTGCAGTCCGGCGCGGGTGACTGACCGGCTTCGGCGAGGGCCGCGGCCACGTGGGCGGCGAAGTCACGCCGCGCGACCCGTACGGCGTCGGCCGTACCGCGCGCGGTGAGCAGGATCCATGCCGCGCGTCCGTGGGCTCCGCGCGCCGTCCGGCGCTCGTCCCAGCGGAGTGCCGTGTGGCCGCTGGCCGGGGCGAGCAGCAGCGTCGCGAGGGCGTACGGAGCACCCGCGGTCCACGCCGCCGCCGCGGCGAGCAGGAGCCACCAGGCGCCGAGGAGCACGCTGCCGGCGACGAGCTTCATCGTCAGCAGCTGGTCGGCGTCCTGGGTGAGCCGTCCCGCCACCGTGCGCGCCAGGCGGTACGGAACCCAGCAGAGCAGTGTGCCGATCACGGCGAGCGGCGCCAGCAGCACCAGCGGCGTCACCGCGCGCAGGACGGCGGCCGGGCCGGGCACGCCGGCGTCCAGGAGCAGCGGATCCTCGACGCCCAGCGCGCGAAGGCGCGCCGAGAGGGCGCGTGCCTCCTCGGCGAGTCGCTCCCGCACGTCGGGGGCGGCGGCGCGCCAGGCGGCCGAGAGGTCCCGTGCGCGTCGGTCCGCGGAGGAACGGTCCTCGCCGGGTTCCGCGAGCCACGCGGCTGCCGCCCGAAAGCCGTGCCAGAGCGTGGCGTCATCCGCCTCCAGGATCTGTGCGCGGAGGGCAGCGGCGATCTGCTCCGTCAGGGCGCGCGCGTCGTCCGTGCTGGACGGCTCCAGCGGTTCGCCCACGTGGACGCTCACGCGCGACCGGAAGAGTCCCTTGTCGGCGTAGGTGAGGCCGACGGGCAGGATGCGCGTGCCGGGCGGCGCCTCGTGCGCGATGCGGGCGGCACCGGTGCGCAGCGGCAGCAACCGGGTCGCGTCGTGGCTGACGCCCTCGGGGAACAGCGCCAGCCAGCCGCCGCCGGCCAGGTGCGCGCGCGCGCGTGCGAACATGGCGGTGTTCGCGGAGGTGTCTCCCTCCTTGGCCCGCGTCACGGGGATCGCCTGGAACGCCGGAAGCGCCTGCGCGAGCACGGGCATGTGAAACAGCGTGTGCTTCGCGAGGAACGCCATGGGGCGTCCGAGCGCGACGGTCAGCACCAGCGGATCGAGCAGCCCGTTCGGGTGGTTGGCGACCACGATCAACGGCCCGTCGGCCGGCACGTCGCCATGGACGCTCCGCACCGGGTAGGCGAGGCGCACCATCCCGAGCGCGGCGGCCCGCACGAGCGCGTGCATCTCAGGTCGCCCGGGAGCGGGTCCAGCCGCGCAGCCACACGCCGGCCCCCGCGAGCAGCGCCACGGGCACGATTCCGAGCGCCAGCGTGAGGTTGCCCGTGGCGTCGCTCACCGCGCCGAGGATGGGCGGGGAGATCGCGTCGCCGAAGAGATGGATGCAGAGGATGCTGAGGCTGAAGGCGCGCGCGCGGAGATCGGCGTCCGTGCTGTTGGCGATCAACGTGTTGATGGGCCCGTTGTAGCACCACAGGAAGAACTGCGCGGCGCCGACGAGCACCACCGGCGCCACCGTCCCCGGGGCGAGCAGCGCGGCCGCCGCGAGGAGCGCCGCGGGGATCATGGTGAAGGCGCTCGTGGCCAGGTAGGGGTCGCCGTCGCGACCCTTCAAGCGCTCGGCGATCCAGCCGCCGGTCGCGGTCCCTCCGAGTCCACCGAGCACCGTGACGGCGCCGACGAGGGTGCCGGCCCGCGCCAGGTCCATGCCGCGCTCGCGCGCCAGCCACGTCGGGAGCCAGTCCGCCATCCCCCCGGAGGCGAAGGTCACGAGCGTGTACCCGGCCACCGCGACGACGTAGGTGCGGTTTGCCCGCAGCACGCGCAGCGCGTGAGGCCACCCCGGCGGTTCCGCCGATCCTTCCTGGGGCGGAGGGGGGTGCGCCCCCCTCCGCAACGCCTCCCCCGCCGCAGCGTTCTCGCGCGGGTCCCGGATGCGCAGCGCGAGCAACGCCGCCAGCAGCCCCGGAAGCCCGCACGCCAGGAACGCCGCCCGCCAGCCGAGGGCCTTCCCCAGAACCCCGCCCACGCCGAAGCCGAGGGCGGCACCCACCGGGATGGCCACGTAGAACAGGGTGAGGACGCGGTTGCGGGCCTCCGGCGCGTGGACGTCGCTCAGGACCCCGGGCGCGAGCGTGGCGTAGGCGGCCTCGCCCACTCCGACCAGCGCCCGGGCCAGCAGGAACGTCCAGAAGCCCGTGGCGAGGGCCGCGCCGGCCGTGGCGAGCGACCACAGCGCCACGCCGCCGGCGATGAGGAAACGTCGGGGCCAGCGATCCGCGAGCGCCCCGAACACCGGGCTCGTCAGCATGTAGACGACCACGAACGCGGTGAGCGGGTAGCTCGTCTGCGCGTCCGTCAGGCCGAGGTCGGCCTGGAACATGCCCTTCACCGCGCTCGGCACGTAACGGTCGAGGTAGTTGAGCAGGTTCATGGCCGTGAGCACGATGACGGCGTAGCGAGCGCCGGGCAACGCGACGGGCGGCGGGGCGGCGACGGTGTCGGGGGAGCGCATCGCCCCATCCTACGCGCTCCGGGTGGCCCGCGCATCGGCTACACTGCCACGATGAACCTGCTCCTCGTCTCCCTTGCCCTCGGGACGTCGCCCGCCGTGGCCGCGTCGCCTGCGTCTCCCCCTCCGACGGCGTGCGGATTTCCGCGCGTGGCACCGGCGCTCGACGGCGCGCGACGCCCCCCGCCCCTCCCGCCGCTGGCGCTGGACGCGCTCGGGGAGCGCGATGCGTTCGGCGTCACGGCCAACGCCCGCCGCAGCGCGCACTTCATCGCGCGGTGGGGCCCCGACGCGCCGCTCGACGCCACGACGGTCGACGGCATGCTGGCGGCGTTCGAGCGCGCATGGACCGTGCAGATCGAGGAGATGGGCCACGCCGCGCCGGACGGGACCGAGGCGTTCCTGTTCAACGTGTACATCGGGGACACGGGCGGGAATGCCCCGTCCGCCAGCGGCACCGCGGGCTATTACACCCGGGACGGGGAGGGGTACCCGTTCATCGTCCTGTCGAGGGAGGTGCTCTCGGACGGGCCGTGGTACCGCGGCACGGCGGCGCACGAGTTCTACCACGCCGTGCAGGACGAGGTGCGGCCCTACGCCTACGAGGGCGCCGGGGCCTGGTACTGGGAGGCCACCGCCGAATGGGCGAACGGCGAGGTGAACACGGGCGACGTCGGCTACGCGCAGTTCCTGTTCGGCTACGCCTACCTGCCCGAGTTGTCGGTGGAGTTCTTCGATTACCCCGACACGGGCGCCCTCGCCGAGTACCACCAGTACGGCGCGTTCATCTTTCCTCGCTACCTCAGCGAGCTCGCGGCCGATCCGGCGCTCGTGGTCTCGACCTGGACGGCCCCGCGGGGTGCCACCCCGATGGAATCGATCGCCGCGGAGTTGGCGGAGCGCGGCCTGGACCTGTCCACGGCGTTCGGGGAGTTCGCCGCGACCAACGCGACATGGGACTACCTCGACGGGGAGGCGTACCGGAGCCAGCTCACCACGCTGCGCGAACCCTACGGCGGGTGGACCGAGGTTGCGGACGTCCCGGAGCAAGGGACCGCCGAGCTCGTCGAGTCGCACGAGCCGCCGCAGCGGTGGGGGTACAACGTGGTCCACGTGCGGGCACCGGCCCAGGGCCACGACCTGGCGGTGACACTCGGTCAGGCCGGGTCGGCAGGGTCTCTCGCGGGGTGGCGCCTGCTCCTGGTGCGCCCCGACGGCGCCTGGAGCACGCTGTCGGAGGCACCCGGGACGGTGACGGCCCAGGTGCCGGCAGGGGAGTACTGGTTGGTCGCCGCGGCGGTGCCGTCGGCATCCGCGCCCGGCGAGACCTTCCCGTGGGGGTGGTCCTTCACCCCGTCCGCGGAGACGGGTGGCGGGGACGCGCTCGTGTTCGATGGCGGAAAGGGCTCCACGTGGCTCCCGTTCGGCTGCGCGAGCGCGACCGTGACGCCGCGGCCATGGCTCGCGGCCACGGCCCTCGGGGCCTTGCTCCTCGCGCGTCGCCCACGTCGACGCAAGGCGTGACGCGGTGCCTCCTGCGGGAGGCGAGCGGCCCCTGTTCAGCGTAGGACGAACGGGTACACGAACCGTGCCGGCGTGCCCGGCGGGTCCCCGCGAAACGGCGGGAACCTCGTCGCGAGTAGGGCCTTGTTCAGGCAGTCGGACAGGGCGAAGCCGGCAGCTTCCGCGGACCCCTCCGCGGCACGGGCGGACTGCTCCGTGCCGTAGGCGATCGCGGCAGCGACGACGCCGGACGGCTCCACGATCATGCGCACCTTCTCTCCGTCGGGAAGGCGGCCCGTCGTCCCGACGTATGCCGTGAAGCAGGCGCGTATGCCAGCATGTGACCGAATGACCGTGTCGACGGCCGCAATGGACAGGGTGTTGGCGAGAGGGGGTGTGTCGAGGGGGCGCGTCGCCGGGATGCCTGCCGGGGGAGGCGGCTCGACCTCGGATACACTCGCTGCGGCGGCGGACACGTTTGCGGGCGGGAGCGGCGCAGGCACGGGATTCGTCGCCGTCGTCACCGGGCCGGGGTGGGCCGCCGACAGTGGCGATGCCGCGGGCGGAGGCGACGTACCTTGCGACGGGTCCGGCGGTGCTGGAGAAACAGGCGTTGCTGCGGAAACGGGCGTTTCAGGTGCGACGACACCTGCGGCTTGGGTAACCACGTCTGGAGCCCGCAACACGCGCCATCCGGCGGCGCCCAGCACCGCGAGGGCTGCAGCCACAACCACAGGGAGCACGGGCCAGGAGCGAGCGGCGAACGGTGCCGGCTGGGCAGGGGCATCCCAGTCGAACTCATCACCGGCCGACTGCGCCTGCGATGCGTCGTCGGGGACGTCATCCGTCCGGAGCGCCACCTCGTCAGGACCGGGCGCGCTTCGTAGATCGTCGACGAACGACGTCGCAGTGCCGTACCGCGCGGTCGGAACGAGGTTCAGCATCCTGTCCACCGCCCCGCACACCGCCGATGGCAGCCCGGGTTTGGCCCGTGCCAGCGGGATCAGCCCTCCGTGGAGTTTCATCGCAAGGATGCGCGCCTCGCTCGTGTCGTCGGGCCACGGCAGGTGTCCCGTGAGCAGTGCGAAGGCGACGAGACCGAGGGCGTAGCGATCGGCGGCGCCGTCGACCTTCGACGCGTCCGCCTGCTCCGGGGCCATCCAGGCGCTGGTGCCGACCGCGAGCGTCGTCCGCGTCATCCCGTCGGCCGATTGCGTGTCCTTGGCGATGCCGAGATCCAGAAGCACGGGTGTGCCGTCCGGTTGCACGATGACGTTACCGGGCTTGACGTCGCGGTGGATGATGTGCAGGGCGTCGAGATGATCCAGCGCCGACGCCAGCGGTGCCAGGAGGGCGCACGCCTCTCCGAGCGGCAAACCGCCGGGGCGCACGTACGCCGACAGGCTGACTCCCTGTACGAGGGACATCACCATGCCGAGCCAAGCCCCCTCGGTGACGACTTCGTGGGTCGTCACGAGGGAGGGGTGCTTGACGCGGCGACCAAGCCCCGCCTCGGCGAAGAACCGCTCCCGGAACGCGGGGTCCGCCGCAAGGTGCGTGTGGACGAGCTTCAGCGCGACGTCGCCGCCCTGACGACGCGCCCAGCCCTCCTCAACGTGTCGTGCGCGCAGGACCAGTCCCATGTTGCCCGCGCCCAGAAACCCGAGGATGCGGTAACTTCCCACGCGCTCAGGGAAGGTGCCGACGTCATCGGCATCGACTGCCCCGGCGAGCATGCCTGGAGCGACGATGGTCGGTCCCATCGTGGCGGGTAGCGGCGTCCGCACGGTCAGCCCGGGCGCCGGCGTTGGTGCGCCGTGGGGCGACATGCGCGGCACGCGCGGAAGCTCCGTGACCGGCGTCGCCAGCGCCGTCTTCGCAAGTTCCCTCAGCCTCGCCCGGTCTCCGATGCGCGTCACACCGAGTGTCGATAGGTCTTCGTTGGACAGGCCGGGAACGTCCGCAAGATCGACACCCTCGGCTTCGAAACGCCCTTGGAGCGCGTCGAGGCCGAGACTGCGGAGTGCATCACCCAACTTCATGGTGCGTGGCTAACATGTCGCTTGCCGGGCGCAGGACCGCGTTCGGGGCCTCCTCCAGCTACCCCTCGACCCCCGGCACCGCCCCACGGCGCTCGTAGAGCACCGCGTGCTCCATGCGCACCGCGCGGACGCCCGCGTCCCAACGCTCCACGCTGGCGCAGGCGATGCGGGCCATGCCGGCCGCGCTGGCGGCCTCGTCGAGCGGGCCGAGGCTGTCCACGGGACGTTCCATGACGTTTCCGTCACCGATCACGACGCACAGTCGACCGTCATCCCGGAGCGCCCGTGCGACGGCGCGCACCCACCGGCGCGTGTCCTCGCGCCAGGCGGCCAGGGCGCGCTTGCGGTCCGCGCGGAAGGCGCGTCGCGGTCCCAGCTCGGCGCGGAGGGCCGTGTCCACGTCGGCCCCCATCCATGCCAGGCGCAGCTGCTGCATCGGAACGTAGTCGTACACTCCCGGATAGGGCGGGGAGGTGAGCGCCATGCCGAACGGCTCGCGCGTCCGGAAATGACGCGCGTCCTCGCGGTGCACGCGCGCGCGAACGCCCGCAGGCGCAGCCTCCTCCAGCGATTCGAACATCCGCGCGAGCTCGCGCGCCTTGCGGTGGAACAGGGTCGCGGTCGTCCCCGCCGGCCGCGTGCCCTCGGTGCGCACGTTGGACGTGTCGCTCTCGCGGCGGCTCGCCTTCACGACGATGGCGCTGAACACGGCGCGGGCCAGGTCGTCGTTCCCGATGGCGTCGCGCAGCACCACCAGCTCCCCGAGGGCGTGGGGGTCGTACCAGTCGCCGATGCCGACGGGCACGCGCGGGTCCTGCCCGTCGAGGGGGGGGGCATGAAGCGCCGCCTCCGCCGCCCGCCGCGCGAGCCCGCGGAGTGCCGTGCGTGCGGCCTCGTCGGTGCGCGCGGTGCGCGTACGGGCGACGAGACAGGCAATCGGCGAGATGTCGAGCCCCAGGGCCTCGCGTCCCGCCAGCACGGACTCCACGAGCACCGTCCCGCCCCCGCAGAACGGGTCCAGCACGGGCCCGTCTCCGAGCTCGAGCAGGTCACGGGCGGTGTCGGGGTGCAGTCCGGCCGGGTAGGTGTGAAAGCCGTGCGTCGCCCGCGCGGGTCGCTCGCGGTGGCGCATGGCCGCCTCGAGGCGGCGCGAGAGCTCCGCGTCGCCGCTGCGCCGCGCGTCTCCCGCGCGCTGACCGAGCGCCTGCTTCCGGTCGTCGCCCGTCGGCAGGATCATGCCCAGGCGCGCGGCCTCCTCCTCTGCGAGTCGTTCACGGCGCCGGCTGCGGCGTTCTCCCACGGGTCACCTCGGGTGGGGCCGGTTATCACGGGACGGTCCACGAGGAGCCACCCATGCAGATCCACGCGTCGTCCGTCCTCCAGCACCCGCGCGCCCGCGTGTTCCAGGCGTTTCGCGACGAGATGCCCAACGTGGCGGCGTTCATGCCGAACGTGAAGGAGATCGTGGTGCGCAGCCGCACCGAGGAAGGCGCCGTGACGCGCATCCACAACGAATGGGTCGGCAAGGGGGAGATCCCCAAGGCGGCGCAGGGCATCGTGAAGCCCGAGATGCTCCGTTGGGACGATCACGCCGAGTGGAACAGCCAGACGTTCGCCTGCGCGTGGACCCTCAAGCTGCGGGTGTTCACGGACAACGTGAAGTGTTTCGGCCGCACGGTGCTCGCGGAGGAGGGCCCGAGCGCCACGCGCGTCACCCTCACAGGGGAGCTCGAGCTGGACATGCGGGACATTCCCGGCGTGCCACGGTTCCTCGCCGGCACGCTGGCGCCGCAGGTGGAGAAGTTCGTCGTGGCCCTGGTCCGCCCGAACCTCGAGCAGATGAACGTCTCGCTCGGTCGTTACCTCGACAGTCGGGCGTGATCCGGTGACCCTCGCGTTCCTGGGCCTGCTCGCCGCGGGGCTCGCGTCGGCCTCTCCTCTTCTGGACGGCCCCGACGGCATCCGGGGCGGCGGCGGCCCCGCGTCTGAGGATTCCGACGACCGGCCCGACACCTCGCCGGACTCGCCGGCGGAGGGCGCGGACGACGACGGGAAGGCGAAGAAGAAAAAGAAGAAGGGAAAGAAGCGCAAGGGTCGCAAGGCCAGCGCCTTCGGCTGGCAGTACCAGCCCTACGTCATGCCGGGCGGGGGCGTGCAGATCTCCGAGGACGGCTCGTCCGTGGTGGGCGGCGCCGATGCCGGCGTGGCCTACTGGCGCGGCCGCTGGCAGGGCGACGCCTACGTCGGCGGGAGCACGCTCGCGGGCGGTGACGTGCGCGGCTGGGAGGCCCACGTCGGCACCCGGCTCGGGGTCCGGCGGAAGCGCTGGGGACTGTCGTTGGGCGTCGAGGGCTTCATGGACCGGCAGTCGCTGCCCGACGGCACCGAGATCCTCGCGCCGAGCACCGGCGTCCGGCTTCCCGTGGACCTCGTGCTCGGGCCGCTCCGGCCGCAGGGCGCGCCGCGTCGCATCTTCCTGTATGCCGGGGTGGCGCCTGCGTTCCTCGCCGATCCCGCGCGCCACGCCGAGGGCCTTCCGCTCGGGGACGAGTTCGAGTGGTCCGTCGGGTTCGGCATGGGCAAGAAGGGCAAGGTGGGCCGCGTGGGGATGACCACCCGCATCACGGCGGCGGGCACCCAGACCACGCCGACCGCCACCTTCACGGTACGCTGATTCCTTTTTGGGGCGGGGGGTTCCACCCCCCGCAACGCCCCCCGGGCCTTGCCGGCGCCGGGAGCGTGGGCACGCTTGCGGGCATGCTGACCGTGGGCGACCGCTTCCCGTCCTATTCGCTCCGCGCGGTGGTGAGCCTCGACCGGGTACGCGCCTTCACGCGGGTCACCGACGCGGACCATCCCGGTCGATGGAAGGTCTGGTTCAGCTGGCCGATGGACTTCAGCTTCGTGTGCCCCACGGAGCTCGCGGAGTTCGGTCGGCGCGCCGGGGATTTCGCGGACCGTGACGCGGTCCTCTTCGGCGTGAGCACCGACACGCACCACGTGCATCTCGCGTGGCGCACCTTCCACCCGGACCTGCACGACGTCCCGTTTCCGATGGTGGCCGACCCACGGCGCGAGCTGTGCGGCGCGCTCGGCATCCTTCACCGCGAGGAGGGCGTCGCCCTGCGCGCCACCTTCCTCGTGGACCCGGCCGGCATCATCCGGTGGGCGTGCGTGCACGACCTGGAGGTGGGCCGGAGCGTTCCCGAGGTGCTGCGCGTGCTCGACGCCCTCCAGACGGGCGCGCTCTGTCCCTGCAACTGGCAGCCGGGGGAACCGACGCTGGAAGGCTGAGCGCTACCGCTCCACCACGGCGTGCTCGCCGTGCTTGCGCGGGTCGCTCGCGGCGTCGAACGTGCCGTCGGGCCTGCGTCGCACGACCTGCACGGCGCTCGTGAACGTGGTCTCCGCGATGGCGTGGCCGGCCGCCGCCAGC
Organism: Pseudomonadota bacterium; assembly: GCA_039800105.1. Taxonomy (GTDB): domain Bacteria; phylum Myxococcota_A; class UBA796; order UBA796; family SXON01; genus CAMAXZ01. Next base: position 28,639 of record JBDLRI010000153.1, read on the forward strand.
TCCGCCCGTGCCGGATGCCCCGCCTCCAGGAGCACGGTGTCGGGAATCCATTGGTGGTGCCACCGTGGCGCGGACACAGCGGCCTGCGCCTCCGCGCCGCGCTCCAGCATCGCCTCCAGCACCTGCGCCGTCGCCGTCAGGATCATCGGTCCGCCGCTGGCGCCCGCCGCCAATTCGGGCGTGCCGTCGGCACCGAGCACCACCGTCGGGCTCATGCTCGACAACGGGCGTCGTCCCGCCACCACGGCGTTCCCCGCGCCCTGGATCAGCCCGAAGGCGTTGGCCTTGCCGGGTCGGGTCGTGAAGTCGTCCATCTCGTTGTTCAGCACGATTCCGCTCCGCGTGGCGATGACACGGCTTCCGAAGGCGGTGTTGACCGTGCTCGTGAGGGCCACGGCCCAGCCGTCGGCATCCATCACGCTCACGTGCATGGTGCCTGCGTCCTGGAAGGCCCCGGGCGGTCCGTAGTGCTCGGGCGGGTGGGTGCGTGGTCCGCAATCCTGACGGATCGCATCGACGCGCACCCACGACGTCCGCTCCGAGGGCTGCGGGAATGCGGTGGTCGACGCGGGGTCGCCGCCGTAGGCCGCGCGCTCCGCCATCGCGTGCTTCGCGGCCTCCACCTGGCAGTGGGTCGTGCCGCCGCCCGATGCCATGAGGATCTGCAGCACGCCGATCCCGCCACCGCTCGGCGGAGGCATGGCGAGGACGGTCCGCCCCCCGAGCGCGCCCCGCAGCACGGGGCGCTCCTCGACCCGGTAGTCCCGCAGGTCCTCCGGCTGGAGGATGCCGCCGGCGGCGCGCACGCTGGACACGATGTCGGCGGCGACCCATCCGTTCCGGAAGGCCGCGCCGCGCGTGTCGACCAGCGCGCGAATCGCGCCGGCCAGCGCGGGGCGTCGGTTGTCGGGCCCGAGGAGCGTCTGCATGTCGGGCGCCTTCAGCAGCGCGGCCGCGAGGTGGGGTCCCGTCCCGAATCCCTCCTCGGCGAGGCGGATGGCGGGGGCGGCGACGTCCGCGAGCTTCAGGCGGCCCCACCGGCTGTGCATTTCGACGAGACCGAACGCCTCGGAGGGGGTCGCCACGGCCAGCCCTCCCTCCTGGCTGCTCGCCCCGCCGGCGAACATGTCCCGCGTGGCCGCGCTGGGCGCGGTCTCCCGGAAGTCGAGGGCCGCGGCGATCCCCTTGGGCCCGGCGACGATCGCGAAGCCCCCGCCGCCGAGGCCCGACCCGCTGGGTTGGACGACCCCCTGGGCGAGCGTCGCCGCGACGGCGGCGTCCACCGCGTTGCCGCCGGCCCGCAGGATGGCGGCACCGGCCTCGCTCGCCAGGCGGTGGTCGGCGGCGACGGCACCGCGCGTGGCGGGGCGCCGTGCATAGGCGACCGAACCGAGGCCGAGGGCCACGAACAGGAGGAGCGCGCGCTTCATCGGAGACTCCAGGCAATCCAGCCGAACAGGAGGGCGACCTGTGCCGCCCATGCCGGCAGGCCGATGCGCAGCGCGCTCCGCGTCGCGAGCAGCGCGGGCAGTCCGCCGCCCACCGCGAGCGCGGCACGGAACACCGCGAGGTGGCCCGGTTGGGTGGCGTCGGACGCCCGCTCGAACGCGCGCGCCGCGAGCATGGCCACCGCAGCCTCCTGACCGACGACACCGGCGGTCAGGCCGGCGAGCCCCACCTGCCACGCATGGCGCCCCGGCTCGAGCAGCTCCAGCCGGGTGAGCACGTCCGCCGCTGCCGCCGCCGCGCCGCCCACGACGAAACACCCGCACGCCACGGCCACGAGGAGCGTGCGCGTCGCGGCGTCCGCCACCGCGCGCCACACCACGGAGGCCTCGGGTCGCACGAGCCGCGGCCGGTCCCGCAGGATCCCGGGGCCGGCGGCGACGGCCGCCATGGCCAGCCCGAGGCCTACCGCGGCCAAGCCGCCGTGGCCCAGGCCGAGGGTCGCCCCGCCGCCCAGCGGCCCCACGAGCGAGGCGCCGGACGAGGCCAGCACCGCCCGTGCGCGGTCGCGTGCGTCGGCGGGCTGGCTCGGCAGTCCGTGGGCCACGGCCTCGTCGCCGAGAGTCGCGCCGACGAGCGCGGCGCTCCCGGACCCGCGCACGCGTACCACGCCGAGGCGGGCCACCGTCCACCACAGGGCGAGGACGCCGAGGGCGGGCCAAGGGAGATCGTGCAGCACCACCTCCGTGACCCACGCAGGATCGAGCGCTTCGCTGCGGACGACCAGGCCCACGGCGATCGTGGCGGCCACGGCCGCCGGCCAGAGGGTCCGCGCGTGCAGCAGGGCCGCCGTGGCGAGGCACGCGGCGGTCAGCTGGAGCGCGTGGGCGAGCGCCGGGTTCATCGGTCGTCGCGATCGCGGACCGGGTTGGAGAGCGCTCCGATGCCCTCGACCGAGACCGTCACGCGCATCCCCGCCGCGAGCGGACCGACGCCCGCGGGGGTGCCGGTCGCGATGAGGTCCCCCGGCTCCAGGGTCATCACGTGGCTCACGTAGTGCACGAGCTCTGCGACGGAGAACACCATGTCCCGCGTGTTGCCGTCCTGTCGGCGAACGCCGTCGACCTCGGCGCGGACCGCCAGCGACCCGGGGTCGAGGCCACGCACCACGGCGGGGCCGACCGGGCAGAAGGTGTCGAAGCCCTTGGCGCGTGCGAACACGCCGTCCGCCCGCTGGAAGTCACGGGCCGTCACGTCGTTGACGACCGTGTAGCCGTACACGTGCGCGAGGGCCTCGTCCGCCTTCACGCGGGTCGCGCGACGCCCGATCACGACGCCCAGCTCCGCCTCGTGATCCACCTGCGTGGTGCCGGGCGGCAGTTCGATGAAGGCGCCCGGGCCCACGATCGCGGAGGGCGCCTTGAGGAAGATCTTCGGCTGCGTGGGGACGGGGCGTCCCATCTCCGCGGCGTGGTCGCGGTAGTTCGAGCCGATGCCCACGACCTTGGAGGGTGCCACGGGAGCGAGCAGGCGCACGTCGGGGTCGGCGGCGTCGACGCGCTCGCCGTCCGGGACCCCTCCGCTCCACGGGGCATCGCCCAGGAGCACGTAGACGCCGGCGTCCTCGAGCGCCCAGGCGGTGCGGGTTCCCAGGGCGATGCGTACGGTGCGGCTCATGCGAGGGCCTCCTCGAGCGCGCGAAGCAGCGTGTCGGGTTCGATGAGAAAGGGAAGCACACCCCTCCATACCCACTTCTGCCACGTCGCGTCGCCGGGAGGGGCGCCGCTGACCGCGAGGTGGGCGCGGGGAAGGGGACCGCCCCACGCGCGGACGAGGCGCGCGTGCACGCTGGGGAACGGCTCCTGCTCGGGACGGAAGCCCGCGTACACCACCGTGCGCCCACGCAGGGCCTCGCGCAGGGCCGCGTCGTCGGGGCCATGGTCGGAGAGGCGCGGCCACGGTGTCGATTCGTCCGGGTGGGCGCACCACGCCGCAAGGCCCGTGGCGCGCAGGCGTGCGTCCGCGGCGTCGGTCGATGCGGGCCATGAGGGTCCGAGCACGAGCACGCACGTGCGACGGCGGGCGGCGGCTGCGACCTCGGCCGGCAGGCTCATGCGGGCGTCGCGTGGTCTCCGCGGACGGCCCGCAGCGCGTCGGTGATGGCCGCGCGATCACGACACACCGCCCCGACCTGTCGCACGGTGAGCGCCGCGACCCGTGCCGCCAGCTGGCCGCAGCGGTCGGGGTCCCAGCCGTGCAGCCAGCCGTAGAGGTAGCCGCCCGCGTACGCGTCCCCGGCTCCGGTGGTGTCGGCCACGGGGACTCGAACCACCGGGATCGCGTGGGTACGACCCCCCGCCCGCACGAGGGATCCCTCGGCACCGAGCTTGACCACCGCGACGCGGCACCAGTCGCCGATCTCCTCGACCGCCTCATGGGCGGGACGTCCCGTGACGGCCTCCGCCTCCTCACGGTTCAGGAAGCCGACCGTGACGACCTCCTTGAGCAGGCGGCGCATGTCCTCGGTCTTCGTGCGCGCGACGAACGGATCCGCCACGTCCAGCGAGATCGGCACGCCTGCGTCGCGGGCGGCACGCACCGCCTCGTGGGCCACCGAACGGATGGGTCCGTCCAGGAACAGGTAGCCGGTGAGGTGCAGGAGCCGCGCGCGCGCGATCTCGCCGCCGAAGCCGCCGAAATCCTCGAGGTGCACCGCCGCGCCGAGGTCGGTGAGCATCGTGCGCTCCCCGTCCCGGGTGGAGATGAGGCTCAGGCACTTGCCGGTCGCGTGCACGTCGGAGCGCACCAGCGCGTGCGTGCCGCAGGTGGCGTGCATGCTGCGCGCGTAGGCCTCGCCGAACGGGTCCGCGCCGATCTGCCCGCAATAGAGGACCCGGGCGCCGAGGAGCGCCATCGTGCTGATGGTGTTCGCGCAGGACCCGCCGGAGGCGGTCTCCGCGCCGAGCGGCTCCACGCGCCGGAACACCTCGCGCCAACGGGCGTCGTCGACCGGATGCATCTGTCCGCGGACGAGTCCCAGCTCCGTGAGGATGGAGTCGTCCTCGATGCGCACCAGCGCATCCATGATGGCGTTCCCGAGACCGACGACGTCGTGCTGCACCTTGGCTCTCCGAGCGCGGACGCGACCTAGCGCAGCGCGCGCCGACCCGCCACGGGCGGACGGCTGGTCGACGCGAGCGCAGGTGTGGTAGTCTCCGCACGTGCGAGCCCGTGTGCTGAGACTGCTGCTGGGCCTGGCCGTCACCGCCGCCTTCACGGCGTGGTTCGTCCTGGGCGCGCAATGGGAATCCATCGGCCGGGCGCTCATCGAGGTCGAGCCGCTCTGGGCGCTCGCCGCGGCCGGCGTGCTGTTCACCGAGTTCCTGCTGCGCGCGTGGCGGTGGAAGGTGCTCCTCTCGCCCCTGGCGCCGCAGGCCCGCTTCGGGCGGCTGTTCGTGGCGACGGTGGTGGGCATGGGCCTCAACGTCGTGCTGCCGTTCCGTGCCGGCGACGTCGCGCGGCCGTTGCTGGGGCAGCGGGAGACCGGCGTGTCGTGGGTTCCGCTCGTCACGGTCGCCGTCGCGGAGCGACTGTTGGACGTGTTCGGGCTGGTGTGCGTGTTCCTGGTGATGTCCGGCACGCTCCCCACGGCGTTGCCGGAGGGGGGAGAGCTCGCGGCGAACCTCCAGCTCTACGGCTCCGTCATCGGGATGGCGGGCGTGCTGGCGCTGCTGGGCTGCGTGATGCTGGCGCACCGGGAGGACCCGGCCCGTCGGTTCGCGCGCCGCCTGGCGGACAGCCTCCCGGCGGCGTGGGGCGTCCGGTGGATGGCGGTGCTCGATGCGTTGCTCGCGGGGTTGGCCTTCACCCGCGATCGCCGCGCGCTGGCGGCGGCGGCGCTGGCGTCGATCGCCCACTGGTTCAACGGCGCCCTCAGCATCTTCCTGCTGTTCCGCGCCTTCGACATGGACCTCCCGTTCGCCGCGGCGTGCTTCACGACCGTGGCGGTGGCGCTGACCGTGGCGCTGCCGCAGGCCCCCGGTTTCTTCGGGGTGTTCCACGTGGCGATCGAGCGCACGCTGGTGCTGTGGGGCCAGTCGCCCGGTCCGGCCGAGGCCTTCGCGATCCTGTTCTGGGCGGTGTCGTTCGTACCGGTCACGGCGCTCGCGTGGTGGTTCGCGGCGCGGGAGGGCCTCCGTTGGCGCACGCTGGTCGACGAGGACGCGCCGCGGGGGGCGTTGCGGGGGGCCGGCCCCCCGCCGAGGGAACGCACGGGCAAGATACCGCCGCGGCGGACCGGGGCGCGTTAGCGACCCGCCATGGAAGCCCTTCCGCACGATCTCCTCGGTGCCATCGACGCGCTCCGACGGACGCGCAACGCCGTCATCCTGGCACACTACTACCAGGACCCCGACATCCAGGACGTGGCCGACCACATCGGGGACTCCCTGCAACTCGCGAAGGCCGCGCAGCGCACCGACGCCGACGTGATCCTGTTCTGCGGCGTGCACTTCATGGCCGAGACGGCGAAGATCCTCAACCCCGGCCGCATCGTGCTCGTCCCGGACATGAAGGCCGGGTGCAGCCTGGCGAGCGGCTGTACCGCGCCGGCGCTGCGGGCGCTCAAGGCGCGCCACCCCGACCACGTCGTGGTGAGCTACATCAACTGCTCCGCCGAGGTGAAGGCGGAGAGCGACGTGATCTGCACGAGCAGCAACGCCGAGCGCGTGATCCGGAGCATCCCGACGGATCGGAAGATCCTGTTCGCGCCGGACCGCAACCTGGGCGCGTGGCTGCAGCGCCGTACGGGTCGGGACATGCTGCTGTGGCAGAGCACCTGCATCGTCCACGAGACCTTCAGCGAGCGCAAGCTCGTCATGCTGCGGTCGCAGCATCCGGGCGCGCACGTCGTCGCGCACCCCGAGTGCGAGCCGACCCTGCTGGAGATGGCGGACTTCGTGGGCAGCACGTCCATGCTGCTGGACTACGTCGTCCGCACCGAGGCGCCGGCCTTCATCGTCGCGACCGAGCCCGGCATCCTGCACCAGATGCACAAGGCCGCGCCCGGGAAGGTGCTGCTGCCGCTCCCCGGCATGGAAGAGAACTGCGCGTGCAACGAGTGCCCGTTCATGCGCCTGAACACGCTGGAGAAGATGTACCTGGCGCTGCGCGACCTCCAGCCGCGCCTCGAGATGGACGAGGACCTGCGCCAGCGCGCGCTCGTTCCGCTCACGCGGATGATGGAGCTGGGCTGAACCGTCCGCGCCGCCCCGGTCCGCGCGGGGGGCTCAGCTGCGCGGGTCGGGCGGCGTGGTCTGCGGGACGTAGGCGTTCGTGTAGTACGCGCCGCCCTCCGTCGGGCGCATCGGAGAGTCCCGGCGGCTGAACGCGTCGTCGCGGAGGAACGCCGCGAACAGCTGCCGACCGGGGGGGCCGTGCCGCAGCCACCGCTCGCGCACGCGCCGGTAGACCTCTTCCTCGGACAGCGACTCTCCGCCGACCAGCCCGCGCACGATTGCGTCGAGGTGCGGCGCCGTCTCGGGCGTGTACGGCACCTGGGCCTCCTCGAACGCGTCCGTGAGCCAATCCAGGTAGGTCGCGGCCATGGGATCCTCCGATGTTCCGTCTTATCGCGGGGGCGCGCGGGCGCCACGGGCGTTGTCTCTCCGGGGGGCGCGGCGTTATGGGGATGCGGTGGGACGACCCTCGGACGTCATCGTGGACATGCTGCGCACGTGGGTGCGGAAGCGGGGGCTGACGACGGCGCAGCTCGCCGAGCGCACCGGTCTGGAGCGCGCGCGCGTGAAGCAGGTCCTGTCCGGCTCCGTGCCGATGGACGTCGACGAGTTTCTCCTCCTCACGCAGGCCCTCGACGTGGGGCCCGACGAGCTTGGGATGGCGGGGGTGACGTCGCCCGCACGCGATGCTTCGGCGGAGCGTCCCGCGGGGCCGCGGCTGGTCGTCTCCTCCACCGGCACGACCGGCGCGGAGCGGCCGGGTGGCGTGGTGCCGCTCCAGACCCCGCCCATGGCGGGCCTCGCCGAAGCGCCGGACGCGCTCGGGAACCTCCCCCGGCAGGTGCTTCAGCTCGGGTTTGCGCTGGGGATCGACCTGTTCGTGCTGCTCGACGTGCGGCAGTTGGCGGGCAGCAACGTGCCGCCGGCCGTGCTGCAGCGGTTCCCCGACACGCTGCCGATCAAGCTGGAGGCGCGCTACCACGCGCACAACCGGCCGCGGTACCGCGATGACACCCTCGAGATCGTGCTTTCCTTCGACGCGCTGTACACCTGCACCTTCCCGTGGACGGCGTTCCGTGAGGTCCGGTTCCTGCTTCCCGAGGAGCCGCTCCGCGTGGCGCCCCCGACGTCGGGTCCGGAGACGCCCGCGCCGCCCGAGCCGGATCCGCCACGTCCGGGAGGCGGTCCGTTCCTGCGCGTCGTGAAGTGACGCGCGCCGCCCGCTGTGCGGCACGAGGGGCCGGCACCGCGCTGATCACGCTGTTCGTGCTGGGGATGGGCGTCGGAGCCGCGCCGGCGACCGCGGGGGGTGCCCCGGCACCGAAGTCTGCCGCCGCGCCCGTGCGCTTCCAGCTCGGCCTCAACGAGGCGGTGAGCGTGCCGCGCCGACGGGTGGACGCCCTGGGCCCCGAAGCGCTCGCGCGTGCGTTGGGGGACGACGCCGCGCGGGCCGCATCCGTCGGCGCCACGCTGGTGCGAGGGCACACGGGGGCCTTCCCGCGCATGTCCCGTGCGGAATGGTCGCCGCGCACGCAGGCCGAGACGGACGCGTGGGTCCGCGCGGTGCAGGGTGCGAAGCTCGAGGCCATCGGCATGGTGAGCCCATGGCCCGGAAATCGTACGGCGAACGCGACCGTGCGCTACCTGCCGGCGGATCTCGACGCCTACACCGACTGGGTCCGCCGCGTGGTGGAGCGCTACGACGGAGACGGTGTCGACGACATGCCGGGCCTGCTCCGGCCGGTGCGCTACTGGGAGGTCGACAACGAGCCCGACCTCAAGTTCACGCGACCGCCGCGCGACGCCGTGCGGGAGGTCCCGCCGGGAACGTTCTGCCCGCCTTCCGAGTACGCCGCGGTGCTGCGCGCGAGCGCGGAGGGCATCCACGCGGCGTCCGATGTTGCGCGGGTGTTGGGGCCGGGTCTCTACCGGCCGCACACCGCCGAGGGCGAGGCCTACCTGCGGGATGTCCTCGCCGTGCCGGGCGCCCGCGAGGCGCTCGACGTGCTGACCCTGCACGACTACGTCGAGGATGACGGCGCGACGCTGTCACGGTCGCTGGCGCGCATGCGGGCGTGGGGGTTGCCGCTCTGGGTGACCGAGACGAGCGTGGCGTCGACGCGTGACCCGGATTGGCATGCCCGGGTGCTGGTGGCGCGGGTGGCGCGCGCGGCCGAGGCCGGCGCGGAAGTCCTGCTCTGGCACACCCTCGTCGACCCCCCGGCGCGAGCGGGACGGGTACGTGGCCCCGGCATGGCCGACCACAGCCTCTTCGCGCGGGTCGCCGACGGCGCGGAGCCCGTCGCCAAGCCTGCGGCACGGGTGTTTCGCGCGCTGGCCGGTGTCCTCGCGTCGCACGACGCCCTGGGTGCCGTGTCCGACGGCGAGGGTCGCACCCGGCTCCGCGACGGTTCCGTCCTGCTGTGGCAAGGCCGTGCGGTCGCCGGCGCGGGTGGAACGGACCTGCGCACCGGCGCGTCGGTCGCGGCAGGCCAGCCCGTCGAGGCACCGGCCTGGCTCGCGGCGTCGACGGCCCGGTCGCGTTAGCGGGTCCCTCGATGTGGTTCCTCCTCGCGCTCGGCTGCTTCCGGTCGAACGAGACCGCGGCCGTCGCCGTGCCGTCCGTGGCGTTGCCGCCCGAGCCCGTGCTCGGCGTGACGGAGGTCGTGACGCCGCCCGGCGTGGCGCGGCTGGCCGATCCGCAGGATCTCGAGACGTCCGTGCACCTGGACGTGGCGTTCGATGCGCAGTCCACCACGTTCGAGGCCCTCGGGTCGCTGCTCGACGCCTGGGGCTTCGTCCGGCTGGACGGCGACGGGGAGAGCTGGCGCGTGAAGCCGCCGTCCGGTCGCGCGTGGGTCTCCCGGCTGGAGGGATTGGCGGAGATCCGCGAGGTTCGGGAGGCGCTGGACCGCGAGACGCTCGAGACCGGCGCGTACCGTGAGGGCCGGGAGACCTACGGCGCGGTGACGCACGCCTGGTCCTGGCGCGAGGGCGGAGCGCAGGAGCAGGTGACCGGTGGTGCCGCCCCGCCCGCGCCGGAGTTTCCGGAGGCGCTTCCGGCGTGGGCGGTGTCGTGCCTCCAGCCTGCGCGCGACGAGATGCGTGCCGCCGTGGCGCGTGGCGTGGGCTGGGAGCGGGCCTTGCGCGCGGACCCCCCTGCATGGGTGCTCGTGGTGCAGGACTACGGGGCTTGCCGCGCGCGTGGCTGGGTGCCGCTCGTGCGCGACGGCGACGTGGCGAACCTTTCCGTCGCGGGCCGCGCCGTCGCCGCCGTGCGCGACGAGGACCTGCAGGACGCGGCGCTCGAGGTCCTGCGTGCCGCCCGTGCCTCGGACGACCCTGCCGCGGAGGCGGCGGTGGCGCAGCTCGTCTCGGCGCCGTCCGACGTGGTCGCGCGCGCGGCGGAGGCGTCGATGGCGGGTCCCTGGCAGCGCACCTTGCTGCGCGCGTGGGCGGCCCGCGACCCGGACGCCGCTCTGGCCTGGGCGCGTGCGAGCAGCATCCCGGGCGCGCGCGCGTTGCTGGTGGTGCTCGATGCGGAGGACCGCGCGGCGGCGCTCTCCGATCCCGCGACGCCTCCGGATGTGCTCGTCGCCGCGCTTGGAGCGTGGCGGCCCGCGCCGGGGGAGGGGACGGACGTGCTCGCGCGGCTGCGCGCCTCGCCGGACCCGAGGGTGCGGGATCTGGCGTGGGAACGTACCTTGGAACAGGAGGCCCCTGCGTGCCTGCCTCGGGTGGACACGCTTGCCGCGGCGAGCCTCACGGACGCCCAGGCCGCATGGCGCTCCTGTCCCGTCCCCGCCGTGCGCGAAGCTGCGTGGACGCGCGCGCGGAGTCTCGACCAGGCGGGGGGCGACGCTCTGCTCGAGGAGACGCTCCAGGCACCCGAGACCCTGGAGAACGGTGTCGTGGCGGTGAGGCTGGCGGCACGCGCCGGTCGCTACGATCTGCTCACCGCGCTCGTCGCGCGGAACACCGTGCGCCGCGACGTACGGCGCGAGGCGCTCCGCGCGTGCGTGGACGCCGGTGCGCCCGGGGCCGCGCAACTCGAAGAGCTCCACGGTCGCTACCTCGGGCTGCGTCGCGCCGCCGGCGCACCCCCTCTCGATGCGGCCGCGCCCGCGTCTTCCGTCCCGGAGTGAACCGATGCTCGCGCATCCCGTGAACGGCGCGCCCACGCGTCCCTATTGGCTCGACGGTGCCCGCGACCTGTCCGTCCCGCTCCAGGGTCTGCTGGAGGTCGATGTCGTCGTCGTGGGGGCGGGTCTGTGCGGGTCCGCGGCGGCGCTGGCCCTCGCGGAGGCCGGCGTGCGCACCGCGTGGCTCGACGCGCGTGGGGTCTCCGAGGGCGCCAGCGGTCGCAACGCGGGTTTTCTCCTGCAGGGGACGGCGGAGCGCTACAACCGCGCCATCGGTGTCATGGGACGCGAGCGGGCGCGCCACGTGCACCAGGCGAGCCGCGACAACCATGCGGCGATGAAGGACACCCTCGACCGTCTCGGTCTCGCGTGCGGCTACATGCGGCGGGGCTCGCTGCAACTGGCGGGGAGCGCGCAGGAGGAGGACGAGTTGCGGGAGAGCGCCGCCCTCCTTCGCGAGGATGGCTTCCCGGCGGCGCCTGTCGAGGGGGACGCGCTCGATGCCTGCTACCGACACGCCGGATTTTCGGTCGGCGTGCACATCGCGGATGATGGCGAGCTGCAGCCCGCAGCCTTCGTGCGGGGCGTGGCGCGGGCCGCCGTCGAGTCCGGCGTGTTGCTCCACGAGCGCACCCCGGTCCGGACCCTCGACGCCAGCCGGTCCGGGGACGTCCGCGTCGCGACGGAGCACGGGGAGGTCCGGGCCAGCGTCGCGATCGTGTGCACGAACGCTCATGCCGGCCGGCTCGTGCCCTTCTTCGCCGACAAGGTCGACCCCGTCCGCGGGCAGATGCTCGCCACGGCGCCCGCACCGCGCCTGTTCTCCTGTCCCGTGTACGCCGACCACGGCTATGACTACTGGCGTCAGGACGAGCACGGGCGGATCGCGCTCGGCGGATGGCGCAACCTCGACCCGGAGGGAGAGGTGGGCGACGCCGAGGTCCTGCATCCGGGCATCCAGGAACGCATGACGGCGTTCCTCCATCGCTTCCCGGAGCTGCGCGACGTGCCGGTCACGCACCGTTGGAGCGGGACGATGGGCTTCTCTCGCGACGGTCTGCCGATCGTCGGGGCGGTGCCCGGGATGTCCGGGGTGTTCGCGGGGGCCGGCTTCACGGGCCATGGGTTCGGCTTCGCGTGGCGGTCCGGGCAGGCGCTCGTGGAGCTGGCCCTGCACGGTACGAGTGACTGGGCGGCGCTCTTCGATCCACGTCGCTTCGGCTGATTTCCGGCCTTGGCAGGCTGCTGAAAACCCAACACCGGCTGCGGCGGCGCCCCGCGCTACTGCGTCTGACGTGCTCGCCTGCGACTCGCTCGACGTGGCTTCGGCCACGCCTTCCCTCGTCTCGGCTCCGCGCGCCGCCCTCGTGACGCGCCGGGCCTGCCTCGCTCGGCGCTGGCAGGTAGGGCAGTGCCTTTTCCAGCAGCCTGCTACGGCGATCCGAGCTCGTCGCGCAGCGACCCGGCGCGTTCGTCGATCCAGTCGAGCACCTCGCGCTGGTTGGACACGCAGGCATGCTCCGCGTACGGGTCCTCCTCGCAGGGGTCCTGGATGCGCTCCGCGGTCGCGCGCGCCAGGGCCGGCACGTCGATGCGGTCCCACGTGTCCAGGGCCTCCAGCAGCGCGACGTGCAGCCGCGACCGGCAGGCGCGATCGGAGACGCATGCGTTCGCCAGGGCTCCGTATGCGGAGCCGAGGGCCGGCCGGTACGACTCGAACGCCTGGTCCACGCCCCACGGCACGAGCCACCAGCGGCCGCCGCACGCCTCGTCCCCGTCCGCGCCGCCGTAGAGCAGGTAGTTGTTCGCGAGCGTGACGTATCCGTCGTCCTGGCCGGTCACGATCTCCACCGCCCACGCGCGCATCAGCGCGTCGAGGTCGAAACAGCGGCCGAGCCCCGCGAGGATCGACTCCGAGTCCTCGAGCGTGTCGATGAGCGCCTCGAGGTCCCTGGGCGGCTCCCATCGGTTGCCGAGGCTCTCGACCACGAAGTTGTCGGCGCGGCCAGGCTTCACGTCCGCCCCCCAGCCGCCCTCGTAGAGGTTGCCGTCACCGTCCCCGGTCCAGCGCGCGAAGAAGGGACCGTCCGCCGCCTCTTGCAAGCCGTACAGACCCCGGGCGCGTCCCGCGAGCCGCACTTCCGCGTAGGTGCGTCGCGGCGCGGGGACCCCGTGGGCGCGGGCGAAGGTGTAGAAGACGTACTCGGCGATCATCGAGCCGTCCTGGATCATGTTCTGCAGCGTCCACCGCCGGAGGCCGTGAAAGGTTCCGTGCTGCACGATCTCGCCGGCGTCGATGGACAGCCCGGGCTTGCCGTCGACCGGTCGGAACGAGGTCCGCCCCTTGAGGTGCAGCGCCACCATCCATGCCCGCCCGTCCTGGACGAGCGTTGCGGTCACGTCCTCCCGCGGAGCCGCCCGGAGGCGGTCGAGCGCGCCGTCGTCGAGCCGGATGTCCAGCGAGACGAGCGGCATCGCGAACAGTGCATCGGTAGGGTCGGACGGCACCTCGGGAGGCGGATCCGGTGCGGGTTCCCCCGGGTCGGCGCTCCCCAGCGGCTCCACGTCTTCGACGGAGGAGGATCCGGCGACGCGGGTGTCGTGCACGGACCGCTCCACGCACGCGAGGACGAGCAGGGTCAGCATGGTTCTTCCGTGCGCACCACGTCGGCGCCGGGAAGGCCCCACGTCGGCCCCGGGAGCGTCGTGGCGGGCATGGGGACCTCGGTGGGCGCGCCGCTCCATGCGGGCGGCTCGAACTGCAGTCCGATCACCTCCTGGTGCCAGCCACCCTCGACGCGCAGCGTGCTCGCGTCGAGCACGAGGCGGGTGCGTCCGAGACGGACGAAGGCGCGCAGGGAAGCGCGGCCCACGGCGCGGCGACCGGCGGCGAACCACGCGTTGTCGTCGCCGTCCGCGTACAGAAGTCCCGCGGAGGCTGCGGCGCACGCGCCCCAGCGTGCCTGGGTGACACGCGTGTCGACGCGGAGCGCCCCCGTGGCGAAGCGGAGCGGGGTGTAGACGGCGCCGGCGCCCGTCTCGAAAGCGTCCGCCTGCCGGTCGTGCAGCATCCCGGCGCCCTCCAGCCCCATGCCGAACGCGCCGCGGTGCATCCCTGCCCACACGGCGGCGTCCTGCCGCAGGACACGTTCCATGGCGATGGCGTCGAGTCGCCCGGTGTGCCCTGCGATCCCTGCGAGCCCGTGCAGGCCGACCCACGCGACCCCGCCGCCGACGCCCGTGTAGCCGACCTGCCCGTACAGGGTGCCCCGCGCGGGATCAACGGCGCCGGCCCACGCAGGGAGCGAGTCGTGGAGTGGCGTTCGCAGGGTCTCCATCGTGACCGCCGTCGCGCCGCCCAGTCGAAGGCGACCCATCCACGTGGGGTAGGCGCCGCCGGCGAAGCCGATCGGGCTGGTCCCGACGTCGAGCCCCGCGACCGTGAAGGCGTCGTCCGGGGACGACCAGCCGAGCGTCGTCGCCGTACCCGTGTCCGTGTGGACGCCGTCCGACACCCACGTCGGCACCGCCTCGACGCGCCAGCGACTGCCGCCGGGCGTCTGCAGCGCCGCCCGGACCGGCGCGTAGCCCGCGAGGACCTGTTGCAGTCCGGGTACGCCCGCACGGAGCAACACGCCGGTCGCGGCGTCGGTTCGGACCACGGCTCGGCGGGTGGGTTCGGGGGCCGCCACGGGCGGGTCGGCTGGCGCGTCCGACGGCGTCGGCTGGCGAGTGCGGAACGCGCGGGCACGTCGCGTGGCGCCCAGCGCCTCCCAACCCGCCGCGACGGCTGCCCATGCGACCTCGTCCTTCCCGGCGCGGCGCTCGGCGTCGAGCAGCGCGGCACGCGCCACGTCCCGACGTCCGTCGAGGCGTGCCTCTCGGGCGGCGTCCACCTGCGCGAGCACGTGCACGCGCGGGCGAAGCCGCTCCGCCACGGGGGACCCCCCGATCGCGGCGGCATCGATCCACGGGCGAACGCGCTGCGCGCAGTCGCAGGCGGCTGCGGCGGCCACGGCCGTCTCCAGCGCCCAGGGATGACGGCCTTCGACCGCCAGGGCGCGCAACGCCGAGTCCGCAGCCCCTGCCGCATCTCCGCGGTCGAGCCGGACGGCTGCGATGGCCGCATGCACGTCCGCGCTGTCCGCGTGCTCGATGCGCAGGGCCTCCAGCCCTGCGTGCGCGTCGTCCGGGTGTCCCTCCCGACGCAGGCGGTCGAGGTGCCGAACGGCGACGCGGGCCGCGAGCGCGTCGCGCGCGGCGTGCAGGGAGGCGTCCTCCTGGTCGTCGGAGCGGGCCAGCGCGTCCAGGACGCCGAGTGCATCCTCGGCCCGGTCCATGGCCTCCAGGGCACCGGCGCGCCCCCGTTCCGCGATCCGCCGGACGTCCGGGTCGGGGTGGTCGGCCAGCGTCGCGTAGGACGCGAGCGCTTCGCTCCAACGCTCGCGCGCCATCAGGCTCCCGGCGACGCCGATGTGCGTCCACGGGTCCTCGGGGTCGCGGGCGAGGGCGTCGCGGTAACGTGCTTCCGCGGCGTCGAGGCGACCGGCGGCTCGCTCGGCGTCGCCGGAGCGTCGCAAGGCGCTCGCGAGGAGGACATCGCGAAGGCGCCGGGCCTCCGCGTCCGCGGAGTCGGGCACGCCCTGCGCCGCGCGTCGCGCCTCCTCCGGGTCGTCCTGGGCGAGCGCGGCCTCGGCCAGCGCCAGGCGTGCCCACGCGTTGTCCGGTTCGAGCACGACGGCGCGCTCGGCGTGGTCGCGGGCCCGGGCGAGGTCTCCGCGCGCACGCCACCACACGGACGCGGCACGCTGCACCTCGGCGTCATCGGGCGCTTCCACCAGCAGGTCCGCAAGGGTCTCGGCGTCCTGCGCCGCGCGTGCCCGCGCACGACGGTCCTCCCGGTCGAGCGCGTGAAGCGCGGACTGCGCCACCGCGTCACGCGGCGCGATGCGCAGCGCCTCGCGGTAGAGGGTGCCGGCGGCGCGCTCGTACCCGAGCCTCCAGGCCGTCCCGGCTGCGGCGTCGAGCACGTCCACGCGCGTCGGCGCGAGTGCGACGAGCCGCAGCAGATCGCGTGCCGTGTCCTCCGGCTCCGAGGCCGGATGCAGCATGCGTCCCAGCAGCGCCTCGAGGAACGCGTCGTGTGCGAGCGGGTCGGCGGGTGGCTCCGCCGGACAGCGGAGGGTCGCCGCGTCCTGTCGCGGGCGGGCGCCGCGGCGTCGGGGCGCGTCGGGCGGGGAGGGGGCCTCGCGCGCGGGTTCCGTCGCTTCGACCAGCAGCTCGTCACGCACCCAGCCGGCCTCGACGGCGTGGCCGCAGCGCGCGAGCGCCTCCGCCACCTGGGCTCGGCCGTGCCGGGTCAACGCCGCGTCGAGCGCGGCGTCCAGCGACCCCGAGAGGATCCATGGGGTCACGCGCCCTCCCGTTCACGGTGTCGCAAGGCCGTTCCAGAGCGCGAGGCCCATCCACACCCAGTTGTGGGCGTAGTAGTCGCGTGCGGCGCGCGGGTCGGGCGTGGCGTCCCGTACGGCGCGGACCTCCTCGTCGTAGATGTCCCGGGCCATGCGCGGGCGCACGAGGTCCCACGCCGGAAGCAGGGCACCATACAGGCCGAGGTAGCCCCAGGCCTCGCGGGCCCGCCCGTCCGGCTCGACGACCGCGGGCACCGGCCGTCCCTGGCCCCAGCCATCGGCCATGCGGCCCCACGCCTCCAGATGCGGCCGTGCGCGCGCCTCGCCGTGCCAGCGGACCTCGGCGGCGAGCGTCCACGCGACGCGGAAGGCCTCGTAGCCTGTCACCACCGTCGCCTCCTGCCCGGCCGGCGGCGCCGTCGCGGTGCCACCCACCGGGTCGAGCCAGCACCAGTCCGGTTGCAGTCCGCTCCCGGAGCGGCACGTGTCCCACAGCGCATACGCGTCGTCCACGAGGGACGACCAGTCGTGGTCGGGGTCGACGCGTGCGAACCGTCGCCACGCGAACGGAAGCCAGTAGCTCGGGTTCACCCGCAGCGGGGCCGTGCCCTTGGCCCAGGGGCCCGGCAGCAGGATCTTCCGCCCGGCGAAGCGGGTGACCTCCTGATCCCACAGTGTCGCGAGCAGTGCCTTCGCGGTGCGTCGGTAGGCGGGTGCGCGCCATCGCTCCGCGGCGCGCAGGAGTGCCCAGGCCATCCACGTGTCGGCGTCGGCGGCCGGGGAGGGGTCCAGCACGGTCCACGTCCCGTCCTCCCGGCGGCCCCAGCGCCAGGCGGGAAGGGCCGTCGGCTGTCCACCCTGCAGGTTGTCGCGGGTCCACGCCAGGACGCGGTCGAAGGTGGCGCGGTCGTCGCACCACGTCGCGCGCACGAGCGCGTAGGCCTGTCCCTCGGACGTGCTGACGTCGGCGCCCGCACGGTCGATGACGCGCCCGTCGGCCTGCACGAAGGCGTGCACGTAGCGTCGCCATTCCGCGCGCAGGCTCTCCGCCGACGGCGGGGCGGCCGGAGCGGCGGCGAGCGCGGGTGCCAGCGCCACCACCCACCCGACGAGGCTCATCCGCCACCCCGCGTGCGGGCCCAGGCGCGACGCAGCGCGGCCAGGAAGAACGCGCTCCCGACCAGCGCGACCCCGACGAGGAGCCAGTGCTCCCGCGCACCCTCGAGCATCAGCGCGCCGAGCGCCGGTCGCCCGACCCGCGTCGGCGCATGCAGCGTGAGCGTGCGGACCGACCCGCTGGCGTCCATCATCGCCGCCGTGC
This sequence comes from Pseudomonadota bacterium, assembly GCA_039800105.1. Classification (GTDB taxonomy): domain Bacteria; phylum Myxococcota_A; class UBA796; order UBA796; family SXON01; genus CAMAXZ01. The sequence goes on from JBDLRI010000153.1 coordinate 46,196, forward strand.
CGGTCAGCGCGGTGACGTGCTTCGGATCCGACACCAGTGCCACGGCCTTCGGGAGCAGCGTGGCATCCGCCGCGCGCACGGTCAGGAGCGCACGTGCGGGGTTCCCCGGGTGCAGGACCTCCTCGACGTAGGCCCAGCCGCCCGCGCGGGTCGCCTGGTCCAGGACGGGGCCGTGCACGTCCCGTACGTGCAGTCGCCCGTCCTCGGTGGCGTCCAGTCCGGTCGCGCCCCGTCGCCGGAGGGAGGCGAGGGCCGCGTGCGCCGTGTGGGTGCCGACCAGCACGAAGTGGGAGCCGGGGTTTCCATCCAGCGGTACCTCGGGGGCCGGCGCCATCCGCAGCGCGGGCGTGTCCGAGGTGCCGAGGCGCGCGAGCTCGGTCACCATCGCGAAGCCGGCGCTGACATCGGCGGGTGACGGCACGTCGGGGAGCGCCACGATGACCGGCCCGGCCTCGGGCTCCATGGTGAACGGCCACCCCCCGTTGCGCAGCCGGGTCAGATCCGGCAGCTCGGCGACGTGGTCGCGCGGCAGCGACAGCTCCGAGGACGCGTACACGGTGGCCCACGGGTCCCGGTCGCTCGTCCACGTGCACGCGTCGTAGTCGCTGGGGACGAGATGGAAGCGCACGTCGAGCACCGACCCCGGTCGGACCAGCTCGCCCGGGAGCTCGATGGTGGCGGTGGCCCGCGTGGTCCCTTCGGCGGCGACCAGCGGAACGCCCCGCACGGTGACGTCGTCGAGGCGGACCTCCATCGTGGAGCGACGCGGATCGAGGCCGGCCGCATGCGCGAAGTGGACCTCGAAGCGCGCACCCACCGGGCGTACCCGCGCGTCCCCCTCCAACCCGAGCGGGATTCGGATGGCGGGGGTGTGCAGCCCGCGCACGGTCCGGTCGTCGAGCCCGAAGTCCGAGAGGTCGAACGCCTCGGAGGGCGGTGCCGGGCGAGGCAGCTGCCGGTTCGACGGCGGCGTCGCGTCGGTGGCCACCCGCACGCGCGCGTCGGTGCCGGACAGGACCTCGCGCCGGTTCCGTCCGGCCACGGCGTTGATGGCACGGCCGAGCCCGGCTTCGTCGCCGCCCGTGACGACGAGCACGGCGAGGCGGGGATCGTACGGGTCCGGCCGCAGCGCCACCAGGCCCTCGCCGGCAGGGATCTCGGCGCGCCCGAGCAGTTCGGCGACGACGGGGTTCTCGGCCGGCAGCCCGAGCGCCAGGACGTGAGTCGTGGCGTCCTGGAGCGCGGCCACGGGGTCCGCCACCTCGACGCGGCGGTACCCGGCGAGCCGTCCGAGCGACAGCGCCATGCGGCCCGCGCCGGACACCACCGCCGCGCTGGGCCGATCCCCGAGCGCCAGCGCCACCCGCGCGGGTCCGTACCCGCTCTCGTCGAAGAAGGGGTAGGGGAAGGCCCCCAGGTCCAGCGGGTGCGCGGCATCGCCGAGCGTCGGCCGCGTGTAGCGGAACACCACGCCCGAGTCCCGCCGCACCCGCGTCCACAGCGCCGGGTCGAACGGGTCCTCGCAGGACCCGGGGAGGTGCTGCACGACCCGCACGGCGACACGGTTCCACGCCTGCAGGGCGCCGCGCGCGAGCGGCAGCCGCACGGTGCCGTCCGCCTCGAACGCGGAGTCGAGGACCACGCTGCGGAGCGGCTGGTCGTTCAGCGCCACGGTCAGGTGGCTGCGCGACGCATCCAGCGCGGCGGAGCGCTCGATGTGAAGCTCCAGCACGGGATCCTCGACCAGCTCCCAGGCTGCGGGCAGCGGGAAGACGACCTCGCCGACCGCGTAGGAGCCCTCGAGCAACAGGTCCGCGTCCTGACCCATGTCGGGCGACAGGCGCACCTTGCGTTCCTCGAACGTGGGGACCTCGATGGGGGCGGGGGGCGGGCTGCCCCCCGCAACGCCCCCCGCAGCGTCCTTGCGGGACCCGGCGAGCGCCGGTGTCGCGGCGAGGACGAGGAGGAGCGCCACGCGGGCGAGGACGGGATCACGGTGCATGAGTCGGGACCTCCGGAGGGCGGAGCCGCGCGGGATGCGCGGCGTCGATGGCGTGTCGCATGCGCGTGATCCGCGCCGGGTCGCGTGCGATGGGGTCGCGGGCGGCCGAGAGTCCCACCAGTTGGAGCGCCGCCGCACGGAGCTGCACGGCCGCGGCGTGCGCCCACGCAGGCCCGGTGGGCTCCCGCAGGGCGCGGTCCGACACGATGCGCCGCAGGGCGCCCGACCACGTCACCGGGTCGGCGGGCGGGTAGGCCGCGCCCAGCCCCGCGAGCTCGGCGTGGAGCGCGGACAGGCGCGCCTGCGCGTCGGTGGAGCCTTGCGCACGGTGCGCCGTGGCGGCATCGACCGCCGCCGGCGCCGTGATGCCGAGCGCGGCGGCCAGCACCAGGGCGGTGGCCGCCAGGTAGCTCGGGGGCGCACGGGCGGGCTGGGCCGGCGCGGAGAGGTAGGCCGGCCCGACGGGCATCCGGCCCTCGAGGCGGCGCATGGCGCGCACGTGCGGGCGCGGTTGCGGTTCGCCGGATCCGCATGCCGGACAGGGGATGGCTCGTACCAGCGCGCCACACGCCGTGCAGCGACGCGTCGTGGCGCGGCTCATGCCCGCGCACCGGTGAGGGCGGCCGTGACGGCGCGCCAGGGCGCCCGCGCCAGCAGGCCGAGCGCGCGCAGTGGCCGGTCCGTGGCCATCGGCGTGGGGAGCCAGCTCGACGCGCCGGTGAACATCTCCTCGAGGATGGCGCGTCGCGCCCGCGGGTCCTCGGTCGACAGCTGCAGGCGCACGTCCGTGCCGTCAGCGCCAGCGTCCGAGTCACGCACGACCGCGTCCACCTCCACGGGCACGTCGCGCACCCCGGAGACGCGGACGCGGACGGAGTTGCCGCGTGTCCAGGGGGGGGCCTCGACGGGCTGGCCCCACGCGCGGATCCCGTCCTCCGCGAGGTCGAGGACGCGGCCGTGCCACACCGCGCCGTCGCGCTCCACCCGGATGCGCGCGCGCGGGTGCACGCGCCACGCCCCGCGCCGCTGGCTCCGGTCGAGCGCCACCGCGACCGCGGGGCCGAGGAGCAGGAGGTTGTAGAGGTTCCACGCGGCAGCGAGCGCCACGGTGGCCTGCTCCCCGGGCCAGCCCGCCCACCGGAGCGGCGTGACCGCGAGCGCCCCGAGCAGCAGGGCCCCGATGACGAGATTCGGGGCCGCGCGTCGCGCATCCAGCTGCAGGCGGTCCGTGCGCGCGCCCTTGGTGGTGACCTTGAAGCGGGCGTGGCGCGGCGAGAGCATCGTCAGCAGCGCGACGACCGCCACGTACGGCGCGATGGCGAGCTCGTGGATCTCCGCCCAGAAGCTGTGTCGCGCGGCGTGGGACACGGTCGAGCTGCCGAGCACGGAGAGCATCACGTGGGGGGCGGCGTAGGCCGCGATCACGGAGGCGTCGGCCTCCAGCGGGTGCACGCCGAAGAGCAGGTACGCGGGGGGCGCCAGCAGGTACACCAGCCGCGGGACGCCGAAGAGGAAGTGCGCGGTGGCGCCGAGGTACCCGAGGCGCTGGCCGAACGACAGGCCCCGTCGCAGCAGCGGATTGTCCAGGCGGAGGATCTGGAGCATGCCGCGGGCCCAGCGGATCCGTTGCGTGACGTGGAAGGCGTAGCGTTCGGTCGCCAGGCCGGCGGCCTGCGGGATCGGCACGTACGTGGAGTTCCAGCCGCGCGCGTGCATCTTCATGGCGGTGTGCGCGTCCTCGGTGACCGTCTCCGTGGCGATGCCGCCCACCTCGGCCAGGGCGCTGCGGCGCAGCACCGCACAGGAGCCGCAGAAGAAGGCGCTGTTCCAGAAGTCGTTCCCGACCTGGATGAGGTGGTAGAACACCAGGTGCTCGGCCGGGATCTCGTCCTCCAGCCGCAGGTTCCGCTCGAACGGGTCGGGATTGTAGAAGTGGTGCGGCGTCTGGACGAGCGCGAGCGTGGGATCGTCGAGGAACGGCGGCACCGCCGTGCGGAGGAAGGTTCGCACGGGAACCTGGTCGGCGTCGAAGACTGCGACCAGCTCCCCGTCGGACCGCGCCAGCGCGTGGTTGAGGTTCCCGGCCTTGGCACCGGCGTTGTCCGGGCGCGTGACCCACGTGGCGCCCAGCTCCTCGCACAGGGCCTTCATCTCGGGCCTGCGCTGCTCGTCGAGCAGGTAGACCCGCTTGGCGGGGTAGTCCATCGCGAGGGCGCCCACGAGCGTGGCGCGCAGGATGCCCACCGGCTCGTCGTAGGTGGGCACCATGACGTCGACGGTCGGCCAGCGGGTCGGGGGGGCGTTGCGGGGGGGCGGTGCCCCCCCGCCCCAGGACGGGCTCGAGGGGCGCGCGAAGGCCGTCTGGGCGTAGCCCGCGAGCAGGAGGAAGAAGCCGAAGGCCTCCGCGCCGAGGAGCAGCAGGCTGGCGGCTCCGTGGACGCTGGCCTCGACGAGGACGGTGCCGTCGAGACGCCACGCCATGTAGCGCGCGCTGGCGGCGACGGAGAGCACGGGCACCACGAAGCGGTAGGCGGGCAGATGGCGCGCGACGAGGACCGCGACGGCGCACAGCGCGATGGAACCCAGGAGGTGCGCGTGCAGGGGCAGGGGCAACCACGTCCACAGCAGCACCGGCAGGAGCGCGAGCACGGCAGCCGTCGCGCGAAGCACGTCACGTCGCACCGGGCGCTCCGCGGGCGTCCAGCTCACGCGCGACGCACTGGAAGGCCTGATCGGCGTCCTCGCCGACGCGTCCGTCGATGACGTCCCACGCCCCTTGCGGCATGCGGAGCTCGGGCAGCGCGGCCCGCAGCCATCCGGCGTCCGACGGGGCGGCCAGCGCGGCGCCTGCGGAGGGGTAGCCCACCGCCTCGAGCCACGCGCCGGCACCGGGATCGTCGTCGCGCCAGCGGGTGACGACGCGGAGCGCGTCGGGTGCTGCGCGCGGGTCGAGGGTGGCGCCCATCGGAACCAGCAGCAGGTGGAAGTCGGCGAGCGACGCGAGCCCCGGCATGCCGGCGGCCGCGGGGAGGTCGACCAGCACCACGTCCGCGTCGTGCCATCCGGAGGTGATCCGCGTGCGGTCGCGGCCGGTCGCCTGACGCCACGCCCGCGACAGCTCCCCGGGATGTCCGCCCGGCCAGCGGCCGAGGGAGCCGATGGAGATCCCGGGGAGCAGGCTCGACGCGGGAACCAGCGGTTCCTGCTGCCGGAGGGCGTTCGCCAGCGTGTGGGCGTTGCCGGGCCGGAGCGCCCAGCCGACGTGCAGGAGGCGCGCCAGGTCCTCGGTGGGGTCGAGGTCGAGGATCACCACGCGACGACCGAGACTGGCCCAGGCGATCGCCAACCCGAGCACCGCGGTGCTCTGGCCGACGCCCGGCGCGGCGCCCTGCACGGCGATGGCCCTTGGCGCGCGTCGTGCCGCGGTGCCCGGGGGACGTCGCTCCCGCGCGGGTGGAGGTGCCAGTCCGGGTACCTGCGCGTACGCGACCTGGATCTCGCGCTCGTCACGGGGGACGATATCTGTAAAGTCGGCGTTCAAGCTGTATTTCCGTGGATTGTGTGCGTGCCCTCCCTGCGCACGCGCCGCGTGTCGGTCAAGTCCCCCGCCACGCGGCCGGAACGCGGTCGCCGGGCTAGGGGAGGGACGATGGTGCCTGACCCCCGCCGCATCCTGGAGGCCGCGTCCGAGCAGCGCGCCACGTGCGAGGTCCTGCCACGCGGCGGGGCCTGGATGCCGGCGACCGTGGTCCGGGTGGAGCGCGGCGGGGTGGTGGTGCGCATGGCGGGTGCGGTCCCGGACGGCAGCGATGTCCGGGTGTGGGTCACCGTGGACGGGGAGCCATGGACCTTCGAGGCGAGCGTGCTGCGCAGCGCGGTGCCGGTGCCGGACCGCTCCCAGCACGGGGTGCTGCTCGGGTTCCTCGACCATTTCCGGCGCGCCGAGGCGCGGGATTCCGGGGTCGTGCTCGACGTGATCCCGCCGAACGGGGGGCCCGTCTCGCTGGTCCAGGGGGCGGTGCGCGTGGTGGACCTCGCGCCGGAGGAATGGACGATCACGGCGCCGCGGGACTTCCCGATCGTCTTCGTCGCCCACGGCGAGGTTCGGCTCCGCGTGGGACTCGCCGACCGCGCGCCGATGGAGCTGACCGCGCGCGTGAGGACGCTCCGCCCGGTGGACGGGCACCTCCTGTACGCCCTCCACATCGCGCAGGTGGACGACCCGGCGCGCTATCGCACCGTGCTCGCCGGCATCCGCGCGGCGCTCGGCACCTGAAGGAGACCTCCATGCGCGTCGTGCACCTCACCGACCTTCACGTGGAGCGTCCGCCGCGCGTGGGGGACCTGTTCAACAAGCGCGCGCTAGGCGTCGTGAACCTCTACGTGCTCGGGCGGAGCGGCCATTTCTCCGAAGAGTCCGTGCGCGGCGCCGTCACGGCGACCCTCGCCGCGGCCCCCGACCTCGTGGTGTGCACCGGTGACCTCACCTCGACCGCGACCGTCGAGGAGTTCCAGGCGGCGCGCGACGTGCTGGAGCCCGTCCTGTCGTCGCTGCCGTTCCGGGTGATTCCGGGAAACCACGACGTGTACACCGCCGAGAGCCTCGGCCGCTTCCGCACGTACTTCGGGGCATGGAGCCACGACGCCGTCTTTCCCTGGGTCGAGCGCGTGGGAGCCTGGGACGTGGTGGCGCTGGACACGGCGCGCCCGGCGCTGCTCTCGCGCGGCCGCGCGGGTCCCGACATGCTCGCGCGGCTCGATGCGATGCTGGGCCAGGGGGATGCCCCGGCGATGGTGCTCGTGCACTACCCGCTGCGCGACCGGCGCGGGGCGCCGTACGGGCCCGGCACGCGCAACCTCGAGGGGGCCGCGGCGCTGGAGGCCGTTCTGGCTCGGCACCCGCGCGTGCGGCTCGTGCTGCACGGTCACGAACACCACGGCTACGACACGACACTCCCTTCGGGCATCCGCTCGCTCGACCCCGGCGCGACGGGGTACGCCCACCTGCCGAAGCGTGGCCGCACCGCGCACCTCAACGTCCTGGACCTGACCGACGATGGCGGGATCACGGTGACGCGCCTGGCGTGGGACGGGACCGCGTTCGCCCCGGAACGCGGCGGGGCGTACGCGACGGGCGGGTGACCGCGTGCTAGCGTCCTTCGCGTGAGCGGCATCCCCTCGGCCTTCGTCCCCTTCGATGACGCGCAGCGGCGTGCGCGCGCCCTGCTGCACGCCGTGATGGAGCGGCTCCAGCCGGGAATGACGGCGGATCAGGTGGAAGAAGAATGCCGCGCACTCGCCCGACAGGCGGGCGCGACCGGCTGGTACCACCCCCCGGAGGTGCGCGTGGGCCCCGCCATCCGGGGAGGCTTGCGCGCGTACGTGACGCGCGCGCGGGGCGCGCTGGAGGTGGGCGACCTCGTCTCGGTCGACGTGGCCCCGGCGTGGGACGATGCCTACGGTGACATCGGGGCGACATGCGTGGTGGGCGGGGGGAGCGAGCCGGCCGTCGTCGTCACCGCACGCCTGGCGACGGAGGGCTGTTGCGGGGTCGCCAGCCGTTGGAAGACCATCGGGGAGTTGCACGTGTTCGCGCGCGGGTGGGCGGTGAACCACCGCATGGAGCTCGGCGGCGGGGAGGCCATCGGACATCGGGTCCTCACGGGGGCCGACCTCCCGGGGTTCCTGCTGGGGACGGACGCGGGCCGGGTGCCACGCCTGGCGCACGCCGCCACGCGGCTGCGCGCCCACCGCATCCATCGGCTCAATCCCGCGCGGATGTCCGGCATGTTCGCGGTGCGGCCGGTGCTCGTCGACTCGGACGGGCGCGCCGCGGCGTTCGAGGAGATCGTGTGGGTGGACGGGGACGGACGGGGCGTCCTCGGACGGGCGGGGTAGCGCGCAGGCCCTGCGCGCCGCAAGCGGGCGGATTCAGCGGAGCCGAAGGCGTACGCTGCCGGCGACCCCTGGGCCGCCCGGTGCCCCGATGATCAGAAGATCGTCGCCGGTGGCCAACGCACCGCCGAGGTGCGCGCCGGGGATGCCCACCTCGACGGGCGAAGGGTCCTCCAGGGTCCGTACGATGCCCGCGAGCAAGGACCCGGCCATCGGCGCGCCGGCGTAGACGACGCCGGGGTCGCCGCAGGTGAGGGCCGCACCGAACCGACCCTCGCCGCGTGCCGCCGGCGGGTGCTCCGCGAGGGAGCGCGGCGGCGCATGCGGGTCGAGCACCCACACCGCGCCGGCACCGGGGAGCCCCCACGTGCCTCCACGGCTGCCGGGCGCGCCGACCACGACGTCCTCGTCACCGTCGGCGTCCGCGTCGCAGGCGGCGAGCGCCGCGCCGGCCTCGTCACCGTCCTCGCCGCGCAGCACGTCCGTGGTGCCGATCCGGATCGCGATGGGCCCGGAGCGGAAGCCTGCCACGATGGTGCCGTCTCCGAGGATCGCGAGGGCGTCGGGCGGCCGCGGAAGCGTCCAGGCCTGGGTGCCGTGCTCGGACACCACCGCCACGCCCGGGCGCGCGCCGTCCGGGTCCAGCGTGGGGGCGGACGCCGCATCGACCGCAGCGCGGGTGGCCCAGCGTTCGCCTCGGGCGGCGAGGACGCGTCCGGCGCCGAGGGCGCGCATGCGCACGGTGCCGGTGGAGTCGCGAACCTCGCCCGGCGCGTCGGCGGCGAGGCCCGGCGCACCGACGAGCACCACGCCGGAGGCGGTCACCGCGATCGCCGCGCCGAGCAGGGCGCCGGTCTCTCCGGCCACGCCGCGGGGGGCGGCGCGTCCATCGTCCGCCCAGACCCCTCCGCGCGAGGCGGCGACGTCCAGGGCGCCTCCCGCGCGTGGCGCGCCGACCCAGGTGGTCCCGAGTGCCTGCGCCACGGCGCGCCCGAACGCCGCGCCACGCTCCGCGGTCGGGTCCGCGAGATCCCGCGGGGGCGGGGGCGCGAGGCCGTCGCAGTCGTGATCGCGGCGGTCCCCGACCTCGGGGGCGCCGGGGTACGTGGTCGCATCGTCATCGTCGCAGTCGTGGGCCGCGTCGACCCCGTCGCGGTCGTGGTCGACGATCGGCGGCACGGGTGGATCGCAGGCCGCGAGCAGGCCCAGGAGCCACGTCACGGCCGGCCCGCGCGTCGGGTCGGGGGAGGCGTTGCGGAGGGGGGTGAGCCCCCCTCCGCCCCAGCTTCGGGCACCACATGATGCGCCCAGGGGTCCTCGGGAATCCGCGGGGAGGCCGTCGGTACGCGTGTCCGAAGGGGCTTCCGCGGCCACCCGCGGGCGCGGAGCACGGCCGCCGCCGCCTCCGCCATCCGTCGGTGGCCCAGCGGGGTCGGATGCATCTTGTCGAGGAAGAGGGCCTCCACGCCGTCGCCCGACTCGCGGAAGGCGCGCGGGACGTCGACCAGCGGCGCGTCGTGCCGTGCCGCTGCGTCGCGCAGCACCGCGCGGTAGGGCTCCCACGCGGGCTCGGTGCCCCGCGGGTCGAGGTCATCGCGGTTCGCCGGCAGCAGGAACACCACCCCGCCGCCGCGCGCGTGCATGGTCGCGGCGAGGGCATCCAGGTTCGCGGCGTAGTCCTCGATGGCGACGCGGCGCTCCCCGCTCCGCACGTCGCGGTCCGACAGATCCCAGCCGATGGCGCGCGCGCGACGACCCTGCGGCTGCACGCGCAGGGTCCAGTCGAGCCAGCGGAACAACGCCACGCGCTCGAGGCCCCGGCGTACGGTGGCGACGGCGCCGCCCTCCCACGCGCTCCACGCGGCGAGCAGTCTCTTGTCGACGAAGCCGTCGAAGTTGTTGTCGGACCAGAGCGTGCCGATGAACAGGACGTCCGGGTCGACCGAGAGCCCGCGCAACTCCAGGGCGTTGCGCGCCTGGAACGTGGAGTAGCCGGGCACCGCGCCGTTCACGATGTCGACCCCGAGGCGGGTCGCGAGTTGTGCCGACCAGGTGTCGGCGTCGGCGACGCCGAAGCCGTAGATGCTCGAATCTCCGAGCGTGAGGGCGCGCGGGCCGCGCTTCGGCCCGACCTCGGGTCCGCGGAAGCCGCGCGTGTTCACGTTGACGACGACTCCGCGCTCCATGCGCGTCCCGGGCGCGAGCTCCCACAGGAGCCACGGGCTGCCGTGGAGGAGGATCGCGGGTTGATCGACGCTGGCGGGGTCGGGCAGGTGCGGATCGGGGAGGTGGGTCCGGCGGGCGAGCATCTCCGCGACGAGGAGCGTCACGCCTGCGAGCACGGCCCCGCGCAGGACCCTGCGGCCGCGCCTCACGGGGCGGCTCCGCCGCGACGTACCGCCAGGTTGCCGAGCACCTCGACCCAGCCGCCGTCGATGGAGCCGCGGACGTCGACGAGGCGCGTGGACAGGGCCACGCCGCCGGCATCCACCGCGGTCTCGCCGGGAAGGCTCGTGGTGAGCGCCCGAGACAGGCCGCGGAGGACGAGGCCCTCCGCGAGAACCGCGAGGGGGTCGGAGAGCGCGGCGCCGCGGCTGCGGCCCTGTTCCTCGGCGCGGACGGCCGCCAGCTCCAGGGCGCCCTGCCGGACGCGCGCGCTCCCCGAAACGGCGTAGTCGCGCCACCACCCCCGCCCGGCCAGGCGCCACAGGCGAAGCCGGAGCGAGAACGTGCCATCCCCGAACCGGACGTCGTGCGGATCGACCCAGGTGTCGAGGCCGACGGCGCCGGTGCGGAACGCCTCGCGGCGCAGGAGCGTCGTCAGCGTCGCGGTGCTCATGCGGACGCGGACACCGTCGGCGAGAGGCTCCCCTTCCGCGACGGGTGTGCCAGCCGGGGCGTCGGAGAGCATGTCGATCACGGCACCCGCCCCACGCGCGCGGACCCGAAGCGTCCGGAGCGGCAGCGTGGAGCCCGACACATCGGTCAGCAGGGTCGGCGGGACACGCCGCGCGAGGGACTCCCGCACGGTCGCACGCACCACCTCGGTGGCGTCGACATCGAGGGCCGGGATGGCGCCGAGCTGCAGGCGCACGCGCCGCACGTCGCGCAGTCGCGCGAGCACCCGGGTACGCTCCTCCACGTCGAAGGCGAGCACGGCCTCGGCGCCGCCGCGAACCCGCAGGCTCCCGGAGCGTCCCCCCACGCTCCATCGTACCGACCCGCCGAGGTCCAGTGCGGCGTCCACGCATGACGGGCAGGCGGGATCGGCGGTCAACGCCAGCGACTCCAGCGTGAGCTCGGGCGCGAGGGTGACACCGAGACCCAGCGGAAGCGCCACGGTGGTCGTGGGCAGGGCCTGGAGGGCCACCTCCACGGAGGTGCGGGTCGCGTCGCGGAGCGCCGGCGGCGCGATGTCCACGCGTACGTCGGGTCGCCAGTCCGGCCGCAGATCGTCCGACGCGCTCGCCAGTGCGTCGGTGCGTGCCTGCGCGTGCAGGGCGCGGATGTCCGGGCCGCAGGCCAGAAGCAGCGCGAGGGCGACCATGCGCCCGCCTAACGCGCGTCAGTCGCGCTCGAACGCCTCGGCCGCGGAGGCCAGCGCGACGGCCGGCTGCACGGTCTTCTCGAGTACGAACGGGCCGCAGACCAGGCGATCCATGTCGGTGCGCATGAAGCACGCCCAGGCGTCGTCGGGACCGCACACCATGGGCTCGCCGCGCACGTTCATGCTCGTGTTCACGAGGATGGGAACCCCGGTGCGCGCGCCGAACGCCTCGAGGAGGTCGTGGTAGAGAGCGTCCTGCTCGGGGGACACGGTCTGCACGCGCGCGGAACCGTCCACGTGGGTGATGGCGGGCAGGGCAGGGCGGTCCCGACGCACCTGCGCGACGAGGAGCATGTACGGGCTGGGGCGATCCAGCTCGAACCAGTCCGACACGCGCGCCTCGGGGATGCTCGGGGCAAAGGGACGGAAGCCCTCGCGCATCTTGATTCGGGCGTTGAGCACCTCGCGCATGTCCGGTCGGCGCGGATCGGCGAGGATGCTGCGGTGACCCAGCGCCCGCGGGCCCCATTCCATGCGGCCCTGGAACCACCCGACGACCTCTCCGCGCGCCAGGGCGTCGACGGTGTCTGCGATCAGGGCGTCGCGTCCGAGGCGCCGGTAGACCGCGCCGCGCGCGTCCAGCACCGCCCGGATGGCGTCCTCGTCGAAGCCGGGCCCGAGGTAGACGCTTGACAGCCCGCCTGCGCGGGGACGCCGCAGGAGCTGATGCCAGCCGACCAGCGCCGCGCCCATGGCCCCGCCCGCGTCGTTCGCGGCAGGCTGGACGTAGAGCGCCTCCACCGGGGCGCGACGCAGGATCTCGCCGTTCGCGACACAGTTCAACGCGACGCCGCCCGCGAGGCAGAGCCGGCGCTGCCCGGTGGTCCGGACCACGTGCGTCGCCAGCTTCACCATGGCGTCGTCCAGGACGACCTGCAGCGACCGCGCGACGTCCATGTGGAACGCCTCGGGCGCGGCATCCCCGAGGGGGCGCGCGGGTCGCCCGAGGAGGGCTTCCAGCGCGGGCGTGAACATGCGCTCGCCGCGATCGAACGCGAAGTAGCGCATGTCGAGGCGGAAGCTGCCGTCGTCCGCGACGTGCACCATCCGGCGGATGGCATCCACGTGGCGCGGCGCGCCGTACGGCGCCAGTCCCATCACCTTGTACTCCGCGGAGTTCACCTTGAAGCCGAGGTAGGACGTGATGGCGCTGTACAGCAGCCCGAGGCTGTGGGGGAACCGGGTCTCTCCCCGGAGCTCCAGGTCGCGTCCGCGGCCGATCCCCCAGCTGCTCGTGGCCCACTCGCCGACCCCGTCGACGGTGAGGACGGCGGCCTCGTCCCAGCCGGACGCGTAGAAGGCGCTCGCGGCGTGGGAGAGATGATGCTCCGAGTAGAGCACGGGGCCACGGTAGCCGAGGGACTCCCGGAGGACCGTGGGCAGGCGCAGCTCCGTCCCGATCAGGTGCGGAAGCCGACGCGCGAAGGCGCCCCATCCGCCGGGAAACGCAGACAGCTGGGTCCGCAGCGTGCGGTCGAAGCGCCGCAGGGGCTTGTCGTAGAAGACCACCGCGTCGACGTCGTCGATGCGCAGTCCCGCGTGCGCGAGTGCCCATCGGATCGCCCGCACGGGGAGATCCGGGTCGTGCTTCTTCCGGGAGAAGGCCTCTTCCGACGCCGCCGCGGCCACCTGGCCGTCGACCAGCAGGCACGCCGCCGAGTCGTGGTAGAAGGCGGACACCCCGAGCACGTTCATCGGGGGTCTCTAAGCGGCCGGCGGTTGCTGCGCCCCACGAAACGGGGCATGCTTCGCCGCGTCGGAGGTTCCCATGCTGCGTCCCGTGCTCCTGTCCGCGATGGTGCTCCTGCTCGCTGGATGCACGGAGGAGGCCGCAGCCCCTTCCTGGTCGAAGCCGACCACGCCGACCATCGACCGGGACGTCGCGACGGCAACCGGTTCCGCCACCGACACGGGAACGGGGTCCGGCAGCGGCACGGGCACGCGCACGGACGGCACCGATGACACGCCGGACACGTCCTCGTCGACCGGTTCGACCACCGATACGGGCACCACGGGCGGAACCGACACGTCCACGGGGTCCGACACGACCACCGAAACCGGCACGTCGACCGGTACGGGTCGCTAGCCCGTCACGCGCGCGGAATCACCAGGACGAACCGGGCGCCGCGGTCCGGGGCGCTGTCGACCTCGACCGTTCCGCCGTGTGCGTGCACGATGCCGTGGACGATGGCGAGCCCCAGCCCCGTTCCGCCGCTGTCGCGCACGGTCGAGCGGACGTCGGGACGCGCGAACCGCTGGAACAGCGACGTCCGGTCGATGGCCCGCAGGCCCGGACCGTCGTCCGTGACACCGAACCGCACGTGTCGTGGCGTGGCGGAGGCGTCCACGACAATGTGCGCGTCGACCCCGGCGTGCCGACGCGCGTTCGCCAGCAGGTTGAGCAGGGCCTCGACGAGCGCGTCCTCGTCCGCCCGGACGTAGGGCAGGTCCCCGGGCACGCGGATGTCCACGGGGTGCGGCGTCTCGAGGTTCTGCGCGCGGAACGCGTCCAGTGCGCGCTGCACGAGGACGATCGGCCGCACGGTCTCGAACGCCCACGCGCGGCGGCCTGCCTCGATGCGCGTCCAGTCCAGCACGCGCTCGATCCGACGGCCGAGGCGGTCCGCCTCCTCGGCGATCGTCTGCAGGCAGGCGCGCACCTGGTCCGGGTCCTGCACCCGGCCGGACTGCAGGGTCTCCACGAAGAGACGGATGCTCGTGAGGGGCGTGCGCAGCTCGTGGCTCACGTTGCTGACGAACTCGGTGCGCAGCCGCGCCATGCGGGCCTCCTGCACCGCCGCCCGCGCCAGGAGGACCGCGCCGAGGATGGCCAGCCCGAGGAGGGAGGGCACGGTCCACGTTCGCGCGGAGGTCGCAGGCGGGGACGGGTCGATCCGGATCTCCCAGCCGTCGAAGGGCACGGGCAGCCTGCGTGACACGACGGACGCGTCGGGCTCCAGCTCCTCGCTCACCCGCGCCCGGAGGGCCTGAAGGGACACCGGTGCGGTGTCGGACATGTGCGCGCGCGTCACCTGGTAGCGCGCATCCTCGGACGAAAAGCGCGCGGCCACGATCCGGGGCAGCAGCACGGCGTCCACCGTGTCCACATCGAGCAACCACACCCGCGTCGCGTCCCGGTCGACGGGCAACATCGCGGCCGGACGCATTTCCCCCTCGTGCGTCACCGGCACGAACGCCACGCCGGACACGCGGTCGAGTCCGGAGGCGGCGCTCCCGAGCACGCTGCCGTCATGGCGCTCCACGTGCAGCGAGCGCGTCACGAGGTCGAGGTCCTCGGGCCGGCCGAGGGACTCCAGCAGCGCCGTCTCCAGGGCGCGCGCCTGTGCGACGTGGCGTGCGCGAAGCCGCGCGGAGCGGGCGTCCCGCTCGTCCTTCACGCCGAGCAGGGCGTACCCGGCGAGCAGGACCACGGGCGCAAGCGCGAACGCGACGCGTGCCCGCCACGTTCGGCGAAACGCGAGCAGACGGGAAGGCCATGACGACATAGGGGGGAGGGTCCATCCGGAGGGTAACGTGAACCTTGCGCAGGTCCTGTCCGACGAGATCCTTCCGCGTGTCGAGAAGCCGAGCCGGTACCTCGGCACGGAGGTCAACGCGGTCCGCAAGGAGCGCGACACGGTGGACGTCCGTCTCGCGCTCTGCTTTCCGGACCTCTACGACATCGGCCTCGGAAATCTCGGGCTTCACATCCTGTACGCGATCCTCAACGGCATGGAGGGCGTGTGGGCCGAGCGCGTCTACGCGCCCGCCAAGGACATGGAGGCGGCACTCCGTGCGCGCGGGCTGCCCATCTTCGCGCTGGAGAGCCGCGATCCGCTCGGGGTCTTCGACGGCATCGGCTTCACCCTGCAGTCGGAGCTGACCTTCACGAACATCCTCAACATCCTGGACCTCGCGTCGGTCCCGCTCCGCACCGCGGACCGCGATGACTCGCACCCACTCACGTTCGCCGGCGGACCGGCCGTGTTCAACCCCGAGCCGCTCGCGGCGTTCATGGACTTTTTCGTGTTCGGGGACGGTGAGGACGTGATGGCCGAAATCGTGGAGGTGCTCCGCACCCACCGCGGTCGCGACGCGCGGCTCCGGGCGCTCGCCGCGCTGGAAGGCGTGTACGTCCCCGCCCTGTACCCGGTGATCACCACGTCGGAGGGCCGCATCCTGCCGGATCCGACAGGGCCGCGGATCCGCAAGCGCACGACGCGGGACCTCGATGGCGCCACGTTTCCCGTGCAGTACATCGTCCCGTTCACCCAGCAGGTGCACGACCGGATCTCGCTCGAGGTCCTGCGGGGATGCACGCAGGGTTGCCGTTTCTGCCAGGCTGGCATGACCACGCGGCCCGTGAGGGAGCGCTCCATCGCGAACCTCGGCTCGCTGATGCAGCGCACGCTGGACGCGACCGGCTACGAGGACGTCTCCCTCGTGTCGCTCTCCACGTGTGACTACTCCAACGTCCGCACGATGGTCGCGGAAATGGTGGACATCGCGCGGCCGCAGCACGTGCAGGTGAGCCTGCCGAGCCTGCGGCTGGACAGCTTCAGCGTGGAGCTCGCCGACATGGTGGCGGAGACACGCCGCAGCGGGCTTACCTTCGCACCGGAGGCCGCCAGTCCGCGCCTGCGCGCCGTCATCAACAAGTGGATTCCCGACGAGGATCTGCTGGAGATGTCCGGGCAGGCCTACGCCCGCGGGTGGGACCACGTGAAGCTGTACTTCATGATTGGACTCCCAACCGAGCGGGATGACGACATTCTCGCCATCGCGGACCTGTGTGAGCGGACCGTGCGCGCGGGGCGGCGTCACAATCGCGACGCCTCGGTCCACACGGGGGTGAGTACCTTCGTGCCCAAGCCGTTCACCCCGTTCCAGTGGGCGCCGCAGATCGGCATCGAGGAGACGGAGCGGCGGCAGCGGCTCCTGAGCGCGCGCTTCGGGCGCAACAAGGCGATCCGCTTCGGGCGGCACCACGCGCGCGAGACCTTCCTGGAAGGGTTGGTGTCGCGCAGCGATCGCCGTGCGGCGGACCTCCTGGAGGCCGCGTTCCGCCGCGGGGCGCGCTTCGACGCGTGGAGCGAACATCTGGACTTCGACGCCTGGATGCAGGCCGTCGCGGACGTCGGTTTCGACATGGAGGACGCACTGCGGGAGCGACGCCTGGACGAGCCGCTGCCCTGGGATCACGTGGACATCCATGTTCCCAAGCGCTGGTTCCAGGAGGACTGGGAGCGCGCGGTGGCGCTCCAGCACGCGCCCGACTGCCGTCACAGCAAGTGCCACAAGTGCGGCGTCATCGACGTCCAGCGTCCCCTGTGCGCCCACATGCTCCGGAACAGCATCGCGGGACGCAAGGCCGAGGCGAACTGGACGCGTCCGGCGGCGCCCGCGGTCGTGGAGCCGGACTCGGTCCAGCGACTGCGTTTCCGTGTCGGGCGCACCGGGGACACGCGGTTCCTGGGGCACCTGGAGTGGATGCACGCGTGGATCCGGGCCCTGCGGCGGGCGCGCGTTCCCGTGGCCTACAGCCGCGGCTTCCACGCGCACGCGAAGGTGAATTTCTCCACCGCGCTCCCGGTGGGGGAGGAGAGCACCGCGGAGTACATGGACGTGGTTCTCGGTGCCCGTGTGACGCCGGTGTCGGCCTACGAGGCGCTGCGCGCGGTGGTGCCGGAGGGCTTCCTCGTGCTCGGATGCGGGGAGGTCGACCTGCGTGCGCCGGCGCTGATGGGCGAGATCGTGGCGACGGATTACCGCCTCGTGCACGACCAGCCGGCTTCCCGCGTCGGGGTGGCGGTGCAGGCCCTGCTCGACGCGCCGCGGATCGTGGTGGTGCGCGAGAGCAAGCGCGGGCCCGTGGAGGTCGACGTCAGGCCCATGATCCGGGAGCTGCGCCTGCGGGAGGACGGCGCGGTCGCGCTGGGTGTGCAGGACCACGAGGGACGCCCCGGCAAGGCACGCGAGTTCATCGAGTTGCTGGGCCTCGATCCGCAGCGCACGCGCACGCTCCGCGTGGAGACCTACGCGCCGGGGCCGGACGGAACGCTCGTCCGTCCTTCCGCCGGATGGAGCGAGGACCACGCCGGCGTGCACGTTCCGGCCGCGCGGTAGGACGCCCGTCCGCGCCCCGTGCCGCGTCTCGGGGAGCGGCCAGCGTGGTCCGCGGGGTGGCGGTGCCGGGATGGCCTCGCGTCGCCGCGTGGGCGCCGGAGTCTCCGGTCCCGGCGGAGCGGGCGGGGGACCACCCTCGGGCGGTCCGCGGTTCGTGCGATCCCAGGTCAACGTGGTGCGGTCCCACGACAAGGTGCGCGCGGAGTCCGCGCCCGTGGGTCACGTGTCGTCGAAGATCGCGGCCGGGGACGGCAGCTCCGCCGCAAGGGCCGCCAGTGCCGCCAGGTCCTCCGGCGGCGGGCGCCGCTCGACGAGGCGCCACGCGCCGGGGGGGCGTTGCGGGGGGGGTGGGCCCCCCCCGCCCAAGGACCCGAGCAGGGAGGCGATGACGTGTTCCTCGCGCGCGAGGCGCGCCGCGAGGTCGCGGTGCACGTCCTCGAGCGTGTCGCCGAGGTCGGAGGCGCCGAAGGTGACCGCGCCCCCCGGGAGGGGCGGTGTGCAGCGGTTCACCACGAACCCCGCGAAGGGCAGGCCGCGTGCGGCGAGCGTGGCCTGGAATGCGGCGGCCTCGGCGGCAGCCTCGGGTGTCGGGGTCGTGACGAGGACGAAGCGCGCCTGCGGCGACGAGAGGAGCCGCGCGACCGACAGGCTGCGCGCCCGGAAGCCCTCCCAGAGATCGCTGAACGCGCCGAAGAACTCGGCCATGTCGGTCAGCGTGCGGGTGCCCAGCATGGTCTGGAGGACGCCGGCCACCAGCGCGTTTCCGCGCTGGATCACGCGCCACCCACCGCGTGTGCCCGGCAGCACGAGCCAGCGCATCACGCGCTCGTCGAGCACGCCGGCGATCCGCGCCGGGGCGTCAAGGAAGTCCAGCGCGTGGGCCGTCGGGGGGGTGTCCAGCACCACGAGGTCCCACGAACCGTCCTGCACGAGCGTGGTGAGCCGCTCCATCGCCATGTACTCGTGCACCCCGGGGAGTCGCGTGCTGACGTAGCCGTAGACGGCGTTGCGCAGGATCCGGTCCCGTGTCTCGGCCGTGGGCGCGTGCCGCGTGACCAACGCATCGAAGGTCGCACGCACGTCGAGCATCGCCGCGTGCAGCACCGTCCCGTCCAGCGGAACGGCCGTGGGGGTGTTTCCGAGGCTCCCGACGCCGAGCGCGTCCGCGAGACGACGGGCCGGATCGACCGTGAGCACGACCGTCCGGGCACCTGCGCGCGCGGCCCGCACCGCGAGCGCGGCAGCCGACGTGGTCTTGCCGACCCCACCTGCGCCGCAGCAGACGAGGATGCGGGTCACGCCGGTCCCATCCGGTCCGCGAGCCCCTGGAGATCCGCGTTCCGTGGGCCCGTGGGCATCTCGGGGAGTTCGAGCATCGGCGCCCCGAGGGCGGCGAGGCGGCCGCGCGCCACTTCGGCGGCCGCGACGCGGGCCAGGCGCGCGTCGACCTCCTGAAGCACCCGCAGGCCCGCCGGCGACGCTCCCGAGGCGAGGACGGAGCGGGTCTCCGTCCACGACGCCTCCGCTGGAAGGAGCGGCGGCTCGACGCGGTTCAGGACCACGCCGAGGACGAGGTCGCGTCCCTTCCCGAGGCGCTGCCAGAGGTCGAGCGTCTCCCGCAGCGGCATCTCCTCCGGGGTCGAGACGAGCACGAGTCCCGTGCGTGCCGCGTCCTCGAAGAGGCTTGCGATGAGGCCGGCGTTGTCGTGGAACGGTCCCGTGACCGTCATGTCCATCATCGCGCGGGGGCTGCCGAGCATGCCGAGGCCGTGGCCGGTGGCAGGTGCGTCGACCACGAGCAGGTCCCACGCGGGGCGGTCTTCGAGGCGCTCGCGCTCCAGGTCCCAGACGCGTCCGAGCTGGATCATGTCGTGCAGGCCGGGCACCGCGTCCATGAACGGACCCATGACCCGGTTGCGGAAGACGGCCTCGTACACGGCCTTGTAGCGCAATACCCGCGTGAGGTAGTCCTCCAGCGAGGCTTGGCTGGTGATGCTGCAGCACCACGGGCCCGCCGGCGTGGGCGTGGGCGTGTAGGTCGCGGTCGCGACGCCGAGCAGTGCGGCGGCCCGCGTCGCGCCGTTCGTCTCGCACAGGACGACGCGCTGTCCGGCGCGTGCGGCGCGGACGGCCAGCAGGGCGGACACGAGGGACTTGCCCACGCCTCCCTTGCCGGTGACGACCACCACGCGGCGTGCGAGCAGCTTCATGGCACGCTCGATTATCCGGAAGCGCGAGGGCGGGCGACGCCGCGCGCTCGCTTGCCGGCGGGCGGTCGCGTGCATACCGTGCCCGCCACGGCGCCGTTCGCGCCTCGAGGAGCCCATGCCGATCTACGAATACGGCTGTCCCGACTGCGGGCACCACTTCGACGTGATCCAGAAGTTTTCGGACGACCCCGTGACGCTGTGTCCATCGTGCGCCCAGAACAATGTCAAGAAGCGCATCACCGCGTCGAGCTTCGTGTTGAAGGGCGGCGGCTGGTACAAGGACCACTACGGGTTGAAGAGCAGCGGCGCGGGCACGTCCGGGGACGGCGCCGCGTCATCCGGCGGTTCTGCGTCGACGGCCGCCTCCTCGACGCCGCCCGCCACGACGTCGTCGTCCGGAAGCGGCGGCGGTACGGGTTCGGGCACGCCGTGAGCGCACGGATCCTCGACGGGCGAGCCGCCGCCGACGAGGTGCTCGCGGAGCTCGCGGCTCATGCGCTCCGTTTGGCGCGTCGACCGGGACTGGGGGTCGTGCTCGTCGGGGAGGACCCCGCGAGCGCGCTGTACGTGCGGCACAAGACGCGGGCCGCGGCGCGGCTCGGGTACGTCCAGCGCCAGGAAACGCTGTCCCAGGGCGCGTCGCAGGACGACGTCCTCGCGGTGGTGCGGGCCCTGGGCGCGGACCCGGACATCGATGGCATCCTCGTGCAGCTGCCGTTGCCGGCGCACGTGTCCCGGGACGCGGTACTCGATGCCATCGACCCCGCGAAGGACGTGGACGGCCTCCACCCTCTCGACGCCGGCTGGCTCTCGCAGGGCCGCCCCGGGCTGGTGCCGTGCACGCCGCTCGGCGTGATGGAGCTTCTCCGTCGCACCGGGTTGCCCTTGCGTGGCGCGGAGGCGGTCGTGGTCGGTCGCTCGAACCTCGTGGGACGCCCGATGGCGCGACTGCTGGAAGGCGCGGACTGCACCGCCACGTTGTGCCACCGCCACACGCGCACGCTGGAGGCGCACGTCCGGCGCGCAGAGATCCTCGTCGTCGCCGCGGGGGCTGCGGGATGCGTCCCCGGCGAATGGGTGAGGGAGGGCGCCGTGGTCATCGACGTCGGGATCAACCGGCTGCCGGACGGCACCTTGTGCGGGGACGTCGGCTTCCACGCGGCCCGCGCCCGTGCCGCGTGGATCACGCCGGTGCCCGGCGGCGTCGGGCCGATGACGATCGCCATGCTGATGCGGAACACCCTGGAGGCAAGCGTGCGCCGTCAGCCCGTCCTGGGCGCTCCTTGACGCCGCCGGTCCGCCGGGGGACGTTGGGCGTCCACGGAGACACGCCCATGTCGCTGCGTCGCACGCCCTTCCACGCGTTCCACAAGGAGGCGGGCGCCCGGCTCGTCGACTTCGGGGGCTGGGAGATGCCGGTCCAGTACACCGGCATCCTCGAGGAGCACCACGGCTGCCGCGCGCGCGTCGGCCTCTTCGACGTCTCGCACATGGGCGAGGTCCGAATCCTGGGTCCGCGTGCGCTCGCGGCCGTCCAGCACCTGGTGACCAACGACGCCGCGAAGCTCGTCGACGGGCAGGCGATGTACACGGCGATGTGCAACGAGCGCGGTGGGATCGTCGACGACCTGATCGTCTACCGCTTCGGTGCCGAGGACTACCTGATCTGCGTGAACGCCGCGAACCGCGACAAGGACCTCGCGTGGATGCGCGCGCACAACCCGCATGGTGCCGAGATTCGCAACGAGAGCGAGGTCTGGGCGCAGGTCGCGATCCAGGGGCGCCACGCGGCGGCCATCGTGCAGCAGCTCGCGCCCGCCGTCGACGTCGCGGCGATCGCGACCTACCACTTCGCTCCGGACGCCGTGTTCGCCGGTATCGAGGGCTGTGTCCTCGCGCGTACCGGCTACACCGGGGAGGACGGGTTCGAGGTCTTCCTGCCGGCGGGCGCGGCCGACGTCGCCTGGCACGCCATCCACGCGGCCGGCGCCCCCTACGGCCTCGTGGACGTGGGACTCGGCGCGCGGGACACCCTGCGTCTCGAGATGAAGTACGCGCTCTACGGCAACGACATCACCGACGACACGACGCCGCTGGAGGCGGGCCTCGCGTGGGTGACGAAGCTCGAGAAGGGCGACTTCGTGGGGCGGGATGCGATCGTGGCGCAGAAGCAGGCCGGGGTGCCGCGTCGTCTCGTGGGGCTCCGCGTGGCGGAGCGCATCGCGCGGCCGCACAGCCCCATCCTTCATGGCGACGTGGTTGTCGGCGAGGTGACCAGCGGCACCCGTGGCCCCAGCGTCGAGGCCAACATCGCCCTCGGCTACGTGCCCACGGCGCTGGCTGCCGTCGGCACGGCGCTGCGCATCGACATCCGAGGAAAGATGGCGGAGGCCATCGTCGCGAAGACTCCTTTCTACACCCGTCCAACCTGACCCCGACCGGAGGTTTCCATGTCCTACCCGAACGACCGCCGCTACGCGTCCTCCCACGAGTGGGTCAAGCTCGAGGGAGACGTCGCCACGATCGGCATCACCCAGCATGCGCAGGACCAACTCGGAGACGTCGTGCACGTCGAGCTTCCCGCGGTCGGCAAGGCGGTCGCGGCCGGGGAGGGGATGGCCGAGGTCGAGAGCGTCAAGGCCGTGTCCGACATCTACGCACCGGTCGCGGGCGTCGTGGTCGAGGTGAACGGCGCGCTGGACGGCAACGAGGGGATGATCAACAGCGACCCCCACGGGGCCGGATGGATGGTGCGCCTGCGCGTGGCCGATCCCGGCGCCGTGGCGGGGTTGCTCGACGCCGCCGCGTACGCCGCGTCGCTCTGAGCGCGTGCTCGGGCAGGGGGCGTTTCACGCGCGGACCTTGCGCTGCGGACCCGGACGTGGCATGTGGGCCGCCGCGCGCGCTGCCATGCGCCCCGCTCCCTGCCTTTCCCTCGCACACAGGATGACATGATGGACGGCTCGAACGCCCTCGCCACCTGGAACCTCGTCCCCGCCATCGCAGGCGTCGTCGGACTCGTCGTCGCGGCCGGCCTCTACGTCCGCGTCAAGGGCCTGCCCGAGGGCAACGAGACGATGCAGCGCATCGGCGGCTACATCCGCGAGGGCGCGATGGCGTTCCTCGCGCGCGAGTACAAGGTACTCGCAGTCTACACCGTCGTGGTGTTCGGCCTGTTGTCCTGGGCGATCACCCCGGTTGCCGGCGGATGGTTCGTCGCCGGCGCTGTGCTGAGCCTTCTCGCCGGGTTCGTGGGCATGAAGGCGGCGACCTATGGAAACGTCCGCACCGCGCAGGCTGCCGCGAACGGCACGAAGGCCGACGCCCTGCTGACGGCCCTCGACGGGGGCGCGGTCATGGGCCTTTGCGTGGCCGGCCTGGCGCTGCTGGGGCTGTTCGGGCTGTTCACGCTGCACCCGATGGGCGATGCCGACGCGAACCGAATCCTCGGAGAGAACCTCCACGCGTTCGCGGTCGGCGCCAGCTCCATCGCGCTGTTCGCGCGCATCGGCGGCGGCATCTACACGAAGGCGGCCGACGTCGGCGCGGACATCGCCGGCAAGGTCGTGGAGAACATCCCCGAGGATGACCCTCGTAATCCGGGCGTCATCGCGGACAACGTCGGCGACAACGTCGGTGACGTGGCCGGCATGGGCGCCGACATCTACGAGAGCCTCGTGGCCGCCGTGGTGGCGACCATGGCGATCGCGCTGACCGCAAGCCCCGAGACCATCCGGGCCATCTTCCCGGCCTCCTCGGGTGACCCGGCGGTGGGCCGCACGCTCGCCGTCGCGCTGCCGCTCATCCTCGCGGCGGTGGGGCTGGTCGTCAGCATCCTCGGCATCTTCGTCGCCCGCGCCATGCGGAACGCGGCGCCCAGCACGGTACTCCGCGCCGCGATGGTGCTTCCGCCGCTGGTGCTGGTGGTCGCCACGGCGTTCATCCTGCCCACGCTCGGGGTGACGCAGAACGTGACGGTGGCGCTCGCGGCCGGTGCGGTCGGCGGGGCGCTGATCGGGCTCATCACCGAGTACTACACCGGCAGCTACACCCCGGTGAAGCGCGTCGCCGAGGCCGCCACGACCGGTGCGGGCACGAACGTCATCCGCGGGATGGCCGTGGGCATGGAGAGCGTCGGCGTCTGCCTGCTGCTCGTCGCGGGCGTGGCCCTGGTGGCGAACGCCTACATGGGCGCACTCGGGCTGTACGGCATCGCGCTCGCGGCGGTCGGCATGCTCGGCGGCACCGCGATCGTGATGACGGTCGACGCGTACGGGCCCATCGCGGACAACGCCGGTGGCATCGCCGAGATGTCGGGTCTCGACCCGAAGGTGCGCGAGGTGACCGACGAGCTCGACGCCGTCGGCAACACCACCGCGGCCATCGGCAAGGGCTTCGCCATCGGCTCCGCGACGCTGACCGTCGTGGCGCTGTTCTCGGCCTACAGCCTCGAGGTCAACCACGCCCGCAGCGTGAAGGGCCTCGGCGCGATGAACCTGTCGCTCGACGACCCGCGGATCCTGGTCGGCCTGCTCGTCGGCGCGGTGCTTCCGTTCGTCGTCGGCGCCAGCACCATGCTTGCGGTCGGGAAGGCCGCCGGTGCCATCGTCAACGAGATCAAGCGCCAGTTCGACACCATCCCCGGCCTGCGCGAGGGCAAGGCCGAGCCGCAGCCGAAGGCGATCGTCGACATCGCCACCACGGCGGCCCTCACGCAGATGCTGCTGCCGGGTCTCGTCGCGGTGCTCGGCCCGGTCGTGGTGGGTGCGCTCCTCGGCCCGGCGGCCCTCGCCGGTACGCTCGCGGGCGCCCTTGCGGTCGGCGCTTCCATGTCGCTGTTCATGGCGAATGCCGGCGGCGCGTGGGACAACGCCAAGAAGTTCATCGAGAAGGGCGGTCTTCCGGGGCACCCCAAGAAGTCCGAGACGCACAAGGCGGCGGTCATCGGTGACACGGTCGGTGACCCGTTCAAGGACACCTCGGGCCCCGGGGTCGCGATCCTGATCAAGGTCATGAGCGTGGTCTCGCTGCTGATCGCGCCGATCATCGCGACGATGGGCTAGTCGCCGCGGCTGCGCGGAAGGGCGGGCACCGCAGGGTGTCCCGCCCTTTCTCGTAGGCGGCTCAGGGTGCGCGTTCGGGCAACGCGAGATCCAGGCCGAGGAGCATCGCGGTGGTTGCCGCGAGGAACCAGCTCCCGGAGGCCCAGATCACCTGCCGCTGGTGGGCGGCGTCGAGGGTGGTCAGGTCGGTCGCGCGCTCCAGCCGGTCACGCTCGCCGAGGGCCGCCAGGGCGAACGCCCCGGCGCCAAGCGCCGACGCCAGCGTCGCTGCGCGAAGGCCAGGGCGGCGCGCGCGTGGAACGCGCGCTGCGCCCACGTCCGCCGACGGTCGGGCGTGCGACGGATCCACGCCCGTCACGCCGTGCGTCTCGACGAGGGCGTCCTCTCCGGGCAGGAGCTGGAAGGTGCGCGCCAGCCGTACCGCGCCGTCCGACCCGAGAATCTGGAGCAGGTGAGGGCCGTCCGTCGTGGACACGGGCCACGCCGTCGTCGGAACTCCGTCCAGCATGGCGCTGCCCGCGGGCTCCACGCCGACGGACGCCGGGGCATCGGTCCCGTTGGAGCGCCAGAGCGACGTGGGGATGCGAGGGTCGTGGAGGGTCGGTGCGAGGCGCCGTGCGGCGCGCATCCACGGCGACGGATCGCGACCCTGCGCGCGTTCCGCGAGCGCGTGCACCACCCAGGCGCGGGCGACGTCGGTCGGTTCCAGCGGTCGACATCCCATCGCGGCCTCGACCGAGGCGAGCCCGGCCGTGATGCCGCCGGTTTCCGCGGCCACCGCAGCGTCGAGCGCCCGGTTCCACCCCTCGCGAAGGTCAGGGCATGCGAGGGACGGAGCGATGAGGAGCAGAAGCATCACCGCAGGGTCCTCCAGCTCCCGAGGGCATAGTCGTACCGGATTCCGGGTACACCGTCGCTGCCGGTCACGACCTCGGTGCGCGCGCGCGTGCCGTCCAGCTCCACCTCCACGTGATGGGTGCCCGCCGCGAGCGCGTCCAGCACCACCGGAGTCGGGCCCAGGCGCTGGCCGTCCAGCCAGGCGGTCGCCTCGGGGGGTACGGTCACGATGCGGAAGGAGGACCGCGCGCGCGTGTCCCGCGCGGACACCGCCGGCGGCGGTGCATCCATGGGCGCGGGCTCCGCTGCGGCGACCGGGGTCGCGTCATCGCCGGGGGTGGGCGCGGATGGCACCGGAGCGGGCGTGCGCGCCGGCCTCGGTCGCGCCCCGGCCGTGCGGGGCGGGGAGGGTGCATCCGCCTGCGGTGCCACGCGCGCCCCGGCCTCGGCCGCGTCGGGGCGCGTGGGCGCCGTCGGTGTCGGGATGCCGACGCGCGTGGGTGGGGTCATGGAGGGTGCGTCCGCGGGCACGTCCCACGTGCGTGCCACGACCCCCGCCAGCACCGCGAGGACGAGGACGGTCGCGGCCGCGAGAAGCAGACGCGCCGCGCGTGGACGCGTCGGCCGGCGATCCGCCCCCACGGGCGTGGCGAAGGTCAGCGCCGCGGGCGGCGGCAGGGCCTCGCGGGCCATCGCCGCCTCGCGGGCGGCGCGCAGCGGCGGCACGTGTCGCGCGGCGAGGGTCGGGAGCGGGTCGCCGCCGGAGGACGCGGCGCGTGAGGACCACGCGACCAGGGCGGTGTGCACGTCGCGCGCTGACGGACGCCGCGCGGGGTCCCAGGCCACCATGGCCGCGAACAGGGCATCCAGGGCGGGCGGAAGCCCGGTGTGCAGCGCGGCCGCCTCCGCGATCTGGCGCTCGTGATGGGCACGATCGGGGCTGCGTTGCCAGCCGCGGCCGGTCCAGAGCTCCCAGGCCGTCACGCCCAGGGCGTAGACGTCGAGCGCGTGATCCGGCGGCCCGCCGTCCCAGCTCTCGGGCGCCATGTACCGCGGCGTTCCGAGCACGAGGCGCGTGGTGCGTCCCTCTCGGTCGGCGGCTTCGAAACGGGCGATGCCGAAGTCGAGGACCTTCACCTGGCCGTCCGCTGTCAGCAGCAGGTTGGACGGCTTGATGTCGCGGTGGACCACGCGCAGCGCGCGGCCGTCGTCGGGATCCCGGGCCCGCCATGCGCTGTCCAGCACGTCCGCCACGACCGCGATGAGCGTCGCCAGCGCCCGAAGGGGGATGCGGCGCGACGGAAGGGCTCCCGCGAGGGTGACGAGGTCGACGGCCTCCACGTATTCCATCACCACGGCCGGTCGCCGTCCCACGCTGGCCAGTTCCAGGACCGCGACCAGCGCAGGATGGTGGAGCAAGCCGAGCAGGCGAGCCTCGTCGCGCTGGCGGGCGCGCAGATCCTCCTGCGTCTCAAGCTCCGCGTGGAGCAGCTTGATGGCCACCCGTCGCCGGAACCCCGCCGCGCCGTGGAGCGTTGCGAGGTACACCGCGCCGAAGCCTCCCCGGCCGAGGAGCGCGTGGAAGCGAAGGGTGCGTTCGGGCGGTCGCACGCCCGTTCCTAGCACGGGCGCGGCGTCAGCGCGGCGCCTTCTGGATCCCGGGGAACTGCACGCCGGCGCGTGGATCGATGCCGCGGTAGGCCCCGGCAGGGCCGCCGAGCACCACCTCGAACGAGAGGTCGGGAAGCGCGATCCGTCCGTCGGGTCCGATGAGCTGCGGTGGCGGGTTCGGGAAGGGAGCCGCGCGCTCGAAGGCGCGGAGCACGCACGCGTCGAGCGCGTCGGAACCGCTCGCATGGGCGATCTGGACGGCGAGCAGTCCTCCCTTTCCGTCCAGCAGCAGGTCCACCACGGTCTCGTAGCGGGGCGCGGCGAGTCGCGTGTCGGCGGGCAGGTTGTCGAGCTGCTGGTTCCAGTAGACGTTCACCTGCCGCTTGATCCGGTTGATGTACGCCGCGCCCGCGAAGGCGCGCGTGTTGAGCGCCACGACGTCCCCGCGCCGCACCGCGAGGCGATCGTTCTGCGGCGCGCCGGACCCCTCCTGGGTGCTGCCGTCCGACGGGGTTCGCGTGCCCTCCCGCTCGGTCGCCGCGCGTTCCGATCCCGCGCCACGGCCCGGCGTCCCGGCACCCGGGCCGCGCGTTCCGCCGGGCGTGGCCCCGGTCACGGGGTTCGTCACGCCGACGTCGAGCAGCCGCTCGAGGGGGCGACGGGTCTCGTCCCGGTAGCGCTCCGCGACCACCTCGGGGTTCACGCGCGTGCGTTCCGTGCGCGTCTCCTCGGGCACGGCGTTGTCGTGCTCGGCGAGGTGGTCGGCACGGTCGGGCGTGCGTGTCCGCTTCGGCTTCGGCGTCTCCACGACCTGGCCGCGGCGCGGCGGCGGCGGGGGCGGGGCTTCGTCGGGCGGGTCGGGGCGACGCTCCGGCGGGGCGAGCGCCGCCTCCAGCCGCCGCAGGGCGGCGCGCTGGGTGGGAGTCATGGCGTCGAGTGCGTCGGCATCGGTCATGCGCACGCGCACGGGTGCCGGGGGCACGACCGTGGGCGGGCGCGCGCTCCACGGCTGCAGGGTGCGCGCGACGAGGAGGTGCGCGGCCAGCGACACGACCACGAGGGTCACGCGGAGGGCGTTCGACCCCGGGGTTCGTACCGCGTCCATGCACGCGTTCTAGCAACCCGCGGACGACCCGTCGCGGGGTGGCTCACGGCGCGGCGGGGGGCGTTGCGGGGGGCGGCCGGCCCCCCGCCCCAGAAAGGCCGTTCCCATGTCGATACCGGAAGGTGTAGCGCAGGTGCAGGGAGTCCCGCCCCTCCGGAAGGGGCGCGGTGCGCGACGGCAACGCCGCCAGTGCCGCGGCGTCCAGCGCGGCGTCGCCGGAGCCGCGGACGAGGACGACGGTGTCGAGCTTGCCGCTGGCGCGTACGCGCACGCGGAGGATGACCGTGCCGTCCGCGCCCAGTGCGCGGGCCTGCGCGGGCCAGTCCCACCGCGACCGAAGGAGGTCGTCGAAGGCGACGAGCCACGTGCCGAGCGGGTCCTCGCGCGTGGACACCTCCGCCCGTACCCCCGAGGCGAGCGTCTCGTCCACGACCTCCCGCGAGGTCCAGCCGCCCTCGCCGGGGTCGTCGTCGGCGGTGCCGGGGTCCATCGGCGCCGCGAGTGCCTCCACGGCGGCGGTCCAGGCGTCCTCGGGCGGCAATGCGGGCACGAGAAGGACGTGCGGGGATGCCGCGGCGGGCGGTGGTGGGGGCGCGGCCGGGGGGGCCTCCGCGGGCGCGGCGGGGCGGGGAGCCGTCGGGCGGGGACGCCTCCGCGAACGGCGCGTGCGCCTTGGTGACGTGGGCGCGCGGTCCGCGTCGAGCAGTCCGATCGCGGTGTCATGTCCGGCGGGCGACAGCGCCGAGAGGCCGTGCCGTCGGTGCGACGGCAACGTCACGCGTCGCGGGCCATCGGTCGCCGCGGGTGATTCGACATCCGTCGTGCCCGACGTCGCGGGCGTCGACGTCGGCGTTCCCGCCGCGCCGTCGGGTGCGGTGGTCCCGCCCCCGGTCGGTCGGGGTGCGGGAAGGCCGCGGGGGCCGGCGCCGATGGCGGTGCCCTCCGTCCGGCGCACGTGCGAGGGGGCCCGTTGCGCGGGCACGGTCCGGGTGCGATTCGAGAGGGCGGCGTCGGCCGCGGCGGGGCCCCCGGCGGCGCCATCGCCCCGGACGAAGGTCTCCCAGGTGGCCGGCGTGTCATCTCCGCCGCGCCGGGAACGGCGTCGCCCGGGCCTGCCTGCTGGCCGTTCGGGTCGGGCTCGGGGTGGGGTTGCCGTCGTGGCGTGCTTGCGGGACGGTTCCTGGGGCGGGGGGGGAGCCCCCCGCAACGCCCCCCCGCGCGGTGCCGGGGCGGCCGCCAGGGAGGCGGTAGGCCTCTCGGCGTGCCTCGTGGCGACGGGAGTCGGCGCGCGCGAAGCCACGGCCGTCGGTGCGGGCGGGGCCGACGTCGGGGCGGGGCCCGCGGGCGGCGGCGGTCCCTGCGTCCGGGCCTCGGCGGAGACCGGGTTGGCGTTGCGCGCACCGGGCGGCACGGCCCGTGACGGGGAGGGCCGGAGCGTCGCGCCGGGGTTCGGCGCCGGGCCGTCCGTGCGCGGGACCGACGCGGTCGGGGTCGGGGTCGGCGTCGGGCCGCGCGGACGGTTCGGAGGCTGCGGTCCACGCCTCGTGGTGGGGTCGGAGGGTGCAGGGGCCGCGTGCTCCCCGCCCACGGCCAGCGTCACGCGGAGCGGGGCCGGGGCCGGGGCCGGTGCCCCCGACCACATCAGCACGGTCGCGTGCACCGCGATCGACACCGCCAGCGAAGCGGCCACGCGACGGACACGGAACACGAGCACGCCGGTCCCCGTAGCGCGGTGAGCGCGAACGCGCGCGTTGCGTGGCGCGTGCGGCCCGTTACGGCGGGCACCCTTGCGACGTCGTCCTCCACGGCTAGGACGACGAGGGGGGCAACGTGCCGTTCCGTCTCGTGCGTCTGGGCATTTCGCTGGCATCGCGCGCCACGGGCGCGGCCGTGGACCGGGTGCTGCGCCATGCGCCGCTGCCGCCGCCGGTGCGCACGGGCGTGTCGACGCGCCGCCCGGAGACATCGGGTGCCTGTCATGTGCGCTTCGGTGCCGCCGAGTCGCGCGTGCCGCGTGGCACCACGCTGCTGGAGGCCGCGCGCGCCGCGGGCGTCGAGGTGCGCCACTACTGCGGTGGAAACTGCTCGTGCGGAACGTGTCGCGTCGAGGTTCGCGGGGGAGCGGAGGCCCTCTCGCGGGCGGACGGGATGGAACGTGCGGTGCTCGGGGACGCGGCGTTCCGGCGCGGGGATCGACTTGCCTGTCAGGCGGTGGTGCGCGGGGACGTGGAGGTCCACGTCCCGGACTGGTTCTGACCGTGGCGCGCGCGTCCCATCGCCTTCGGATCTGCATCCTCGCGGCCGATCCCGACGCGCCGGAGGCACGGATGCGCGCGGCGTGGGATCTGCTGCGGCATGCCGGTTGGCTTGCGTCGGCCACGGACGACGTGGCGCGGGCGGTCCCCGGATGCCGTCCCCTGGTGGACGGTGGCTTCGTCGCCGCCTCCTGGCATCGTGCGGATGCGCCCCGGTTCCTCGCCAACGGCACGGGCGGCTTTCACGTGCGATGTCCCAGCTGCCGGGGGCCCCTCGCCGAGGCCTTCGCGCGTTCTCTCGCCGCATGGCGCGGCGGAGCGCCGCGCCGCGTCACGTGCGGCTGCGGGCACGCGTGCGATCTCGCGGACGTGGGCTTCAGCCCGATGGCCGGCTTCGCGCGCGCGTGGATCGCGTTGGAGGACGTCGCCAGTGCCGCACTGCTCCCGGATGCCGACGCCGCGCTCGCGGGGGTGCTCGGGGGCGTGCGTCTCGTCGGCCAACGGGGATAGGGGTCGGCAGGAGGCGTCGATGTTGCTCGTGTTGCTGGCGTGCAGTGGAGGCGATGCGACCCCCGTCGATTCCGGCGACGTGGACCGCCGACCGGTGTTCGACGACTCCGGCGAGGTCGTGCCGACCGGGGTGATCTCCGGGGTGGTGCACGGTCCGGACGGTGCTCCGCGCGTGGGTGCGGACGTGCAGATCTGCGACCACGTGTGCATCCCGCTCACGACGGGAGAGGGCGGGACGTTTCGTCGCGACGCGCTGCCGGCCGGGTCCTACAAGGTGGACGCGCTCGGGGAGAGCGCGGAGGGCGCGGACCTGGGGCACGCCCGCGTGCACGTGGACCTGGCGGACGGCGCGCAGGTCGCGATCGCCGAGCCCCTCTACCTGCCGCGCATGGAGGCCGCGCAGACCTTGACGTCGAGCGGGCGGCACGTGTTCGGGAGCGTGGCGTGGACCGTCGATCCGGCGACCCTGGAGGTTCCGTTCGGTGTGGAAGCAGGCACGTTCCGCGTCGGCGTCGTGCCCGCGGACGCGGCCCGGCCGTGGTGGGACGCCCGCACTCCCGCGGGCGCCGTGGCGTTCCTGCCCTTCGGCACGGAGGTCGGGGCCCCGTTCACCGTGGAGGTGGCGGGGACGTGGCTTTCCGCCTCGTACGACGTGTACGCCGTCGATGACAAGGGCCGCCTCGAAGGACCGCTCGCCACGGCGTCGGTTTCCGGGACGGGCACCGCGGCCGTGTTGCGTGCCACCGTGCAGCCGACGCTGCTCACCTGGCTCGTGTTCTACGCGGCACCGTGAACGGCGTCGCGCTCGGTCGCTGGTTCGGTGTGCCCGTCCGCCTGGACGGCACTGCGCTGCTCTTGCTCGGGCTGCTGCTGCTCGGCAGCGCGCGCGGAGGACCGGCGTCCTTCGCCGGCGGCGTGGCCTACGCGGTCGTCGTGTTCGGGTCGGTTCTCGTCCACGAGCTGGGCCACGCCGTGGCCGGTCGGACACGGGGTCTCGGCGTCGTGGAGATCGTCCTGCACGGCTTCGGCGGGCTCACGCGGTTCGCGCGGGCTCCGACCCCGGCCGAGGGGGTCGGTGTGACGCTCGCCGGGCCGGCCGCAGGCCTCGCGCTCGGGCTGGTGCTCGTGCCGGTGCGCGTGTTCGTGGGAGCGGTCGGTGTGCTGGACGCCGCGATCGCCTTCAACGTCGGATGGTCCTTGTTCAACCTCGTCCCGATGTTTCCGCTGGACGGCGGCCAGGTGCTGTTCCACGTGCTGGCGCGACGCGGCCCCGCGGCGGGTGCATGGCGCACGACGGGTCGGGTCGGCCTGGCGTTGGCCGTGGTGGTCGCGATCGTGGGAGGCCTGCGGGGGGAGACGTTTCTCGTCCTGGTGGCCGTGTTCTCGGCGGTCCAGTGCTGGCGCGTGGCGCGTGCGTGAGGAGGGTGCGATGACGACCGTGTCGCTTTGGACCGGAGCGCGGGGCGTCGAGCGGCGCCGTGGATCGGAGCAGGAGGTCCGTGACGGAGCGGGAACGGGTCTTGCCGCCGTGCTGGCGCATCACGGGGTGGATCTCGCGCTGGCCGGCCTCGAGGGCTGGGAGCGGATCCGCGCCTGGGACGACGAGGTCGAGATCGAGCTGGCGCGCGACGATGACGGCGTGCGCATGCGCACGCGCTGGCCGGACGGGGCGTCGACCGAGGAGCGTGTGCAGGCGGGGGCGCCGCGCGTGGACCTCGCGGGCACGTTGCGGGACTCTGCCGTACCCTTGTGGCGCGCGGGGGGAGCCTGGTTTGCCCGCGCGCCGGACGTGCCGACCGACGGATTCGTGCCCGCCGTGACCCCGGAGACGCTGGGGAGCGCGTCGTTCCGAGCGGAATGGGGCGTTCGGCACGCGTGGATGGCGGGTGCCATGGCCGGAGGCATCGCATCGGTGGATCTGGTCTGCGCCATGCACGAGGCGGGCTTCCTGGCGAGCTTCGGCGCCGGTGGGCTCGGGCTTCCGGCGGTGGAGGCGGCGCTCGGGGCCATTCGGGCGCGCATCGGCGGGCCGGTGCCGGTGGCGAACCTCCTGCACAACCCGGTGGAGCCGGACGTGGAGGAGGCCACG
The DNA here is from genome assembly GCA_039800105.1 of Pseudomonadota bacterium. Classification (GTDB taxonomy): domain Bacteria; phylum Myxococcota_A; class UBA796; order UBA796; family SXON01; genus CAMAXZ01. Next base: position 79,506 of record JBDLRI010000153.1, read on the forward strand.
GTGGACCTCTACGTCCGCCATGGCGTGCGTGCGGTGGAGGCGAGCGCCTACATGGGCCTCACCCCGGCGCTGGTGCGCTGGCGCGTCGGGGGACTTCGCGAGGTCGACGGCCGCGTGGTGCCGGCGCGGCGGGTCATCGCAAAGGTCTCGCGCGTCGAGGTGGCGGAGCACATGTTGCGGCCGCCGCCGGAGGCCATGCTCGCCGAGTTGGTGTCGCGTGGGGCGGTGACGCCGGAGCAGGCGTCCCTCGCGCGTCGCGTGGCGGTGGCGGACGCCGTCACCGCGGAGGGTGACAGCGGAGGCCACACCGATCGCCGGCCGCTCGTCGTGCTGCTGCCGGTGCTGCAGCGCCTGGCGCGCCGCCTTTCCGCCGAGACCGGCACGCCGTGCGCACATGTCGGTGCGGCGGGAGGCCTGGGCGATCCGTGGTCGGTGGCCGCAGCCCTCGCGCTCGGCGCGGACTACATCGTCACCGGCTCCGTGAACCAGTGCACGCGCGAGGCGGGGACGTCCCCGCTCGTCAAGCAGGCACTCGCCGAGGCCGGCTATGCCGATGTCACCATGGGTCCTGCGCCGGACATGTTCGAGATCGGGGCGGAGGTGCAGGTGCTCGCGCGGGGTACGCTCTACGCGCAGCGGGCCCGTCGGCTGCACGAGCTGTACCGTGCGCACGCGTCGCTGGAGGAGATCCCCATCGCCGAGCGCGAGAAGCTGGAGCGACAGGTGTTCCAGCGCACCCTCGGGGAAGTGTGGACCGAGACGCGCGCGTACTGGGCCACCCGGGATGCGCGGGAGGTCGAGCGCGCCGAACGGGACCCGCGCCACCGGATGGCGCTCGTGTTCCGCTGGTACCTCGGCTGGACGAGCCGCTGGGCGCGCGAGGGGGAGGCGTCACGGCGTCGCGACTTCCAGGTGTGGTGCGGCGCGGCGATGGGCGCGTTCAACGACTGGGCCCGCGGCAGCGCGCTCGCCCCGGCGGAGGCTCGCGGCGTGGTGGCCGTCAATCGCGCGCTGGCGCACGGGGCCTGCGTGGCGATGCGCGTGCGAACCGCCGAGGCCCTTGGCGAGACGCTTCCGGCGACCGCGTTCGACATACCCCTGTCGGCCTAGCGCACGGACGGGGGCGTTGCGGGGGATGTCCCCCGCCCCGGGACACAGGGTCAGACTCGCCGGGGCACGCTCTCGAAGTGGGTGTCCTGGATCTCCGTCTCCCCCGAGAAGCGATACGCGCACAGCCGACCTTCCGCGGCGACGCTGTAGTCCACGCACGCCACCCTCGCGGAGCGCCGTGCGGGCGTGCCGTCGAGCCAGTAGTGCCCCACGACGCACGGGCGGGGGTCGTCGTCCGCCGGAAAGGACGGGAGGTCGACATCGGTGTCGGGCAACCGCGCGCTCCGCGGCGCGATCGCCACCTCCCGCGCATTCCGTGCGCCGTCGGTCCGCCACCACTGGATGCGGATCTCGTGGCGCGGGGTGCCCTCCTTGTCCGCGTAGCTGAAGCCGGAGGGGAGCGGTGCCTCCAGCCCCTTGAGCAGGACCTCGAGGTCGGCGTGCAGCGCGCTGCCGTCGGTGAAGGCCTCGGTCAGGTGGGCATCGGTGAGGATGGCGTCGGACAGGCGTCCGGCCACCCGTGCGAGCGCGTCGGGGTGCCAGCACGCGTGGATGACCCGCAACCCCGGCAGCTCGAGCCACGCGGGGAGCGTGCGGAACCAGCCGATGATCTCGCGGTGCGACGCGCTGTGCTCGCCCACCTGTTCCAGGAACGCCGCGTGCTGGCGGCGCCGCCGCTCCGAGTGGCCCCGGAGGAACGTTCCGGGCTTCCCGGGACGCTCCGTGGCCCAGCCGATGGCGTTGAACTCGTGGTTGCCGAGCACCACGTGCGCGCTGCCGGCGTCCTGCATGCGCCGCACGAGCGCGAGGACCTCCCGCTGGGACGGTCCGCGGTCGATCAGGTCGCCGACGAACACCGCCGTGCGGTCGGGGTGGCGCCAGGCACCGTCGCGCTCGCGGTAGCCCATCGCATGCAGGAGACGCTCGAGCGGGTCGAGGTGCCCGTGCACGTCGCCGATCACGTCGAAGCTGGCCATGGGGCTCCGTAACGCGGGGCCGCGGCGGTGGCGGGTCGTGCGCGACGGGGTACGTGGCGCAGGTGCAAGCGACCCCGCGCGTCCTCATCCTCTACACGGGCGGCACCATCGGCATGCGCGAGGGTCCGCGCGGGTACGAGCCTGCGCCGGGGCTGCTCGCGGCGCAACTCCGCGCGATGCCGGGGTTCGATGACCCCCGCGACGCCGAGGGCGAAGGACGGCTGACCCTTCCGCTCGCGCGCGGCGGCCTGCGCGTCCGCTACGACGTCCTGGAGTACGAGGAGCCGCTCGATTCCTCGAACATCGGTGTGGCCCAATGGGTGCGGCTCGCGGAGGACATCGCCCGGCACCACGCGTCCTACGATGCGTTCGTCGTGCTGCACGGCACCGATACGATGGCGTGGACCGCGTCGGCGCTCTCCTTCATGCTGGAGGGTCTCGACAAGCCGGTGATCCTGACGGGATCGCAGATTCCGCTGGCCCACGTGCGCAACGACGCGGTGGCCAACCTGCTCGGCGCGCTCACCGTGGCGGCCGTCGGGGAGGTGCCGGAGGTGGGGGTCTGGTTCCATCACCGTCTCCTGCGTGGCAACCGCACCCGCAAGGTGGACGCGGTGGGGTTCGAGGCCTTCGAGAGCGCGAACCTGCCCGCGCTCGCGGAGCTCGGCGTGCGGCTGCACGTGGCACGGGAACACGTGCGTCCCGCCATGGACGGGCCCCTTCGCGTGCGCCCGATCACCCGCCGCAACGTCGCGACGCTGCGGGTGTTTCCCGGCATCACGCGCGCCATCCTCGAGAACGTGATGGCACCGCCGCTCGAGGGGTTGGTGCTGGAGACCTTCGGGTCCGGCAACGTGCCGGACCGTGACCGCGACGTCCTCGGCGCGCTCGCGGAGGCGACGGCCCGGGGCGTGGTGGTGGTGAACGTGACGCAGTGCCACCGGGGCGCCGTCACCGACGATTACGCCGCAGGCCGGGTGCTGCGCGAGCTGGGGGTCGTGCCCGGCGCGGACATGACCACCGAGGCGGCCGTGACGAAGCTCGCCTGGCTGCTGAGCCTCGGACTGCCCCGCGAACAGGTCGTCGCCGGGCTTCGTTCGGATCTGCGCGGCGAACTGACGGTCGTGGGGCAGGGGACCGCCTGATGGGGGCCGGTCCGTCGGGGCCGAGCGCCGAGAGCGTGATGGCCCACGCCCGCGCCTACCTGGCCATGCGCGCCACCACGCGCGCGCATCTTGCGCGCCTGCTCACGCGGGGCGCGCAGCGTGCGGCGGCCCGGAGCGGCGTGCCGGTGGATGCGGACGCGCTGGCGGGCTGGGTGAGTCAGGCGTTGGACGCCGCGGTGCGCGACGGCCTCCTGGACGACGCCGCGTGGTCGGCAAGCCGTGCCGCACGCCTCGCGCGCCGCGGCACGGCGACGTCCCGGATCCGCGCGCGTCTGGCGGAGCGCGGGGTCGGACGGCTGGACGTGGACGCCGCCGTGGGCGCCCTTGGACCGGATGCGAATCTCGACGCCGCGCGCGCGCTCGTCCGCCGGCGCCGGCTGGGGCCGTGGCGGCCGGAGGCCGACCGCGCGTCGCGCCACGCGGCAGACCTCGGGGTGCTTGCCCGGGCTGGATTTTCCTACGACGTCGCCCGTCGGGCCCTTGCCGGAGACGACGACGGTCCCTGAATTCGGTTGGCCGGGTCACGCCTCTGGATGCGCCCGTGACGAAGGTGTTGCAAACCCGATGCGTTTACGCATAGGGTGGACGTAGACCGCCACCGACGGGAGGCCACATGGAAAGCGCGACCGGGACCGTTTCCAGCGCGTACGAGGGAGTTGTGCACGATCTTCCCGCCGTTTCGGCGCGCGGTTGGTCGGAGGACGTGCGGGGCGCGTGGCTGGATGCGCTGGCACCCGACGTCGCGCGGGCGTGGTCCGCCCTGCCGGCCGAGCGCCGCGCGAGGCTGGACGCGCTGGATGCGTTGGTCGGTTGGATGCGGGCGCCGCTCGAGGCCGGGGCGACCCTGTCCGGGGCACGGACGGAGTGGGGGGCGCTCCGCAGCGAGCTTCTCGGGCTCCGCCCACCGCGACCGCAGCTCGTCGCGTGGCGGGTGCAGGCCCTTGCGGACCGCGTGCGCGGCGCGGAGGGCGTGGCCATCCTCGACGCGGCGCTGGCCGGGGATCGCGACGGCGTCGCGGCGGCGCGCGCCCGACTGCTCCTGTCGGCGATCGGACGCGTCGACCTCGCGTTGCGGCGGGCCCTGCCCGCCCTCGTCGCGGCCCGCGCCGCCTGCGGCGCGCCCGAGGCGGTCGCGTCGGTGCTGGCGACCGTCGAGGTGGACGGCGTGGAGGATGCCGTGTGGCGGGTGGGCCTCCGCGCGCTGTCCCGCCGCATCGCCGGCGCGGCGCGCGTGGCGAACGGTGATGCCGTGCCGGCGCTCTTGTCCGTCTCGGCGTGAGCGGGTGCCATACCGTGTCAAGACGGTCGCGGCCCTGACGGGCATCCCGCGCGCGACGCTCGTGGCGTGGGAGCGTCGTCACGGGGTGTTGGAGCCTCGTCGCTCGTCCGGCGGGTACCGGGTGTACACCGACGACGACGTGCAGGTGCTGCGCCGGTTGAAGGCCATGACCGACGAGGGCCTGGCGATCTCGGAGGCGGTCCGGATCCTGGCCACGCGGAGTCCGGGCGTGTCGCGCGGCGCGGAGCCTGCGCCGGACGAGGCGTCCCCTGCGGCTGCGGGTTCGACCGCGGCGGCGCTCTACGAGGCGCTGATCCGCTTTGACCGGGCCGCCGCGGACGCGTGCCTCGCGCACACGCTGCTGGGCTTCGAGACCGCGATCACGGACGTGTACATGCCGGTGCTGCAGCGCGTCGGAGACGCCTGGGCCGCCGGTGCGCTCAACGTCGCGCAAGAGCACTTCGCGAGCGACTATTGCCGGGAGCGGCTCCTGCACGCGTTCCACGCGCTCGGAGCGGGTCCGCGCGACGGGGTTCCCGTCGTCTGCGCGGGCCTCCCCGGGGAGCGTCACGAGCTGGCGTTGCTGGCGGTGGCGGCGCGCCTCGCGATGCGGGGATTCCGGGTCACCTGGCTCGGCGCGGACCTGCCCGTGCACGAGCTGGTTGCGCATCTCGCCGCATTTCGGCCGGCCCTGGCGTGCGTGAGCGCCATGCGGCCCGAGGCGGCGGGCGAGGTGCAGGCGTTGGCGGCCGAGGTGCGTGCGGGTGCGCCCCCGGAGGTCATCGTCGCCGTGGGCGGCCCGGCCGTGCGGGATGTTCCTTCCCGGGAAGACCTCTGGTTCTGCGCGGACGTGGAGGAGCTGCTGCGGCGCTGGTCGGCGCGGCAGGGCGCGACCCGCCCGACGGGGGGCGTTGCGGGGGGATGACCCCCCGCCCAGGCAACCGCGAACGCAGACGCCGTGAGGGCTAGGTGCGCATCGCGCGGGTGAGGGCCGTGACGTAGCTGCCGACGACGTGATGGTAGTCGGGGTGGCCGTGGGCACGCAGCGCCCGGGCGAGGGCGGGGAGGTTGTAGTGCGGCACCGCCAGGTGCAGGTGGTGCGCGCAGTGATGGTGGAAGTGGAAGGGACCCACGATCCAGCGCTCGACCGCCGGGGGGTCGAGGTCCACGGTGGGGATGCCGCGCGCCACGGCCGGCACGCCGGCCAGCAGCGGCAGGCCGTGCTCGACGAGGATGCGCGTCCGGTTCAGGAACACCGCCACCGCGAACAAGGGGCCGACCCACACCGCGGCGTAGCCCCACCAATGGCCCGTCAGGAGGGCGCAGCCCCACGCAAGCAGGCATTGCGCGAGGAGCACCGCGACGGAGCAGGCGCGGGAGTACCCGACCGTCGCCACGGTGGAGGCCTGCGCGTGGCGTCGGCCGATGCTGCCGAACCCCTTCTGCCACACCTTGATGGCGATCTCGACGAAGGTGCCGAGCGTCCACGCCACGGTGCGCCGCCAGCCGCGCGGGGTCCGCAGGATGCCGCCGTAGATGTGGCCGTCGGGGTCGTCCGGAAGCGTCATGGCACGGTGGTGGTCGAGGTGCTGGACCCGGTAGCTCGCGAAGTTGACGCCCACGAGGGCCTGTCCGACGATGCCGAGGGCCTCGTTCAGCCAGCCCGGCCAGACGAGGGTGCGGTGGACCGCCTCGTGTCCGGAGAGCGTCACGCGGTACTGCAGCACGCCGATGGGGATGGCGGCGCAGGCGTAGACGAGCGGCGTGTCGGCGCGGGCCGTTCCGACCACGAGCGCGCCGAGCGCGAGGTAGGTGGCCGCCAGCCCCGGGAGGGCGACGTTGCGATGGTCGTTGCGCAGCGCCCGGATTTCCTCCTCGAGGGAGGTCGGAGATTCGGTCCGGGAGGCCGCGCCCATGGGCGGAACCTAGCCCGGCGCGTGTGTGCATGCCCCGTCCCGCTCGTGACGGGATAGTCGCCCAGCATGCCGAAATCACGGAACGGACCCCGCACGGCGGCGCGTCGCGAGGGGGAGGGGCGCGTCGCGGGCCGTGTCGGCCCTCCGCACCGGTCAGGTCCGACGCCCGTCGAGGGACCCGCTGCGCGTCCGCCCCGGCCTGCGACCCCGTCGGCTCCGCCGCTTCCCCCCGTGCGCGGGGATCGGCTCGAGGGGCGCAACGTCGTGCTGGACGCGCTCGAGCGCGGACGTCGCGCCGTGTTGCGCGTGTGGCTCGACGCGGCGGCGCGCCCGGACCGCAAGATCGAGGCGATCCTGGCCCGCGCCGGGGATCGCGTCGTGCGCGTGGAGCGTGCCATGCTCGATCGCATGAGCCAGACCGGCGTGCACAACGGCGTCATCGCCGAGGCGGAGCCGCTTCCGGAGCTTCGGGTCCGCGACGTGCTCGATGCGGTCGCCGAACCCTTCGTGGTGCTGGTCGACGAGGTCCAGTACGAGCACAACCTGGGCGCCATCCTGCGCAGCGCGCTGGGAGCCGGCGTGGACGCCGTCATCGTGCCCGTCCAGCGCGGGAAGGGCCTCACCCCGGTGGTGCACCGGGTCAGCATGGGGGGTGCGGAGGCCGTCCCGCTCGTGCGCGAGGGCATCAGCAGCGCGCTTGCGCAGTTGCAGCGCGCGGGCGTGAGGATCGTGGGAGCGGACATGGACGGCGTGCCGCCCTGGGAGGTCGATCTCACCGGTCCCGTGGCGATCGTGCTCGGCGGGGAGGACAAGGGCCTGACGCCGCCCGTGCGTGCGCGTTGCGACGCGATCGTGGGCATTCCGCTGGCGGGAAGCCTCGAGAGCCTGAATGTCAGCGTCACGGCGGGCGTGCTGTTTTTCGAACGCGTGCGCCAACGGGCCGGAGCGCCCCGCGGGACGGGAGGCGGGGATGGCGCTGCCTGACCACTACTACGTGCGCGACGTGCGCATCGCGCCGAACCTCGTGCTGGCGCCGATGGAGGGCGTCACCGACCTGACGTTCCGGCGGCTCGTCCGGAGCATCGGCGGAACCGGTCTGACGGTGACCGAGTTCATCGCCAGCGAGGGGCTGCGGCGCGGCGTCGCCCGCATGGAGCACATGGCCCGGTTCGACCCCGACGAGCGCCCCATCGCCATCCAGATCTACGGACGCGATCCGGAGGCCATGGCGGAGGCGGCGCGCATCGTCGAGGACTCCGGCGCCACCATCTGCGACATCAACATGGGGTGTCCCTCGAAGAAGGTCTGCGCGCACAGCGGCGGAAGCGCGCTGATGAAGGACCCCGGCCTCGCCACGGAGATCGTGCGGGCCGTACGACGTGCCATCGGCATCCCCCTCACCGTGAAGATGCGCTCCGGCTTCGACCACGCCACGCGGAACGCGCCTGAACTCGCGTACCGCTGCCAGGAGGAGGGCGCGGAGGCCATCACCATCCACTGGCGTACCCGTGCCGACCTCTACGGGGGCACGCGGGCCGTGGACAAGATCGCGGAGACCAAGGCGCGGCTGCGCATCCCCGTCGTCGGAAACGGCGACGTGGTCGACTGGGAGAGCGCGCGCCGCATGTTCGAGGAGACCGGCTGTGACGGCGTGATGATCGGTCGCGGCGCGATCCGCAATCCGTGGGTGTTCCTGCAGGTCGGGCGCGCCATGCGCGGGGAGGCGCCGCTCGCCGTGGACGCACCGGAGAAGCGCCGCGTGCTGCTCGGCTACTTCGAGAGCATCCGGGAGGAGTTCCACACGGACCGCGGCGCGCTGGGGCGCATGAAGAAGATCGCGAACTACTTCACCCATGGGCTTCCCTACGGCAGCGAGCTCCGCACGGCCTTCCTCCACAGCCGTTCGATCGAGGACGCCATCGCGCACACCGAGGATTACTTCGCGCGGCTGACGGCGTTCGAGCAGGGGGAGCCGTGGCATGGAGGCGCGTTCCCCGACGCGGATGCCCCCGGCGACGCGGCGTCGGCGGGTTAGGTGCCCGCCATGCAGTCACCGCAGCCGAAGGCCGTGTCGGTCAGCGTCGAAGGGCAGGAAGACGGTTTCGAGCCTGCCCGCGGGTACCGCGTGCAGGTGGCACCGGACGGAACCACCCGGCTGGTGGCGAGCGTACCCCCCGCGGAGCTGCGGAACGTGCACCTGCGCCTGATCGCCGCGCTCGGTGGCCCGCTGAGCGTGCGGTACCTGCGCTTGACGGATCGGGTACGGGGGCAGCTTCCGAAGCCCGAGAGCTGGGTGCGCATGGACGTGCCCGCCGGCGAGGTGGTGGCCGCCCTGGACGCGGCGTCGCGCCTCGTGTGGGAGGATGGCCGGCACCAGCTGTGGATCCGGGGGCCGTTCGGCGAGCAGGTGGTGCTCGACGAGATGGGCGTGCTTTACTGTTACCCGGACGATCCGGCGTTCCGGGAGGCGCTCCTGGACCTCCCGGAGCACACTGCGGTGGGAATGGACGGACGCGACTACGTCAAGGTCCACTTCCACGCGGATGCCGATTCGCAGGAGACGCAGCTGCGCGAGGCCCTCCGGCTCACGAAGATCGGCTGAGCGTCGAGGTGCGTCAGCGGAGCGTGAGCGCCGCGCCTCCGCTGCACGTCAGCGCCGAGTCCGCCGGCGTGCAGCGGATCTGGAGGCCACCGGGGGGCACCTGGACCTCCCCGCGCACCGCGCCACGTCCCACCTGCTTGACGACGAGCGTGTAGCGTCCGGCAAGCACGGCGGCGTCGAGACCTCCGCGGCCTTCGGCGCGCTTCTCCCCGCCGAGTTCGAGGCGGACCCACTGCGCGCCTCCCGTGACGTCCACGCGCACAGGTGCGCCGCCGCCCCCCCCGGCCTCCCGCGCGGTGACCGCGGGGGGGGGCGCATCGAGGGCCGGTGACGCGGGGCGCAGGATGAAGGCCGCGGCGCCGGCGACCGCCACGATCGCCACGAGCGCCGCACAGACGGCCACCACGACGATGGGCTGGAACCGGCGATAGCGTGGTGCGGGGGCATCCGGGTCCAGATGCGCTCCTGCCGCTGCCTGCGCAACCGGCGGCTGCGGCGTCGGGACCGTCGGACCCGACACCACGAAAGGTTGCACGACCGGCGGCGGGACGGAGGGGGCCGTGGGCGCCGCCGGGTTCGACGACGGGGCAGGTGGAGGAACGAACGGCTCCACGCGGGGCGCGGGTGGCTCCGCGCGGGTGGCCGCAGGGGTCGGTGCCTTGGGGGTGGGCGCGCGGGGCGTGGCACCGGGACCGGGTGAAGCGACATGCTGGCCGCGTCCGGGCGGTGCCGCCAGCGGGGGCTGGACCAGGACGGGCGCCTGACCGCGGATCGTGGTTTCGCCGGGCGGCGGCGCGGCGTCCTCGGGTTCCGGTGGGGTGGCACCCGCGTGGACGGGGAGGGGCTTCGACGGGAACAGGGGCGCCGGGGCACGTCCCTCCTCCGTGGACAGGATCCGCGTCGCCTCGTCGTCCGATTCCGGGACGACGGTGCGGGAGGACGGAGGAGGTGTGCGCGGAGCCACCGTCGTGACGGCGGGCCCCGAGGCCGAAACAGGTGCCCCGCGCGGCGCGGCGGTGGTGTCGGCAGGGGGCGTCACAGCTCCGGAGGGTGACGTGGGCTCGGACGGCGGAAGGGACGCGGGGTCCGCGCTTTGCGCACGCCGCACCACGGCGTTGTCGGAGTCGCTCTCCTCCAGGAAGATCCGCGTGCCGGTGAGGTTGCCCGCCGCACCGACCCTCGGGCGCTTCGCGAGGAGCGGCGCCACGGCGTCCGCGGCGAACGATTCGAGCGTGGGTCCCGTCGCGCTGTCCGCGTACGCCCGCAGGGTGCGCGCGAACTGCTCCGCGTCGGGACGCAGCGCCGGGTCGGCCGACAGCACCTGCACGAGCACGCCCCGCAGCGCGCGGTCCCAGTCCGCGTTCGGCAGGCCGAGGTCGGGAAGCGCCGCGACGTGTTCACGCACGGCCGCGTCGTGGTCCGCCGCGTCGAGCGGAAGCAGCGGAAGCCACGCGCTGCGCAGCAACTCCAACAGCACCAGTCCGACGGCGTACACGTCGGCCACGTGAATACCCCGGTCCCCCTCGCGTCTTTCGGGAGACATGTACTTCAGGCTGCCGAACCGGATCGCCCCCGTCTGGGCGCTGCGCATCGCCTGCGTCGAGCGCGCCGTGCCGAAGTCGAGGACCTTCACCTCGCCCTCGGCGCTCACCATGATGTTGGAGGGCTTGATGTCGCGGTGCACGACTTGCAAGGGCTCGGAAAGGCCCAGCGGCACGCGCTGCCAGGCCGCCTCGAGCGCGGATGCCGAGGCGACGGCGATCTGCAGCGCCACGCGGGCGGGAACCGCCCCGCCCGACGCGACGAGGTGGTCGACGAGCTGCTTGAGGTCGACCCCCTCGACGTACTCCATGATGATGGCGAGCCGGCCGTTGAGGGTCGTTAAATCCTCGACACGCACGATGTTCTTGTGGCGCAGTCGCGCCAACAGCCGCGCCTCGTCCCGCGTGCGGCGAAGGATCTCGTCGTGTTCGCTCCACTGGTCGCGCAGAATCTTCACGGCGACGATGCGGTCCAACCCCCCGGCCCGCGTCTCGGCCAGGTACAGCTGCGCGAACGTTCCGCCGCTGATCTCCTGCAGCAGCACGAGGTCCAACTGGTTGGCGGCGCCGGTCGACATGACGAACGACGCTACCATACCACGACACGCGGCCGCACGCGCCCCGGTCGGGTCGCGCCCGCCCTTGCCGACCGCAATGCCTTGTGCTTTCATGCGGGGGTCCGTTACATGCTGGAACGACGAGGTGTGCGCGTGTTGACGACCCTGCTTCTCACTGGTTGTTCGCTGTTCTCCGGGGACCCGGCGGCTGCGGTGGCGGATGCCGACGCGAAGCTGAAGAGCAACGATCTCGCCGGTGCTGCCGCGGCCTACGAGGCAGCGCTGACCGAGCACCCGGAGAGCGTGGAGGTCGCGACGGGCGCGGCGTACCTGCGCTTGCTGAAGGGCGACACCGCAGGCGCCGACGCAGTCCTCGCCGGGGTCGAGGCCGCGGCCGCCGAGCGCGTCGGAGAGGTCAAGGTGCGGCGCGCGCTGGTGGCGCTGCAGGCGGGTGACCTCGACGCCATGAACACGCACGCTACGGCGAGCAATCTTCCGGTCGGCGCACTCCTCGCGGGGGAGTACCAGCTCGCCGAGGGAAATCCCACGGAGGCGCGCAGCCAGCTTCAGGCCGCCGCGAAGGGTGGGGGACCCGTCGGAGAGGCGGCGGGGCAGTACCTTCGGCTGATGAGCGAGTCAAACCCGCTCGTGGCGGGCATGGCGGAGGCGCAGGCGCTGTGGGCGCTGGGCCAGCGTCCGGTGGCCGTGCGCTCGGTGACCGACCTCGTCAAGGCCTACGCGGAGACGCACGGGGACACCGATGGCACCGACATGCTGCTGCTCTGGGCGGGTCGCGCCGCGGCCATCGGGGAGGCCGAGGTGGCGACGGGTCTCCTCGACAGCATCGTCATCCCGCCTGCGGGCCAGACGTGGCGTCTGAACGCGACGCGTGCCATGGCGGCATGCGCCGCGGGGGACGGCGCGACCTGCGTGGCGGGCTTCAACGCCCTTGACACGCTCGTCCAGTCCCCCGACGGCGCGGGTGCGGGCATCCCGGTGGACGGTCTGTCGGATGCGCGTGTGACGGCGGCCTTCGCGATCGCGGACAAGGATCCGGACACTGCGCGTGCGCTCGTCGCGGGGCTCCGCGGGGACGGAGCGGCGCGCCTGCTCGCGAAGCTCAACGACCCCGCCAACGCGGCCATGGTCGCCGCCGATCCTCTCCTCAAGGCACAGTTCGGAGGATGAACCCATGACCCGTCGCTGGATACTCGCCCTCTCCCTGCTCGGCGCGCTCGGTGGCGCGGCGGACGCGCACGCCAAGGACACGCCGGGTGTGAACGTGCGCGTGGTGGTGAAGGACACCGAGGCGAAGCCGATCCCGACGGCCGTCGTGCGGCATCCCCAGGAGCAGGACCGTCACCGGGTGAACGCGGTCGACGGCTCGTGGGAGGGCAACGCGCTTTACATGCCGGACGGGAGCGAGCTCCGCTTCACCGCGGGCATGACGCTGGAACTCGAGATCTCCGCCCCCGGCTACGTGTCGCAGGTCTGCCAGTACCAGGTGCGGAAGCGCAAGAACGTGATCGAGGTGAAGCTCGACAAGCTCGTGATGGACACGTCCACGATCGAGGAGCCCGTCATCAGCTTCGGTCGGGACGAGCCGCGCGAGGTTTCCCAGTGAAGTCCCTTCCTATGAACGGAGAGTCGATGCGCGGGTCCCTACGGCCTTTCGTGGTGGTGGTCGCAGCCCTGGCGGCGGGTGCCGCCTTCGCCGCCGAGTGGTCCCCGTGGGCCGGCGTGTTTCCGTCCAACCCGTGCCAGGACGGTTGGTCCGCCTGTCTCGCCGGTGGTGCCGCCGTGAACTCGGGGCCCGCGCGTGACACGGCCGGTCGCCCGATCCCGTCCGACCACCGTGTCTCGTGGTTCGACCTGCAGCCCACGTCGGCGTTCTCGCCCTTCGTGGGCCTGTCTCCGTACGTGCCCTCCGCGGGGCCGTCTCCCGTCGCGGCCGTCGAGGCCGTGCAAGCGCCGGCGCCGTCCGCGGTCGCGGAGCCCGTCGCCGCCGCGGATGTCGCACCCTCCCGCGCCACGGATGCCGCTCCTTCCCAGGCTGCCGCACCCGCCGCGCCCGTCGCGCCCGCGGCGGCCCCCCAGCAGGTGGCGGTGGTGACCCCGCCGGCACCGGTACCCGCGCCGACCGCACCCGCGGCGCCGGCGAAGGTCGCGCAGCCCGCGGCCCCGGTGGCCGCGCCGGTGGTCGCGCCGCCACCGACCGTGGCCGCCAAGCCGTCGACCCCGGCGCCCGCCCCGGTGCCTTCCGCACCGCCGCAGACGGTGGCCGCGAAGCCCGTCGCCGCGGTCGTCGCGCCGCCGCCCGTGACGCCGCCACCGGCCGCGGTGAGCGCCTCTGCCGCGACGGCGTCGGCGGCCGCCGCGTCCGCACCAGCCAACGACAGCTGCGACGATCTGGTCAAGCTGGAGCCGGCCGCCATGATGGGCCAGCTGCGGCCGGGGCAGGTGAAGTGTCTCGACGGACGCGTCGCCTCCGAGGGTGCGCAGACCGCACGTGACAAGGTCTCCCGGCTCCTCATCGCAAACGCGGAGTCGGGAGGGAACAAGGCGGAGTGGGAGCGCCTGATGCGGCGTCACCTCGAGGACATCGACCGCTCGGACCCTGACATGTGCTTCAAGTACGCGCTCCACCTCTCGCGCGGCGGGGCGTCGAAGTCGCTCAGCGTCATCAAGTGGGCCGACTACGCGTTGGACAACAAGTCCAAGTGGACCGGAAACACGTACAAGCAGCGCGTCACCAACCTCTACAAGCTCCGTGCCGAGGCGATGATCAAGCTCTGGCAGGACGCCGAGGCCCAGTACACCTCGAATCGCTCCGATGAGAACGAGCAGCGCGCCGGCAAGTTCCGGGGCACCGCGCGCGACTACTCCCGCGAGTGGCTCGATTACGCCCGGTCCAGCGGGCAGGACACGAAGACCGCGCTCGCCGCGTGCATGTCGGCGGCGTCCGGCAACCGCGCGTTCTGCGAGGGCGGATGAACCTCCTCCTCCTCATGGCCCTGACCGGCTGCTCGGGTGACGACGCGGCCGCGCCAGCCGAGCCGTCGGCGACGCAGACGACCGTTCCCGCGGAGCTCCTGGGGGCGACGTGGCAGGTGCGCATGGCGAAGGCCGAGAATCGCGCCCCCTTCGAGGGACGCGAGTCCTGGAAGAACTGGTTCCAGGGGCGCCGCTCCGCGGCGATGGATGCGTTCGTCGCCGAGAAGGATCCGCTCGGTCGTGCCCGTGCGCACGCGGAGTTGGCGGCCGCCTACCGGCAAGCCACGCGCATGGCCGCGCACGCGACGGTGCAGGTGTACGGTGCCGACGCGCAGGAGAGCGACCCGGCCGAGACCTCGTACCTCGTCGGCGTCGCTGGAGCGCTGCTTGGAGAGGCCACGTGGTCCGCACGGCTCGGCAACGCCTCGGCCAGCAAGGTCGCGGGCCTCGCGGCGCAGGACAAGGCGTGGAAGTCCTGGGCCACCAAGGCCGTGTGGCCGCCGGATGCGCCGGCGTCGTCCGGCCCTGGCGCTCCCCCCTCCGACGCCGCGGGTTCGATGCCCAGCGCCGGCAGCGTGCCGCACTACGAGTTGCCGGAGAAGGGAACCTCCCTGCGTGTTCAGGCGGGAGACCCCGGCACCCTGTGGTCGCTCTCCCGTTGGCACGAGGCGCGCGCGCGGGAAGCCGCACCCGAGGCCTCTACCGCGGTGGATGTGTGGCTCGCTCCGTGGCGGCTGCCGCCCGAGCCGGCGTCCGCAGCGTCGGACGTCAAGGTTCCCGATGCCTTCCTGTTCATGTCGCCGTCCACGTCCTCTGGGGACGCGCTGCTTGCGGCCGAGGTGGGGCGCGATGGCATCGCCGCCGTGGACCGGCACGCCGCGGACAGCGTCTATGCGGTGCTGCTCAAGGGGTGCATGAAGGCGCCATCGTCAGGGGGTGCCTCCGCCCTCGACGTGGACTGCGTGCTCGATGCGAGCGCGTCCCTCGGCAAGGCGGTGGAGGAGGCCATGCAGGCCGCGAATGGCGGGGCGGAGGAGGGTTTCCACCGCTTGTTCGCGGATTTCGCGCGCGTGGGGCTGCTGCGCGCGGGCGATCGCCTGGCGGCCGCGCTGTCGGATTCGGACGCCAGCGGCCGTCTGCGCATCAACGCGCTCGATCGCACCAGCGGCACGACGTGGGACCCCGTGTTCCTCGCGTCGGTGGCGGCCTGGGATGCGGGCAACCGCAATTCGGTGCGCGCCGAGGAGCTGGTCCACGGACTGTTGTCGGAATTGCCCGGACTCGACGCGGCGCAGTTGCCGCTCGACGCCCTGCACGTTCGGTTGAGTCGAAACGCGGCCCCCGGCCGCCCGATGCACTGAGGAGACATGCGCATGTCCCGTTTCCCTGGTTTTCGCGGCGCGAAGCATCTGCTGGTGGCCATCGGCCTCGGCAGCACGGCGCTTGGCACCGGCGCGATGCTCACGTTCTACGAGGAGTCGTTGCCTGGGTCGCTCAACCCGCTCTACGCGTCCTCGATGGTGGATTACCGCGCGCAGGAGCTGATCTTCGATCGCCTGTACTTCCACCATCCGATCGACAACCGTCTCACGAGCAAGCTCGTCGAGAAGGGCGAGGTCGCCGAGATGGGCAAGGGGTGGAAGGTCACCCTCAAGCCCAACCTGAAGTGGCATGACGGAAAGCCCGTCACGGGCGAGGACATCTGCTTCACCGTCAAGGCGATGCTCGACCCCGCGACGCCGAGTCCGATCGCGCAGGGCTACCGCACCATCCTGGCCGGCTGCTCCGCGGAAGGCTCCAACGTCGCCATCATCAAGTTCACGAAGGTTGTGCACAACCCGATGGAGCGCCTTGGTTTCGCGGTGTTGCCGAAGTCGCAGTTCCAGGGCACGGCCATCCAGCCGGATGACGTGTTCTCCCAGAAGCCCATCGGCTCGGGTGCGTACAAGGGCCTGCGCAACAAGCGCATGGCCACCTACGATGCCTTCCCCAACGGGCACCACAATCCCGGCGTGGCGAAGCTCCAGCTGCAGGAGGGCGGTGACCCCGCCGTGCAGGTGTCTACGCTCAAGAACAACGGCATGCAGGGCATGATCGCGGTACCGCCGCCGTTCCGGCCGGAGGTCAGCGCCACGGATGACCTGGCCCTGAAGAGCTACGACCTCCGGAGCTGGTGGTTCGTGGCGGTGAACACCAAGAAGGGGCCGCTGTCGGACCGCAAGGTGCGTCAAGCGCTGAACTTGCTGCTCGATCGCATGGACCTTCGCGAGAAGTCCATCGGCGTGAAGGCCGGGGAGCAGAACAGCCCGTGCGAGTTCATCTCGGGGCCGTTCGTCCAGAGCTCGCCGTTCTACAATCGCAAGGTGCTCGTCAGCGAGCGTGCCGACCGTGCCAAGGCCGCGCAGCTGTTGAAGGAGGCGGGCCTCGAGCAGGTGGGCGGCCGTTGGTCCTACGGGGGACAGCCCGTGACCTTCAAGATCGGCATGCTCAGCCCGCTGAACAACGAGGCGCCGGATCTGCTGCAGCAGATCTCCAACCAGCTCGGTGCCGGCGGCTTCGACCGGCACGAGGAGAAGGTGTCCGCGGACGATTGGCAGCGCAAGGTCGTGAGCGGCGCCGCGATGGACTTCGATCTGCTCGTCGGCAAGTGGAGCTTCGGCGTGGTCGACGAGGTCAACGAGATCTTCGAGACGCGCGGGGCGAACAAGAAGGGTGCGCTGAACATCTTCAACTACAGCAACCCGACCGTCGACCAGCAGATCGTGGAGTACAACCAGGCGCGTACGGACACGGCTGCGAACGATGCGTACCACAAGCTGCACGCCACGCTCGCCGATGATCTGCCCTACCTGTTCCTGTGGAAGCTCGACACGAAGAGCGCGTGGCGGTCCGAGGTGAAGGGCAACACGATCGCCCCGTACTACTACTGGACCGAAGTGGACGCCTGGAAGTACCTCAACTGACGTGCACGGTCCCGTGACGGTGGAGAGTTCCGCGTGAGAGCCTGGTGGCTACGACCCATGGTGCGTCTGTTCGCCGCGCTGCTGCTTCCCGCAGCGGTGCCGGCGATCCTGACCGCCTTGATCTGGGCGCTGCCGGGGGATCCAGCGGAGATCATCTGTCCCCGCGCCTCCTGCGAGGCGACCGATGCCCTCGCGGCACGGTGGCACCTCGACGAGGGGCCATGGGGCTTCTACACCCACTGGGGGAGGGCGGCCCTGGCCGGGGATTTCGGCATGTCGTGGCGGGTGTTGCAGGGCGTGCCGGTCAGCGAGATGCTGGCGGGAGCCGTGCCCATGACGCTCGTCCTGCTGGCCGCGGCCCTGCTGCCGGTCCTTGCGGGCGCAGTGGGGGCGGGTTCGGGGTTCCTTCCACGACGCGCCGACGGGTCGCTGCACGTCGCAGGACTCGTGCCGGCAGTCATCTTCTCGCTCTTCTTCGCGGCCGTGATCGCGCTCCGGTTCGGCGGCAACAGCTTCGGGGAGGAGGCCACGCTGTGGCGTCTCGTCTTCGGGGCGATCGTGCTCTCGGTGGCGGACGGCGCGCTGGCCGGTGCCGTCGGCGGGGTGCGCGCACTCTTTCGCACCGAGCGCAAGCAGCGCTACGTCCAGATCGCGGCGCTTCGGGGCGAGGGGATGCTCGAAAACGTGCTTCCCAACGTCGCGGCCGCACTCGCGGGTCAACTGCGTGCGCGCGTCCTGCACCTCGTGTCCGGTCTGGTCGTGGTGGAAGTGGTGTTGAAGATCGACGGGCTGGGAGACCTGTTGTGGTCCGGCACCCTCAAGCAGGACTTCGGAGTCGTCCTGGCGGCTGCAACCGGCTTCGCGGCGGTGAGCGCAGCCCTTTTGCTCGCACAGGCGATGCTGGAGATCGCCGTGGCGCTCCACATCCGTCGCGCGCCCCGCGTCGCGGCGGCGGTGTCGGCATGAACCGACGCACTCCCGCGATGCTCGCCGCTGCGTGCGTGCTCGCGCTCGCCGCGCTGGCCGCGTTCGCGCCCGAGCGTCTGCCGGAAACCCTTCCGGACCGCGCCAACCTGGGCCCCCTCGGGTCGTTTCCGTTCGGAACCGACGACCGCGGCCGTCCGCTCCTCGCGTACGCGCAGCAGGGCGCCCGCGTGGTGCTGTTCCCTGCGGCGGCGTCCGCGGTGCTGGTCGGCGTCCTCGCCGTCTGCGGCGGCTTGCTGCGTTGCGTGGGTGACGAGCGCGTCGACGGGGTGGTGCAGGCGTTCGGCGAGGTGCTCGGTGCCCTGCCGCGGATGGTGGTGATCCTCGTCGCGGCGTTGCTGATGGGGTCCGGCGGCGGTCTGCTGCCGCTGGGACTGCTCTGGGCACTGCTCTCGGCACCCGGGGCCATGGACGAGGCGGCAAGCGTCGCCGAGCGTCTCGGCGGCGCGCGGTTCGTCGAGGCGTTGCGTGCCCACGGCTTCTCATGGTCCCGCATCTTCCTCTACCACATCGTGGCGTTGAACCTGCGTCCGGTCGTCGTGCGACAGGCCGCGGAGACGGCCATGCAGGTCACCTTCCTGGAGCTCTCGCTCAGCTATCTCGCGCTCGCGTCGGAGCAGCCGAGCTTCACGCACCCCGACTCGATGCGGAGCTGGGCGGACATTCTCCAGCTTGGCTACCTCAGCCTCGCGCTGGGCAAGCCCACCGGTCACGCCCTGGTGCTCGGGTTGGTCCTCGTCGCGCTCGTGACGGCGTCCGCGATGCTCCTCACCCGCGCCGCGAGGGCCCGATGAGCACGCCGGAGCTGTTGCTGTCCCTCGAAGGGTTGGCCATTCGCCACGTCGACCGATTGCTGGTCGACGACGTGACCGTACAGGTGCGCGCGGGTCGCGTGACGGCCGTGTGCGGGCCGTCGGGTGCCGGAAAGTCCGTGTCGGCGCGTGCCTGCATGGGCGTGATCGACGTTCTCCCCGGCCTGGTCCGCGGACGTCTCCGGTACCCGGGGCACTCCGGAGATCGCGACTGGTTCGAAGGTGTGGCGGGAGGCGGCCGCGCCCGTCACACGGCGCTGTTCGAGGGGACGCGCGCGCTGCGCGGCGGCTACCTCAGCTATTCGCCGCAGGCGGCTTCCAGCGCCCTGAACCCCGGTCGCACGATCGGGCGTCAGTTGGAGCTTGCGATTGCGCGGCGCGCCGTGCCGGTGCCTGCTGCCGAGCAGCCGGCGTTGATGCACGCGCTGCTGCACGAGGTCGGGCTCGCGCCCTGGGTGGCCGGCTCCGTCCCCGGGGAGCTGAGCGGTGGCATGTGCCAGCGTGCCGCGTTGGCCATCGCCATCGCGCCCGCGCCGAAGGTGTTGCTCGCGGATGAACCCGAGACCGGGCTCGACCCCGTGCTGCGCCGTCAGATCGTCGAGCTCCTCGTGACGGTCGGAAAGGCGCACGGCTGCGGGATCCTGCTCATCTCCCACCACGAGGACACCGTGTCCCGCATCGCGGACGATGTCGTTCGGCTGCGTCCGCCCGGCAGCGCCGCGGGGGCCGCATGAGTTCTCCCGTCACCCACTCCACCTTCGCGCGCGACCGGAAGGTTGAAGATCGGGCCGTCGTACGCGTCGAGAATGTCGTGAAGACCTTCGAGATCCCGGGTGCGTGGCCGTGGAGCCCGCGACGCGTCGTGCAGGCCGTCAAGGGCGTGAACCTGGTCGTGCGTGCGGGGGAGGTCGTTGCGCTCGTCGGGCAGAGCGGGTCCGGGAAGACCACCGTGTCGCGCATGGTGCTCGGTCTGGAGACGCCGAGCTCGGGTGCGATCTGGATCGAGGACCACCGGTGGGACACGCTCCCCGAGCGCACACGGCAGGCACTGCGCGTTCAGTACCAGTACGTGCCGCAGGACGCCCTCGCCGCGCTGGACCCGCAGCAGACGGTGATCGATCACGTGGTGGAGACGCTGACCGTCCTCGCCGGCGTCGTGGCGGAGGACGCGCAGCAGCGCGCAGCGGAGATGCTCGCACGACTCGGGCTGTCGCACCGTCATCACGCGCTGCCGCGGGAACTGTCGGGCGGTGAGCAGCGTCGCGTCACGCTCGCCCGCGTGCTTGCCCTCCATCCCCGCCTCGTGGTCGCGGACGAGCCCACCAGCGGCCTGGACCCCGACCGTCGGGAATCGGTCCTCGCGGACCTGGTGGGCAACCTGCCGCCCGAGGCGGGGTGCATCCTCGTGACGCACGACCTCGATGCCGCGGTGCACTATTGTCACCGGGTGGTGGTCATGCTCGAGGGGAACGTGATCGAGGAGCTCGACCTCCGGACCGACACGCCCCGTCATCCCTACACCCGTTCCCTGCTCGATCCCTGGGCTGACGCCTCGTGAGGTCCCCATGCGCATGACGTCCCTGCCGCTGTTCCTCCTCGCCGCCATGGCGGGGGGCTTCGTGCCCGTTGCGCACGCCGGCGATCTCGAGCGTGCCGAGCACATGCGCATCTACGAAGAGATGAAGCGCATGGCGCAGCGCAACCAGTGGCCCGCGGTCGAGGCGAACTACCAGAAGTTGCTCGACCTCGAGAAGCGCGGGGAGAAGATCGAGGCGCGCGAACACGTGTTCGGGGCGCAGGCCGCGCGGTCGCTGGGCGACGTCACGGCAGCGCGCGCGCGTTTCGTGCGGGCCCGCGAGGCCGGTGCCAGCGAGGAGCAGGTCGCGCCCATCGCGGAGATCGACGCCAGTTTCGCGCCGGTGAGCATCCGCATCGATCGCAAGTACAAGGGCGGGGCCATCCTTGCGCCCACGGAGCCGCCCTTCCTGCCTGACCAGCGTGCGTGCGTCGACGCGGCCGTCGCGCGGGTCGCGGCGCGTGCCAGCTACGACGGCCTGCTGCCTGCGGGCGACTACACCCTCGACGGCGTGACCTTCACGGTGGTCGCCGGTGCGGCGACGCCGGTGGCCGTGAGCCTCGCGCCTCCGCCGGTCGCCAAGGTCAGCGTCGAGGGCCTGAAGTGGGCCGGCCCCCGTGCCTCCCTCGGGGTGGCGTTCATGAACGGTGGCGCGCCGGGCGAGGGTGGCGAGGCCGCGCTCCAGGCGGGTGCATTCGGCGGTGGCGGTGCCCGGGCGTCCGCCGGGTACGCGATGGGGTCCGGTCGCTTCGGCGTCGTCGGCATGGTGGGGTATCACAGCCTGTTCGGGACTCCGTCGGTGGATGGCAAGGAGCTCGAGCCGACGGCCCTGTTCGACGTCAAGGGCAACAGCATGCACATGGGCTACGCCTGGATCGCGGGCGAGGCGCGGCTGGGTCGCCTGTGGGTCGCCGGCGGGCCGATCTACGGCGTCGGCAAGGCCGCCGTCACCGGCGTGGCCGGCGCGTGCGCCGAGGGCGGCGGTTGTGCGGATTACCCCGCGCTGGCAGGTGACGTGGGCAGCTACCAGCGCCTGTCGGGGACCGTCTTCGCCGGCGGCGGGGCGGGCAGCGTGAGCTACGCGCTCATCGACCTCGGCAAGCTTTCCGGTGCGGTCACCGTCGAGGGTGGCGCCCAGACCGACACGTTCCGATGGTATCCGTGGGGGCAGTTGGCGTTCACGCTGGCTCCCGCCACCCACAAGGAGGACTGAATGATCCTGGCTCTCGCGCTCGCGGCGTCGACCGCATCCGCCGTCGAAGTCACGTGGACAGGCTCCGGCGGCCACGCGAGCAATCCGCAGTGGTCCTCGGACGGCGGTTGGCTGGCGTTCGAAGTGAACAACAATTCCGACAGCGTCAACCTGTACGTGGTGCAGGTCACGGCCGGGGCGCCCGGCACGCCCGCGCGCGTCCAGATTCCCGGCTCGAGCAGCAGCTTCGCCAGCGGAGGCACGTACGCGGCCAACCCGGCGTGGCATCCGAAGCAGCCGATCCTGATCTTCGAGGCCGCCAACCAGGGCGGCACGATGCGGCTGTACAGCGCGTCCTCCAAGGCGCCGTCGGCGGCGGCGGAGTTCCTGCGTGCCGACGTGGTGAAGGGAAGCCTCGCGTGGCCCTCCTTCTCCGCGGACGCCGCCCTCGCGTTCACCTCCAGCCAGACCGGCAAGGGAGACGTGTACTTCTTCCAGGGTGGCAAGGTGAATTCCTCGGTCGTGACGGATGCGCCCGAGACGGCGCCGCGCTTCGCGCCCGACAACAAGACCCTCGTGTTCTCCAAGAAGGACAAGGGTACCGAGGACCTGTACGCGTGGGCGCCGGGAGACGCGCAGCAGCGGCTGCTCGCCGGCGCCGCGGGCGATCAGACGCGTCCGCGCGTCGTCGGCACGTCTGTCGTGTACTTCACGAACGAGCGCGGCGACGACAAGTGGGACATCGCGGTCGTGCCGCTGGCGGGCGGGGACCGCAAGATCCTCGCGCGCGACGTGCGCCTGCCCCAGCACAGCGCGCCGTCCGTGTCGCCGGACGGCACGTGGATCCTCTACGGGTCGTCCGCGCCCGCGCAGGACGGGGTGGTGCACGCCGTGAAGATCGACGGGACGTCCAGCAAGCAGGTCACGACCGGTGGCCTGTCGGCCGTGGGCGATCCGGCGGTCACGAAGGCCGGGGACAAGGCCCTGCTCAGCTTCACCTGCCTGCCGAAGGTCGGCAGTGATTGGCGTCAGTTGCATGTCATCGACGTGACCGGGCAGTTCTAGCCGAACTGCCGGCGGGCGCGGTCAGGGCAGGGGCTGGACCTCGGCGGCCTCGAGCCGCTCCAGGGCGCGGGACAGGGCCTGTGCGAGGTTGCCCTCGCTGCGGTCGATGAGGAAGGCCGTCCTCGACCCGGCGCCCCACGCCCGGGCGCGAAGCACCTCTCGCCCGGTATCGTCCGCGACGAGGACGCTGACGCGCACCAGCGGGCGACGGAACATCAGCCACTCGGTGTCGTCGTAGACCGTGACCACCGTGAAGGCGAAGCCCTCCGGCGCGGCGGGTGTGTTCAAGGTCTCCGCCACCCGGCGCAGCGTGAAGCCGCGGAAGAGGGTGTCGCCGCCGACACGCATCGCCGCCCCGTTCGGGTCGACCCACACGCCGGTCAGCACCGTCACTGCGTTGGCCGCGTCGCCCCACTGGACGGACTGCAGGGAGCGGGCGCGCGGCGGGTCCATCGTCAGCGCGACGCCGTTCCGGGCCAGCCACGGCGTCAGCGCCGAGGCCACCGTGGCTCCGAAGGCATCGACGTCCAGGTTGCCGAACACGGTCGCCATCCCGTCCAGCACCGCGCCCCCGGCGGAGGCGTTGGCGTTCGTGGGAGCGGCGTGTTCGACGGTGCCGGCGACCATGAGGGTCGGAACGGCGGGCTCCGTGGGCCAGTCCGGCGCACGACGCACCTTCGTCGTCATGCATGCCGTCAGCGCGCCCGCACTCAGGACGGCCAGGACCCGCCGCGCGCGGGGCATCGCCCTAGAACCACTTGCAGGAGCGTGCGGTGGCGAGACCCAGCCCGGCGTCGTTCCAGACGGCCCGCTCGGACACCGCGTTGCCGCTCCCGGCGAAGTACACGCTCGCCGAGTGGTCGGCGCGCGCGTCCACGGCGTAGGTGAACGTCATGCGCTCGTCGCCCTCGACCAGCTCCAGCGGGCACGTGCTCCGGGCGCTGTCCAGCGTCGCGACCACGTCGATCCCGTAGGCGCACGTGGAGCAGGCGCCGCGGGCCGCCTCGGTGCCCTCCAGCGCCCACGTGATCACGCAGTCGTCGTTGCCGGTCGCCTTCCAGGCATCGTTGGCGTAGAGGATCCACCGCTCGGTGCCCTGCCAGGTGCGTGCACCCGCGGTGCGGTCCTGCAGGACCAGCACGTCCACGAAATACCCGGCCGCCCCCGTCACGACGATGTCGTTGTGGTCCTGACATCCCTCCGCGTCGGCCTGGAGCGTGTCGGAGAGGTCCAGCTCCGCCACATCGTCCGCGCTCGGGGTGCCGGACGCCGTGTCCGTGACATCGGAGGTGCCGGAATCCGTGCCCTTGCCGTCGCCGGAGCAGGCCAGCAGCGCAAATGCGAGGGAGGGGAGGGAAGCGAGCATGACCATGGGTCCTCCGGAAGACGAAGCGTCATGGACACGCTAGCCTCTGCCGCATGCTCACGCTCGCTCTCGTCGCTTCGTTCTTGCACGCCCGGGCGTCGGACCTCGCCTTCGGGTTCGTTCCGAATCCCGGTCCCAAGCAATCTCCCGCGCTCTACGTGACCCCCTCGCGGGCGGTCACCGAACTGTACGTAGCGGTGGAGGTCGGGGGGCGCACGGTCGAATTCACCCGCCGCAACGTGGCGGGAGGGGTCAAGCAGACCTTCTCGTGGCCGCGCAATCCCGCCGTCACGCATGCGGACGCGTTCGTCCGGGCCGTCTTCGCCGACGGGTACGTCGAGGAGACCAGCGTTCCCGTGGACTGGAGCTTCGCCGGTCCGCTCAAGGTGGATCTGAAGGGCGCGCGGGCGGACGTCGCCGCGCGCAGCATCACCGTGCGGGCGAACGCCCGGGTCGACACGGCGGATCTGGTCGCCTACGGCGCACGCAAGGCGGAGCTCGACCGTCGCACGGTCACGGTCGACACCGGGCCCGGCGAGATCACGGTGCCGTTCGTGGGCGACCCCGCGGAGGTCGTGCTGCTTGACGTCACGCTCCGCAACGCGACGTCCTGGACCGGCTTCACGTACTCTCCGTGGTTCCTCGACATCCCGCACGAGGACGTGCTCTTCGCGAGCGATTCGGCCACGGTGCCGGCGGATCAGGCCTGGAAGCTCGACGCCACGCTGGAGCGCCTGCGGGAGCTCGACGAGAAGTACGGAAGCGTCGTGCCCATCAAGCTCTACGTCGCAGGGTGCACCGACACCGTGGGCGACGCCGCGCACAACCGCGAACTGTCGGCCCGGCGGGCGCGTGCCATCGCCACGTGGTTGCGCGGCCACGGCTGGAGCAAGCCGATCTACACCTGGGGGTTCGGCGAGGACCTGCCTGCCGTCCCCACCGGCGACAACGTGGACAACGTCGCCAACCGCCGCGCGCTCTACCTGGTGGGTGCGAACCCGCCGCCGGGCGGCTCCGGCATCCCCTCGGTGAGCTGGAAGCTGCTGCCGTAGGTGTTCCGCCGGCGCGTGCTGGGGCGGGGGCTGAGGTCGCCCCCTCGCGGCCGTCGCCGGGCGTCGGCCTCCGGGGGCGGGGTCCGGCGCTCGCCGAGCCTGGCTCGGCGCCGCCTTCGGCGGACGCGTCCTCCCCACGCGCGCCGCTCGGGGCCCCTGGCGGGGCCAAGCGCGGCGGCGTGCCCGCAACGCCCCGGCCCACGCGGTGCGTCGCGGCCTACGGCACGCAGACGTTCGGGGCGCCCGGGGTGCCACCCGGCGCGAGGATGCCGTTGGTGTCGAGATCCTCGCCAGGGTCCAGCGCGCCGTTCCCGTTGGCATCCTCGCCCTTCTGGGCGCCCCGGCACCAGTTCGTCATCGTGTCGTTGGCCGCGGCGGTGAGCCGGTCCGGGCGGAGGGACTCCGCGTAGCCCTCGTAGTTCGTGCCGTAGGCGGGCGGGCGCGTGTCGGCGGTCCAGCCCGTGCCTCCGTTCCAGCTCACGCGGTCGACGAGTACGCCGCCGTGCCAGACGTTCAGCTCGTCGGCGGTGTTCGCGAACTCGAGGTCGTGGTCGTACACGGCGTCCGCGGTCACGCCGCCCCCGGACACGCCCAGGTCCCAGCCCTGCGCAAGGACCGCGTAGCCATGCGCAGGTACGAGCACCGATTCTCCGCGCTGCAGGGCCCAGTCGCCAACGTTGTCCACAAAGGCCCACGCGTCGGGGTTGCCGGGCGCCACGCCGCACAGGCGGATGTCGGTGTCGGTGGGGTTGTACAGCTCGAACCATTCGGCGTCGCGGGGTTGGGCCTCGCTGCCGAGCGGGTTCCGCATGAACTCCGAGATCACCAGATCTCCGACCCCCACGAGGTTTTCGTCACAGGCCTCGTCGCAGTCGTCGTCGAGGGCGTTGCGGGTCTCGACCGAGCCGGGGTGGATGGTCGGGTCCGTGTCGTCGCAGTCGTCGGCCAGAACGTACCCGTCGCCGTCCTGGTCGTGCGTGTTCCCGTCGCAGTCGTCGTCGATGGAGTCGTACCACGCCTCCGGCGACGCCGGATTCACGGACCCGTTGGTGTCGTCGCAGTCGTCCGCCAGCACGAAGCCGTCGCGGTCCTGGTCCTCGTCGTTGCCGTCGCAGTCCTGATCGACGCCGTCGTACCAGGTCTCGGCCGCGCCGGGGTTGCGCGCAGGATCGAGATCCGCGCAGTCCACCGACACGGGGTAGCCGTCGGAGTCCCGGTCATCGTCGCGTCCGTCGCAGTCCTGATCGACACCGTCGTACCAGGTCTCGGTCGCCGCGGGGTTCACCTCCGGGCGGGTGTCGTCGCAGTCGTCGCCGCCCGCGGGCTCGGCGCGGTGGCCGTCCGCGTCGGCGTCGAGATCGTCCGCGCGGTCGCAGTTCGCATCGACACCGTCGTACCAGGCATCCGAGGCGCCGGGGTGCACGGCGGGGTCGGCGTCATCGCAGTCGTCGCCGCCATGGGCGTCGCTCGCGTGCCCGTCGAAGTCCGCATCGTCGTCATCCGCCTCGTCGCAGTCCTGGTCGGTGCCGTCGTACCAGATCTCGTCCGCGCCGGGGTTCACGTCGGAACGGGCGTCGTCGCAGTCGACCTCGACGCCATAGCCGTCCAGGTCGGCGTCCTGGTCGTTCGCGTCGCAGTCCTGGTCGGTGCCGTCGTACCAGATCTCGGCCGCCGCGGGGTTCACGTCCGCGCGGGCGTCGTCACAGTCATCGCCGCCGGCAGCCACGGCCCGGTGGCCGTCCGCGTCGGCGTCGAGATCGTCCGCGCCGTCGCAGTTCGCGTCGATGCCGTCGTACCAGGCGTCGGGCATGCCGGGATGCACGGCGGGATCAGCGTCATCGCAGTCGTCGCCCCCGTGGGCGCTGCTCGCGTGGCCGTCGAAGTCCGCGTCGTCGTCATCGGCCCCGTCGCAGTCCTGGTCGGTGCCGTCGTACCAGATCTCGTCCGCGCCGGGGTTCACGTCCGCGCGGGTGTCGTCGCAGTCGACCGCCACGGCATACCCGTCCCGATCCGCGTCGCCGTCGTTCGCGTCGCAGTCCTGGTCGACGCCGTCGTACCAGGGGTCCGCGGCGCCGGGGTGCACGGCGTCGTCCTGGTCGTCGCAGTCGTCGCCGCCTGCCAGCGTCGATGGGTGGCCGTCCCCGTCCTGGTCGGAGTCCTGCGTGCGGTCGCAATCCTGCAGCACGCCGTCGTACCAGATCTCGCCCGCGCCGGGGTACCGGGTCGCGTCCTCGTCGTCGCAGTCCTCGACGAAGGGATGGCCGTCGCGGTCCTGGTCGTCGTCGAACCCGTCGCAGTCCTGGTCGGCGCCGTCGTACCAGGCCTCCGTCTCCGCCGGGTTGCGGGCAGGATCGCCGTCGTCGCAGTCGTCGGCCCGCGGG
Source organism: Pseudomonadota bacterium (assembly GCA_039800105.1). Taxonomy (GTDB): domain Bacteria; phylum Myxococcota_A; class UBA796; order UBA796; family SXON01; genus CAMAXZ01. Next base: position 107,039 of record JBDLRI010000153.1, read on the forward strand.
AAACCGTCCATGTCGCGGTCGTCGTCGCGGCCGTCGCAGTCCTGATCGATGCCGTCGTACCACCGCTCCGCGTTGCCTGCGCGTCGATCCGGGTCACCGTCGTCGCAGTCGCCGTCCAGCTCGTTGAGGCCGTCCCGGTCGTCGTCGTGGAGCACGGTGCCGTCGTCGCGCACGCCGTCACAGTCGTTGTCAAGTCCGTCCGGCACCTCGACGCCGCCCGGAAACACGGCCGGCTCGCGGTCGTCGCAGTCTCCCTCGCACGACAGGATCCCGTCTGCGTCGTCGTCGAAGCAGCCCTCCACCAGGATGCGCGCTCCGCAGATGTCGGTGCGGCCGAGGGGGTCGGTCACCGTGAGCGTGAGCAGGTGCGGCCCGGGCGCCAGGGTCACGTCGGGGATGGCGAGGCTGCCGCCCGAATCGGGCGCACCTTCCCACAACCCGCCGGCGACGTCGCTCGCGAGCACCGCGCGGAGGGAGCCCGCGTCGTCGTCAGGGTCCTGCGCGCGCGCGACCACCGCCAGCGGGGTGTCCGAGCGCACCACGTCCCCGTCGGCGGGCACATCGAGCGTGCAGGTCGGGGCTTCGTCGCGCAACGGCAGCAGCGACACCGCGTCCTCGCCGGATGCGCCGCGGGTGTCGACCGCCACGAGCGACAGCGTCTGCGCGCCGCCTCGCAGCGTCACATCGAAGCCCGCGTTGCCCGTCTCGCAGCTGCCGGGCACCCCGCGCCCGCTCCAGAGGGCGCCGTCGCGGCTGGCCTGGAGGATGACGACGAGGTCCTCCAGGGCATCCTCGTCCTGCACCTGCGCGCACAGCCGGAAGGGCGCGCCCTCGCGGTAGACCCCCTCGTCGCCCGGCGTCAGGACGGTCACCTCCGGCGCGCTGTTCTTCGTGGTGAGCTGGGCGTCGTTGCATGCCACGAGGACGACCGTCAGACCGGCGAGGCGCATGGAGGCTCCCGTGCCGTCCTAGCCTGCGCGAAGCCCGGTGGCGAACGCGGTGTTCTCACGCTAAGCACGGACCCGATGTCGCGACGCTCGAACGCTGCACGTCCCTCCGGGGGATTTCTCGCGCGGGTGTGGCGTGCGTTCCGGGCGTGGCTCGACGAGGAGGACGACGCGCCCGCGGATGTGCGGCGGTTGCCTCCCGTTCCCGCCCTGGTGACGGAGGAGGGGTCGCCCGCCGAGTTGGCGCGACTGCGCGCGGTGCCGCTCGCCCCCGCGCCCTGGGACGGCGCGCGTGCCGCCCTGTCGCTCGATGCGGACGACGTCCGCACGTCGGTGCTCGATGAGCTGTGGGCCGAGCGTGACCGGTGCGTGGATCCCGGCGACACGGACTTCCTGCAGCGCCTGGCCCGTGAGTGCGGGTCGAAGAAGATGGATTTCCCGCTGTTTCCCGATGCGGCGTTGCAGCTCGATCGTCTCCTGAAGGGCCGCGAGCCGTCCATTCCCGAGGTGACCCGGGTGGTTCGGCGGGAGCCCGACCTCGTGCGTCGCGTGTGGTTGGAAGCGAACGGCGTCAACTATGCGCGCAAGGCCGAGACGCTCGACGAGGCGGTCCTGCGCATCGGGTTCCAGGCGCTGTGGCGCATCGGCATGCGCGCCTGCATGAACGCGCCCGTGTTCCGGGTGCGGGGGTTCCAGGGGGACGTCAACCACGTGCGTGGCGTGAGCATCGTCACGGCCGACATCGCGAACCTCGTCACCCCGAGCGCCGATGCGTACCTTGGCGGCCTGCTGCACGGCATCGGCCAGCTGATCGTGTACCGAGCGGCGAGCGTGCGTCCCGGCGCGCCCGCCCCGGACCCCGCGCTCGTGTCGCGCCTGGCTCGCCGGCTGTACCCCTCCATCGGTCTTCTGGTCGCGGACTCGTGGAAGATGACGCCGGGGGTGTGCGCGGCCATCGCCTTCGCCTCCGACGCGGAGCGCGCACCCGCGGAGCACCTGCCCGTCGTGCGGGCGGTGCGCGCCGGATGCATCGCGGCGCACACGGCGGCCGAGGCGCGTGCTGGCCGCGAGGTGGGAGGCCTGATGGCGCTCGTGAATCTTCCCGGCGCGCCGTTGGATGCCGCCCGGCTGGTCGTGCGCGCCCATGCCGCGTGGGATGGGCTGGACACCCACGACGAGCCGCCCACCGAGCCCGCCGAGGGGGACGAGGCCTGACGTACCCGGCGCGCGGCGCTAGTCTCCGAGCGCGTCGTGCAGGGCAGCCTCGATCGCGGCGTCCTCGGGAATCGGGATCCGTGCGTGGACGCGAAGGTCGGGATCCACGATCAGCAGGCCGGGGTAGGCGTTGCCGGGCACCACCCCGCGACTCCAGCCGTTCGCGTCCGACAGCAGCGGCTCGGTGATTCCGAAGGTGTCGCCCCACTGCTGCAGGTCAGCGGCGGTCGGGACCTGCGCGCTCACGTTCTCCGGGAACACGCTCAGGTAGAGGACCCCGCGCGGTCGCCACGCGTCCGCGAGCGCCTGGATGCCGCCCGCAAGCTGCTGGCACGGGCTGCACCACATGGTCGAGACGTCCAGCACGACCCAGTGACCCCAGAACTGCCACGGCGAGACGAGATCCCCGTACTGGTCCACCAGCAGGGTGTCGGGGATGATGTCGCCGACGTCGAACCCTTCGCCCGAGAGATCCGCGGGCGGAGCGGCCGAGGGCCAGCGGTTGTCGGGCGCCTCCCAGGGGGCTGCGGAGTCGTGCACGGTCGGACTGGTCAGGATCGGTGTGCAACCGGTGAGCAGCCATGCGAAGGGGTGCATCGGGCCTCCGCGCAGGATGTATCCGCTTGACGCACCGCGGTGCCCGGGTGACGGGACGGGCCGGAGGCTGCCGTGTCCGAGCCCTTGACCCGTGACCTGCTCGTCGCGACCTACGCCGGCTACGGCGCCCCCCGCGCGCGCTGGCTCGTCGGCGGAGAGTACGAGCGCGCCGTGGTGCGACCGGACGGCGCAGCGGTGCCGTACGACGCCCCGGATGGGATCCGCTTCGTGCTGGAGCGCATCGCGGCGGAGGAACACGGCACGACGAAGTTCGAGGGAACGAATCCGGTGGAAATCCGCTATGACGGTGCCAGCATCACGCTGGAGCCCGGCGGACAGGTGGAGCTGTCGGGCGCGCCCTTCCGGCGCCTGTCCGACCTCGCGGCGGAGGTGCGCCGCAACCGCGACCTGCTCGCGCGGATCAGCGAGGGGCATCCCCACCGGTGGATCAGCGCGGGACTGACGCCGTACGCGCCGATCGCGTCGATCCCGTTCGTGCCGAAGGGGCGCTACGCGGTGATGCGGGACTACCTTCCGCAGCACGGGGCGCTGGCGCACTGGATGATGAAGGGTACCTGCTCGGTGCAAGCCAACTTCGACTACGAGGATGAGGAGGACTGCGCGCGCAAGTTCCGCGCGGCGATGCTCCTCGGGCCGCTCACCACCGCGACGTTCGCGAACTCCCCGGTCGCCGAGGGACGCGCCACCGGCTTCCAGAGCTACCGGGGATTCATCTGGACGCGCACGGACCCCGCACGCACCGGCTTCCCCGACGCGGTGCGCGCGGGCTACACGCATGCCCGCTGGGTCGACTACCTGCTCGACACGCCGATGATGTTCCGCATGCGCGACGGGGCATGGGTGCCCGCCCACGGGGCGACCTTCCGGCAATGGATGGAGCACGGGCTCGATGGCACCCGCCCCGGCCTCGCCGACTGGGAACTGCACCAGACCAGCGTCTTCCCGGAGGTGCGGGTGAAGCGCACCATCGAGATTCGTGGCGCGGACGCCGTGAACGTGGAGCTCTCCGTGGCGTTCTGCGCCGCGTGGGCGGGGCTGCTCTACGGCGCCCTCGACGCGACGCTCGCGCTCGCGGAACGCTTCGCCGCGACCCCCGGGACACCGATGGAGCGTCACCTGGCGGGTGCGCGCGACGGCCTCCAGGCCACCTTCGGACCCCACGCGGCCGCGGACTGGGCGCGCGAGTGGGTGCGGATCGCCGCGCACGGGCTGGAGGCGATCGGCGAGGACGCGACCCTGCTGGACCCGCTGCGGGCACGCATCGAACGTGGCCGCAGCCCCGCGCGGGAGGTCATGGACGCCTGGGAGCGGGACCCGTCGCCGGCGAACATCCTCCCGGTAATCGCCTACACGTGAGGTCTGGGGCGGGGGGCTTTGCCCGCCCCCCGCAACGCCCCCGGGCCTAGTCGACGCGTTGCAGCACGTGGAAGCCGCGCGGCGTCTCCAGGATCGCCGTGTGGGCCCCCGGCGCGAGGTCGAAGACGGCATCGTCGAGCAACGGCATCAGTTGGCCGCGCGTGAACCACCCCAGATCGCCGCCCGTCTCGCGGCTGGGACCATCGGAGGTACGCGCCACCACGGAGTCCCAGGGCTCGCCGGCGTCGAGTGCCGCCACCGCCGCCGCAAGCATGGCGCGCGCCTCGTCCCGGGTGCGGGTCACCGAGGCCGGTGCGCGCTCCGCGTCCTTCCACGTCACCACCAGGTGGCGCGCGCGGATGTCCCGGACCGGAAGACGCTCCACGACATGGAAACCGTACGGAGTCTCCACGGGGCCGCCGAGCCCGCCGATCGGCAGGGCGGCGACCGCGGACTCGAAGGCGGTCGCCATGACCCCCGGCTCGAAGGAACCGAGATCGCCGCCCCACGACGCGCTCGGATCATCGGACGTCGTGCGCGCCACGCGGTCGAAGGGTTCCCCGGCCCGGACCTGCCGGAGGGCCTCCTCCGCGCGCGCCCGCGCCTCGTCCCGGGTCCGCGAGATCTCCGGGCGGGCCTGGCTCGCGCCTCGCCAGGCCACCAGGACATGCCGCGCCGCCATGCGCGTTGGTGATCCGGTCGGCACGCGCGGTGCGGCCGGTCCCGGGACCGTGCTGGCCGCCGCCGCCGCGGGGGAGGCGTTGCGGAGGGGGGTGACCCCCTCCGCCCCAGCGTACGGAGGCTGCTCCAGCGCGACGGAGGCCGCGACCGTACGCCCGGGGTCGTACCTCTAGGGAACGTCCGGCATCGCCATGCGTCGGGACTCCCCCACCACCGCCTGCAGGTCCCGCGCCAACTCG
>JBDLRI010000154.1:0-12961 GCA_039800105.1 Pseudomonadota bacterium
CCAAGCCACGCGTGGCAGTCCGCCAGTGCGCGCACGTCGCGGCTTTCCAGCGTGACGATCACCACGTGCGGCTCCACCTCGAAGCGCGGGTAGCTGCCGATGGCCACCTGCGGCCACCGCGCGGCGGCGTCCGAGAGCGTGGCGGCGATGCGCGTCTCGCTGGCGTGGGTGACGAGCCGCTCGCTGTGCACGGGGGACCCGGCGTAGCGGCCGGCCACGGCGTCGAACCGCGCCCGGAACATGGCGGGCACGCCGGGCAGCACGAGCACGTTGCGCGCCAGCACCACCGGCCATCGCAGGCCGTCGCCGTGAAGCAGCTCCGCACCGGCGGGAACCTCGCACATGCGCAAGGCCGCGTCGTTCACGGAGTCCCCCATGCGCGCCCGGAGGATGGCCTCCAGGGCCGGGTCGCGCGCCAGCGGCACGCCGAGGCCGGCGGCGATGCCGGCATACGTCACGTCGTCGTGGGTGGGGCCGACCCCGCCGCTCGTGACCACGTGGTCGTGCTCGGCGCTGACCTGCCGCACCTCCCGGGCGATGGCCTCGCAGGTGTCGGGGATCGTGGCGATGCGCTGGAGGTCCACGCCGAGCTCCCGGAAGCGCCGGACCAGCCAGGGCGCGTTCTCGTCGTGAAACTTGCCGCTCAGGATCTCGTTGCCGATGACGACGATGGCGGCCGAAGGCATGCGGCTTCCTAACCGGGCGGCTACGTTGATGGCATGGAGCGGCCGCCCGAGTCCCCCGCGTCGCGTGACGGGCTGCTCTCCGTCGTGCTGCGCGTGGGCGATCGCCCGGTCGAGGCGCGCCTCAGCACCGGCGAGGACGCCCTCGATGACGTGCCGTTCGGCGTGCAGGCCCGCCGCACCGGGGACGGATGGCGCGTGGAGGGTCCCGACGGCGCACAGGCGGTCGGCGGGGAGGATTCCCCGGTGGCGCTCGAGGCCGGCGCCGTCCGTGCCGAGGTCTCGGTGGTGCGCCGCGAGCGGCACCGTCGCTTCGGCTGGGTGCAGGGAGACGCGGTCCTGCCGCTGCTGAGCGCCGCCCTCGGCGTGCTGTTGCTCCAGCTTTCCCTGCTGCGCGGCTGCGTGTCCGCCGTCACGGGCGGGGGCGCTCCCGGCGCGCCGGAGCCCACGCCGGAGTTCATCGCCCGTCTGCTCGAGGAGCAGTTCGACGGCGCGGAGCAGGGTGTCCTGGCCAAACCCACGGAGCGTCCGGCGACGGGCCAGGCCATCAGGAACTACTACCTTCCCTCCGGTCACGCCGGTCCGACCACGCGCATGGGCGGCGGACGCAACCGCGGTCCGGCCACGCGGGACGGCAGCGCCGACGGGGGCACCCGCGCCACCCCGCGCGTCCCCCCCCGCGGTCAGGAGCCGCTTCCCCAGGCCGTACCGGCCGCCACGCCGGCCGATGCGCTCGCCAAGGAGCGCGGGGACGACCAGCCCATCGCCGTGCACGTGAACGAGGGGTGGGGGCTGACCGACTGGTACGACACCCAGGACGCCCGCGAGGACGCGCACGACATCGAGGACAAGCTGCGTTTCGCGCGGCAGCTCCTGCGCATCGATCCGGACGACGCCTACGCGCTCTCGGTGCGCGCCTACTACGAGTACCTGGCCATGGACTACAAGGCGGCACGGCGCACCTACGAGCGGTTCACGACGCTGTTCCCCGAGGACGCGGCCGGCTGGAACAACCTCGCCCTCGTCTACAAGCGCGAGAAGCGGTACGCGGAGGAGGAGGCGCTCTACCGCAAGGCCCTCGAGCTGGACCCCATGGACGACCACGCCATCAACAACCTCGCCGTGTGCCTGGCGCACCAGGGCCGGACCGACGAGGCGCTGGTGCTCATGGAACAGCTCGACACGCTGGTCCCCGGCGATGCCTACGCGGAGCTGCACCGCGCCAAGATCTACGCCATCCGCGGGGAGACCGAGCGCGCCTACCGCTCCCTGGAACTGTCGCTGACGCGCATGGCGCAGCTCGACACCCTGCACAACATCGAGTTCCGTCAGGACATCCGCATCGACCCGGCGTTCGAGACCCTTCGCAAGGAGGACCGCTTCCGCGGCCTGCTCAACCGCTTCTACGGAAACCACGCCGCCGGGTGGTGGAACCGCAAGGGCGGCCGCGCCGCGCCCCCCGCGGGAGCCTCCCCGTGAGCGCACGTCTCGCCGTCTACGCCGGCAGCTTCGACCCGGTGACCTTCGGCCATCTCGACGTGGTGCGCCGGGGGGCCTCGCTCTTCGACGAGGTCATCGTCGCCATCGGGCACAACCCCCGCAAGACCCGCACGCTGCCGCTGGACGAGCGTCTCGCCATCCTGAGGGAGGTCTGCGCCGACCTTCCCGGCGTGCGTGTCGACAGCTTCGAGGGCCTGCTCGTCGACTACGCCCGGCGCGTGGGCGCACGCGTGGTGCTGCGCGGGCTCCGGGCCGTGACCGACTTCGAGTTCGAGTTCCAGGTCGGCCTCGCCAACCGCGACATGGCGCCCGACATCGAGACCGTCTTCCTCCTCACCGAGCCCCGCAACATCTTCGTGTCCTCCTCCATCGTGAAGGAGATCGCCGCGGGCGGCGGCGACGTGCGCCGCTACGTGCCCGGGCCGGCGGCGGAGGCCCTCGCCCGGCGCTTCGCGCGACCGCTCACGCCGTGACCGTGGGGCTGTTTTCTGGGGCGGGGGGGCCTCCCCCCCGCAACGCCCCCCCGGGCAACCTCGACCACGCCGTGATCGCGCTCCTCGATCGGGAGGTGCTTCGGCTCGGGCTCGCCCACGATCTGCGGGGCGCCTGGACGGCCGCGCGCGGCCTGGTGGAGGTGATGGGGTCCGGCTGGCCCGCCGCGGCGGCGCCGGCGGTGTCGCGCCTGGACGCGCTCGCCACGCTGCTCGGCGGCAGCCCCGCGGCGCCCCTGCCGTCGGAGGTGCTGGAGGTTGCCTGGGCCGCGCTCCCGGCGGACGAGCGCCACCTGTCGGACGACGATCCGGACGCGCGCGTCTGGACCGCCCACGGGGTCGCTCCGGACGGGCTCGCGACCGGCTGGAGCCTTGCCACCGCCGAGGGCTGGCTCGCCGCCGCCCACCCGGGAGCCGCCGGGGCGCGTCTGCGCGCTGCGGCGCGACTCGTCGGGGCCACGTGCGTGTACGACGCCGGTCGCGTCACGGTGCGGTGCCCGCGCGGCCTCACGGCACGGCTCCCGCCCGGTTAGTCGACCGCCCATGTGTGGAATCGTGGGCTATGTCGGCGGGCGCAACGCGGTCCCGCTCCTCCTCGACGGGCTTCGTCGCCTCGAGTACCGCGGCTACGACAGCGCGGGCATCGCGGTGGTCGGAGACACCCTCCGGCTCGTGCGGCGCACGGGGTTCGTGGCCGCGCTCGGCGAGGCCGTCGGCGCGCAGGAGGGGGGCCCTCCGGACGGTGGAACCGGCATCGGCCACACGCGCTGGGCCACGCACGGCGGCGTGACCGAGGAGAACGCCCACCCGCACCTCGACGCCACCGGGCGCATCGCGGTCGTGCACAACGGGATCATCGAGAACCACGCCGCCATCCGCGCGCGCCTCGTCGAGGAGGGGGTGCGCTTCCGCTCCGAGACCGACACCGAGGTCCTCCCGCATCTCATCCGCAAGTTCTACGCGGGCGATCCGCTGGAGGCCGTGCGGGCCGCGCTCGCGACGGTCCAGGGCACATGGGGCATCGCCGTGGTGTTCCTCGACCACCCGGGCCTCCTCATCGCGGCGCGCAACGGAAGCCCGCTCGTGGTCGGCAAGGGCGACGGCGAGACCTTCCTCGCGTCGGACCCGCACGCCCTCGCGGCCTACACCCGCCAGGTGGTGTACCTCGAGGACCGGGAGATCGTGCGGATCACGCCCGAGGGCTGGGAGATCGAGCGCATGGGCGGCGGCGCCATCCGCCACGCGATCGAGGTCCTCGCGGAGGAGCTGGTGGACTCCGACAAGGGCGATTTCCACCACCACATGCTCAAGGAGATCCACGAGCAGCCGGAGAGCCTGCGCCGCTGCCTGTCCGGGCGCGTCGTGCCGGAGAGCGGGGGGGCGCGCCTCGGCGGCTTCGATCTTTCGCCGCGGGACATCGCGAGCATCTCCCGGGTGGGCGTGCTCGGTTGCGGCACCAGCTTCCACGCGGGCCTCGTCGGGGCCGCCGCGATGGAGCAGCTCGCGCGCATTCCGGCCTGGGCCGAGATCGCCAGCGAATTCCGCTACCGCAACCCCGTGATCGACCACGACGCGCTCTTCCTGGCGGTGAGCCAGTCCGGCGAGACGGCCGACACCCTCGGCGCGGTCCGAGAGGTCCAGCTCAAGGGCGGCCGCGTGATGGGCGTGGTGAACGTGGTCGGCAGCAGCATCGCGCGTACCTGTGGACGCGGCGTGTACGTGCACAGTGGCCCGGAGATCGCCGTCGCGAGCACCAAGGCGTTCACCAGCCAGGTCGCCGCGATGCTGGTGGCCGCGCTGAGCTTCGCCCGGACGCGGGTCCTGGCGCAGCACGAGGGCCGTGCGTTCGGGGAGGAGCTGCTGTCCGTGCCGGCGCTCGTGGAGGACTACCTGCGCGACCCCGGTCCCGTGGCCCGCGCCGTGGAGCTGCTCGTCGGCGGAAAGTTCGTGTTCTTCCTGGGACGCGGCCCCTCCGCGGCCGTGGCCATGGAGGGCGCGCTGAAGCTCAAGGAGGTCGCCTACGTCCCGTGCATGTCGTACCCGGCCGCCGAGATGAAGCACGGCCCCATCGCGCTCATCGACCGCAACACGCCGGTGGTGGCGATCTGCCCGGACGACGTCATGCGCGACAAGACCCTGTCCAACGTGCAGGAGGTCCGCGCTCGCGGGGCGCGCGTGGTCATGGTGCACACCGCCGGGGACCACGAGGCCGCCGCGCTCGGGGACGTCGCCATCCCGGTCCCGCGCACGCGCAACCCGCTGATCAGCCCGCTGGTGACGGTGCTTCCGCTCCAGCTGTTCGCCTACCGTGCGGGCCTGGCGCTCGGCCGCGACATCGACCGGCCGCGCAACCTCGCCAAGAGCGTGACCGTGGAGTGAGGGGCCGGGGCGTTGCGGGGCCGGCCTGAGGCCCCGCCCCAGGATGGGTCGTCAATCCCGCAGGAGTCCGCGCCAGCGCTGCATCCCGCGGCCGTAGAGCGCGGCCAGGGCGCGACCGAGCAGGCGGAGATCCGGGGCACGGTAGGGGAACCACCAGCGCTCCCGGGTGAGCCAGGGAAGGACGTCCACGTTCACGTGGCGGACCTGGCACATCTGGCGCAGGCCCTCCTCCCCGTGCGTGGAGCCGATGCCGGACTGCTTCACGCCGGCCCACGGCGTCTCGGGCATGGCGTGGCTGGTGATGACGTCGTTCACCATCACCGTGCCGGCGGCGAGCTGCTCCGCGACCCGCGCGGCGCGGTCGGGGTCGCGCGAGAACACGTAGGCGAGCAGGCCGAGGTGGCTGTCGTTGGCCTCCGCGATCATCGCCGCGTCGTCGGGCATCGGCTGCACGGTGACCACCGGCCCGAAGATCTCGCGCGTCGCGATGTCCATGTCGCGCGTCACGCCGGTCAGCACGGTCGGCAGCAGGTACAGGCCGTCGAGGCCCTCCGGGCGCGCGCCGCCACAGCGCACGGTGGCCCCCTTCGCCACCGCGTCGGCCACGAGGGCCTCGACCACGTCGCGCTGCCGGGCGTTCTGCAGCGGCCCGAGGTCGACCTCGGCGGACCGCACCGGGTCACCCAGCCGCAGCGCGCGGACCCCGGCGACGAGACGCTCCACGAAGGGCTCGTAGAGGGATGTGTGCACCAGCACGCGCTCCACGCTCGCGCACACCTGGCCGCAATTCGCGAAGGCGCCCCACAGTACCGCGTGCACGGCGCGGTCCAGGTCGGCGTCCTCCAGTACGAGGGCCGGCGCCTTGCCGCCCAGCTCCAGCACGCACGGGACGATCCGCGCGCCGCACAGGGCTCCTACGCGGCGACCCGTCGCGACGGAACCGGTGAACGTCACCATGTCCACACCGGCCTCGATCAAGGCCGCGCCGACCTCGCCGGGGCCTTGCACGAGCTGGAACAGGTCCTCGGGCACCCCCGCGCGCAGGTACAGCGCGTGAACGTGCCGGGCGACGAGCGGCGTGAACTCGCTGGGCTTCAGCACCACGCCGTTTCCGGCGAGGAGCGCCATGGCGGCGGCGCCGAAGGGGATGTTGTGCGGGAAGTTCCACGGGCCGATGACACCCACCACCCCGCGCGGGACGTAGTGGAGCCAGCTGCCGCGGTGCTTCATGAGTCGCAGCGGGATCGGCGTCGGCGCGAGGAGTCGGGGTGCCGCGTCCGTGAAGGTGGTGAGCAGCTCCAACGGCGCCATCACCTCGTGGAGCAGCGCCTCGTGGCGCGGCTTGCCGCTCTCGCGGGCGATCAGGTCGACAAGGGCGTCGCGGTCGTCGAGGATGGCGGCGCGCACGTCGCGCAGCACCGCGCAACGCGCCTCGACGCTGCGGGCACCCCACGCCACCTGTGCCGCCCGTGCGCGGGCCACTGCAGCGAGCACGTCCTCCCGCGTGGAGACGGCGACCTCGCCGAGAGGCTCCCCGTTCGCGGGGCTCCGGATCGTGAGCGTGTCGGCCAAGGCGCGCCTCCGTCGTGGGTTGGACCGCTCAGCCGTCGAAGCGGATCGCGCCGCCCGGCAGGAAGTAGGCGATCAGCATGCGCCCGCCGGTCACCACCGGCACGTGCCGGCTGCCGGGGGGGTACACGACCCAGCCCGGCGCGTGGCCGTCGAAGCGGGGATCCCCGTCCAGCGCGAAGCACAGGTCGAACTCCCCGGCGGGGTGTAGGTGCGAACCCGCGGCCGGTCCGGCCATCTCCACGATGTCGATGGAGAACCCGAAGCTGGAGGCGTCGGACTTCGCCAGTCGGCCGAACCGAACACCCGCCTGTTCGCGGGGGGTGAGGGCCCCCGTGGCGTGGGCCGCGCGCAACGCCGCCTCGAACGCGGAAACGTCGAACCCCGCCAGCGCGCGTCGCGCGTCGGCGGGGTGGTCGGCGTCCAGCGTGGCGAGGTGGGCGAGGAGCGGCGTCGCGAGAGCGATCAGCGCGTCCTTGTCCATCCGTGCCTCCTAGTGGTGACCGGCCTCGTGGCCGTGCAGCGTGTGGACGTGCACGTCCATGGGGTTCGGGTGCATGAACGGGTCGGTCGCCGGCACCGGGGTCACCTGCGCCAGGAAGCGCGTGACCACCGTGAAGAACGCGCTCACGAACCCGACGAACACACCGATCTCCACGAGACCGAGCGGGATGCTCTCCTCCTTCCACACCTGCGGCATGACCAGCAGGAAGCGCTCGAGGAAGACGCCGATCGCGACGATGCCAGCCACGTACACGAGACTGTCGGGGAGCTTCTTGATGCCGCGGGAGAGGAGGATGGAGAAGGGCATGAGGAAGCACATCGCGCCCACGACCTTGGCCAGCGGACCCCAGGTGTCGGTGTAGAGCCGGAGCAGCAGGTAGCCGGTCTCCTCGGGCATGTTGCCGTACCAGATGGGCAGCAGCTGCGCGAAGAAGGTGTAGGCCCAGAACACGCTCAGCGCGAACATCATCTTGCCGATGTCATGGAAGTTCGTCGGCTTGGTGAGGTGGTCGATCTGGAGCCAACGGCGCGTGATCACGCTCACGATGCAGATCCAGTTGATCGCCAGCCAGAAGGAGCTGACGAAGATCCACGCCGGGAACATGTTGGCGAACCAGTGCGGGGCCAGGCTCATCACCGCGTCGACCGCGAACAGCGAGAAGACGATCGCGTAGGTCACGATGATCACGGGCGCGAGCTTGATGTTGCGCTGGTACGCCTCCTCGGCCTCCACCTCGCTGCCCTTCCAGCCCATGGTGATGCGGCCCCACCACGCCGGCGCCTTGTCCGCTCCGATCTGCTCGGCGTTCCAGCCGAGGTCGGGGCGCATGCTGTTGCGCACGAAGACGAGCGACAGCAGCATCATGAAGCCGACGAGCACGATCTGCCGCGCGACGAAGAAGCCCGGCTGAAGCCAGATGGCCTTGTGCGCCGGCATGGGCTCGTGGGTCCACTCGTAGAGATGGAGACCGCCACCGAGCAGGAAGGCGATGTAGGCGAGGTACACGAACGGAAGGAACGCCGCGAAGCTCTCCGCGATGCGCTTGAACGGCCGGCCCCAGCGTCCGAGCGTGGCGGTCTGCACCGCCGCGAACATCACGCCGCCCTGGCTCACGCCCATGAAGTACACGATGCACACGAGCAGGACGCCGAGCGTCCGCTCGGTCTGCGTCGCCAGACCGAGCCCGAGCGACGCGACGCCGATGCCCATGCCGACGGTGCCGAGCGTGCGCCAGCTCGCGGGCACCTCGCGCGGGGTCGACATGGCGGGCGTGCGGACGTCGGGGCCAGGCCCCACCACGCGACGCGTGGCTTCGATGAGGTCGACCATCACTTCGTCTCCGTGCTGGGCGCCGCGGCCGGGGCGGCCTCGGCGGGTGCGGGTTCGGCCGTGGCGCTGACGCCCGACTCGGTGCGGAGGTACGCCACCACCGCCCACCGCTCACGCTCGGTCAGGCTCGCGCCGTACGCGGGCATGTGAAGCTCGCCGTTGAGCCAGTAGCCATGACGGATGCGGTTGTAGACCTGTCCGTCGGTGAGCTGCTTCTGGCCGATGACGCCCGCATCGCCCTTGAAGCCGGGCGCCCGGATGGGGAAGCGGCGAATGCCCTTGGCGGGGTCGTTGTAGGTCACCGGGCCGCCGCCCTCGAGCTCCATGCCGTGGCACGGCGCGCAGGACACGCCGTAGTGGCGCTTGCCGGCGGCGAGCAGCTTCGCGTCGACCTCGAAGGGATTCTTCAGGTCGGCGCTCTTCGCGTAGTCCACGGACGCTACGTAGTTGTCCTGGTACCAGCCGCCCTCGTGCGGCCGCGACTGCGCGCCGGAGGGGCGCTGCACGCTGCCGCCCATCCACCGGCGTCCGCCGGCCGGGTCGATGGACGCCGTGCGCCCGGGGAAGACGTCGCGCATCTTCCACTCGTACGACTTCGACGAGACCCCGTCGACGAGATCGATGTCCCACGGGAAGGCCCAGGCCGCCGTGCTGACGAACATGCCGCCAAGGACGAGCGCCGTGCGGCGGTTGTTGCGGATCCACTCACGCATGGCTGGAGTCCTCCCCGTGTGCATCGCCCCCGCCACTCACCTCGACGGCGCCGGAGTGCTCGAGGATGTGCCGGATCTTGCCCGCATCCTGCGCGCCGACGTTCTCCACGACGATGCCGAAGTGATCCGAGGAGAAGCGGTCGTCCTCGACGGCCTTGGGCAGCCCGCGCGCCGGGAGACGCGCCAGCAGCATCATGCCGACGAAGGTGAACATGGACGCCCAGAGGATCGTGCCCTCGAACGTGATGACGATGAACGGCGGAACCGACACGACCGGCTTGCCGCCCGGCAGGATCATCGGCCAGTTGGCACTGGTGAGCGCCGTCAGCGAGAACGCCATCGTCGCGCCGAACAGGCCGCCGACCAGCGTGAACCACCGCACGGGGCTGGGACGGCCCTCGTAGATCATCTCCTCCACCTCGTGGCGGGGGAAGGGCGTGACCACGGTCATGTCACGGTAGCCGGCCTTCTTCAGGTCATCGATGCCGGTGAGCAGGGCGTCGAGGTGACGGTAGACCGCCTTGATCGGTTCGACCGTGGCCACGGACTCGACGGGGACGACGACGCTCATGCGTCACCTCCGATGGAGTGGGAAAGGAGAGAGGTCACTTGGCCGCCAGCTCGTCCGCCTTGAGCGGCGGGCGCATGGCCTCCTTCAGCTCGGCGATCGCCACGGAGGGCATGATCTTGACGAACAGGAGGAACCACAGGAAGAACCACGCGAACGACCCGAGCATGATGCCCCACTCGATGTAGGTGGGCACGTAGTAGACCCACGCACCCGGATCGAAGGAGTGGGAGAGCGAGCTCGCGATGATGTTGTAGCGCTCGAACCACATGCCGACGTTGATCAGCACGCTGATGACGAACAACCAGGTGTAGTTCGTACGGACCTTCTTGAAGTACCAAGGGAGCGGCGCGATGCAGTTGCAGAAGACCATCATCGCGAAGACCCACCAGTAGTTCCCGTAGATGCGGTCCATGAAGGTGCCCCACTCGTACGGGTTGTCCGAGTACCAGGCGATGAAGTACTCGGTGCCGTACGCGTAGGTCAGGATGCCGCCGGTGAACAGGCAGAGCTTGGCGAGGTGCTCGAAGTGCCACACGTGCATGTAGCGCTCGAGGCTGAAGAGCTTCGCGAGCGGGAGCATGAGCGTGATGACCATCGCGCAGCCCGAGAAGATCGCGCCGGCCACGAAGTACGGCGGGAAGATCGTCGAGTGCCAGCCCGGCGTCTGTGCCATCGCGAAGTCCCAGGAGACGACGGAGTGCACGGAGAGCACGAGCGGCGTCGCGAGGGCGGCGAAGAAGCCGTAGGCGGCCATGTAGTGGTGCCACTGGCGGTCGGTTCCGCGCCAGCCGAGGCACATCACGCCGTAGAGCCAGCGCGTGAAGCCCTTCGACGAGTCGCGCACCGACGCCATGTCGGGCACGAGACCGATGAAGAAGAAGACGGTGGACACGGTGAAGTAGGTCGACACCGCGAACACGTCCCACATCAGCGGGCTCTTGAAGTTGACCCACAGCTGGCGCTGGTTGGGGTAGGGGAAGAGCCAGTAGGCGTACCACGCGCGCCCGACGTGGATCGCCGGGAACAGCGCGGCCGTCATGACGGCGAAGATCGTCATCGCCTCGGCGGCCCGGTAGATGCCGGTGCGCCAGCGGCTGCGGGTGAGGAACAGCACCGCCGAGATCAGCGTGCCCGCGTGGCCGATGCCGACCCAGAACACGAAGGTCGTGATGTACACGCCCCAGAAGACCGGGGGGTGGTATCCGGCCACGCCGAGGCCCTTGAGCAGCTGGATGGCCCAGCAGTACCCGCCCCAGGCGAGTCCCGCGAGCACGACGCCGAGCAGCCCCATGTAGGTGGCGCTGGGGGTGAACAGGGGCTTGAGGACGTCCTTGTTTACCGCGCTGTAGGTGGGTTCGGTCATCAGCCCTCCTTGTGGCCCGCGCCGTGCTCGCCGGCGGGTGCCCCGGTTGCGTCGCCGCCCTCGTGGCCCGCGGCCCCGTGGTCGTTCCCCGCCGCGCCGTGGTGGCCGGTGCTCGGGGTGAAGTCATGCCGCACGCGCGCCAGGTAGCGGACGCCGGGCTTGGTGTTCAGCTCGCCGAGCAGCGTGTAGGCACGCGGGCTGGCGAACTTCTTCGCCACCGTTCCGGCCTCGTCCTTCGCGTTGCCGAAGGTGATGGAGCCGGTCGGGCACGCGGCTGCGCAGGCGGTGAGGCCCACGAGCGCGCTGTCCGGAACCGGCGTGACGGCGACGGCCTGCCCGTCCGCACGGGACTCGAACGCCACGTCGCGCCACGCGTCCTTCACCGCGCGGGTGCGCTGCACGCAGAAGGTGCACTTCTCCATGACGCCCATCTCGCGGACGGAGACCTCCGGGTTGAGCATGAGATGCATGCTCTCCGGCCACTCCCACGTGTGGTAGTTGAAGCGCCGCGCGGTGTAGGGGCAGTTGTTCGCGCAGTAGCGGGTCCCCACGCACCGGTTGTAGATCATGGCGTTGAGGCCATCGAGGTTGTGGTAGGTCGCGAGGACCGGACACACGCCCTCGCACGGGGCGTGCGCGCAGTGCTGGCAGAGGGCGGGCAGGTGCCGCACGTCCTGGTGCTCACCCTCGCCTTCCCAGAAGCGGTCCATGCGGATCCAGGACATCGTGCGGCCACGCCGCACCTGGTCCGGGCCGATGAACGGGATGTTGTTCTCCAGGTTGCACGCCACCACGCAGGCCATGCAGCCGTTGCAGGTGTTCGTGTCGATGGCCATGGCGAAGCGGTACGTCGGGTGCTGGGGCTCCGGGAACATGTCCAGAAGGCCCTGCTTCTCAAGGCGCGGATCGATGGGGATGTGGTGCATGTGCACGATGCTTCCCGCCTCGCCCTCCAGATGCTGGAGCGCCTCGTCCACCGTCACGAGGTTGGCGAGCGGACGGCCGTCCTGGTCCATCTCGCCGACCGGGCGCCCGGGGCCGCTCGCGGCGTAGGCGTCGGACAGCGCGTCCGCGCGCGCGACCGTGGCCTTGACCGCGTAGGTCGCGAGGGCGCCGCTGGCCGCATCCGTCCGGGAGGGAAGGAGCGCCATCGGGTTGGCCCCGCGGCCGCTTCCGTAGCGACCGGCGCGCACGCGGCCGTTGCCCATCACCACGGCGACCGTGGAGTCCGCGACGCCCGGAGAGATGAAGTACGGCACGGTGATGGTGCCCTGCTCGGTGGTCACCGAGACACGGTCCTTGCCGCCGAGGCCGAGACGCTTCGCCGTGGCCGGGCTGAGCTCGGCCCAGGTGGTCCACGCGTAGGTGCTGACCGGATCCGGAAGCTCCTGCGCCCAGGGACGGTTCGCGTGGCGGCCGTCCGCCAGCATCGGGCTGGGGAAGACGACCAGCACGGTCTGGTCCGCGCCGACCTGCGCGCCGGCACCCGCGGGCGATGCCACGAAGGTGGCGGCCGGCGTGACGCCGCTGTGCGTGCCGAAGTAGCCGCCGCGCTGCTGCGCCGCGGTCCAGAAGTCGCGGAACGACGTGCCGCCCGCGCGCGGGTAGACCTCGGCACGCCAGCGACGCTGCACGTAGTCCTGGAACGTCGTGGCGCCGAGGGCGAACGGCGGGGGCGCGTCCTTGTCCTCGACGGGTGCCGCGGTGTCCTCGGCCTCGTCCGCCACGACGGCGGCGAGGCCCACGGCGGCAGCAGCCTCCGCGGGTGCCTCGACCGGGGCGGCGCCCTCGGCCGTCGCGCCAGGAGCGGCCTCCTCGGGCTTCGCCTCGCCCTCCACGGGCGCGGCGGCGGGTGCGG
>JBDLRI010000155.1:0-5615 GCA_039800105.1 Pseudomonadota bacterium
GCCCTGCTGCGCGCGCGGATCTAGGGGCGCGGCGTACCGGGGGAGGCGTTGCGGAGGGGGTGTCCCCCTCCGCCCCATGAACCTGCGGGATACCCCCCGCCCGATGGGCGCGTTCACCGAAGCACTCGCGGCCCGGCACGTCGACCCCCGGGGGCGGCGGTGGGTCTACGTCCCCTACGACCAGCTCGGCACCTTCGGCGCGCTCGACACGGACCCCGCGCAGCTGGGGATGGTGTTCGTGGAGGATCCGACGAAGGCGGCGCGTCGGCCGTACCACAAGCAGAAGCTCGCAACCGTGCTCGCCAACGGCCGGCACTTCGCCCTCGAGCAGGCGGCGCGTGGGGTGGCAGTGCGCTTCGAGGTCGCCCGGAGCGGATTGGCCGACAGCCTGCGACGGATCGCAGGGGAGCTGGGTCCCCTCACCGTGATGGAGCCCGCCGAGCGGGAACTTCGGGAGACGCTGCACCCATGGGTTGCCGACGGCGCGCTCCGAGTGGTGCCGCACGCCGGGTGGCTGACGACTCCGGACGACTTTGCGCGCGCCTGCCCGCGCGCCCCGTGGCGCATGGATGCCTTCTACCGCGCGGTGCGCACGCACAGCGGCATCCTCATGGAGCACGGGGCGCCCCTGGGCGGTCGCTGGAGCTTCGACGCCGAGAACCGCCGCCCGTGGCGCGGGTCCCCACCGGCTGCCGTGCCACCGCGCTGCACGCCGGACGCCATCACCCGGGAGGTGGGCGCCCTGGTGACGACCCACTACGCGGATCACCCCGGCACGCTCGACCTCAGCGCGCTTCCCGCGACCCATGCCGACGCCGAGGCCCTGTGGACGTGGGCGCTACGGGAGTGCCTGCCGCACTTCGGCCCGTTCGAGGATGCGTTCTCGCACCGCTCTCGGACGCTGTTCCACGCGCGCATCGCGCCGCTGCTGAACCTCCACCGGCTCCTCCCGGCACGGGTGGTGCACGACGTACTCGCCACCGAGCTGCCGCTCGCCAGCAAGGAAGGCTTCGTGCGGCAGATCCTGGGCTGGCGAGAGTTCGTGCGGCACGTGCATCGTGCCACCGACGGCCTGCGGACGCTGCCGCGACACCCCGGCATCGCCGCCTCTCGGGTGGACGATTCCGGCGCGGCGTCCCCCACGTTCCTGGGCGCGGACGGCCCGCTGCCCCGCGCGTTCTGGGGCGACGCCCCGAGCGGTCTGGCGTGCCTCGACGCGACGGTGGAGAGCGTCTGGGCGGAGGGCTACACCCACCACATTCCGCGGCTGATGATCCTCTCCAACCTCGCCACCCTGCTGGACGTCTCGCCGCGGGCACTCGCAGACTGGTTCTGGGTCGCCTTCACCGATGCCTACGACTGGGTGGTGGAGCCGAACGTGCTCGCCATGGGCACCTTCGCGACCGGAGAGCTGATGACCACCAAGCCCTACGTCGCAGGCAGCGCGTACCTGGCGCGGATGGGAGACCACTGCGAGCGCTGCGCCTTCCGACCCGACACGGACTGCCCGATCACGCCGCTGTACTGGGCCTTCTTGCGGCGCCATGCGGAGCTCCTGCGACGCAATCCGCGCATCGCGGGCCCGGTCGCAGCCGCGATGGCGCGCCCCGCAGCACGCGCGGAGGCGGACGCGCGCGTGTTCCGCACCGTGCGGGACACCCTTGCGGCGGGTGCGCGGCTCGACCCGGCCACGGTGGCGCAAGCCCGACGCGAGCAGCCTTTGGACGCCCCGTGAGCGGACAGCACCCCCGCCCCGAGAAGATCTGCGCCGCCTGTGGACGGCCCTTCGCCTGGCGAAAGAAGTGGGAGCGCGTGTGGGAGCAGGTACGATGGTGCTCCGAGCGCTGTCGTCGGCAGGGACGAACCGCTCACGGGGTGGAGTATGCGATCCCGATCCCCGCCCGCACCTCGGCGGGGCTGACGCCGATCGGCACCAAGGAGTCGTGTGCGGCGGTGACGGACGCGCGCGCGCTCCAGCCCTCCGCCACGCGCACGTCGAGCCCGAGGTCGAGAAAGGACCGGTAGTCCCTCCACTGCGCGGGGTTGACCATCGCCCACGCCAGGTAGCGCAGCGACACGGGAGCGCGTTTCACGCGGTACCATCCGTTGCTCGCAACGACGGCACGCGGGACCGTCCGGGTCGTGCCGTCGACCTGTACGCCATCGAGGTTGAAGCGATCGGAGGCGTAGGCGGCACGCTCGACCTGCATGCCCACCGACCCGCGCACGAGGACGTCCGCAGTCCGCACGGGCGTGACGCCCACCGCGCCGCCCGCGTTCACGCGGCCCTCGACCTGACGAGACAGGCTCGAACCGAAGCCGGCGTATCCCTGCAGGTACAGCTTCGGGCGCACGTACACGAAGGGGAGCAGCACCCCGGAAAGGTCATCTCCGACACGCTGGTAGGGGGCATCCGCCATGCGACTCCACACGCGGAAGCCAGAGGCGAGCACATCCGCGCCGCCGCGCGGCCCCGACGTCCGGAGGTGAACGCGCCCGAGGAGTTGCGCCTGATCGAGGTTCCCGGAGAAGTAGTTCCCCGTGACTGCAAGGTCGACGCGCCACCCCGGCGCGGGAAGCGCGGCGGTCGCCTCCGGGGGCACCGTCTCGGCACGCGGCGAGGGTTCCGCGGCGAAGGCGAATCCGAGAGGCAGCAACCAGGCGCACGAGACCATCCGACACGATACCACGGAGACGGCACGGGGCCCTCTCGGACACCCGCCCGGTGCGTGCGTCCTCCCCGGTCCAGAGAGGCATCGACGTGGCTTCCTCACCCCGCGGCGCGCTGCTCGAAGGAGACGTGCGCGCCACCCTCCGCTCCATGACCCTCACCAGCGCCGTCGGGATGCTGGCCATGGTCGTGACGAGCCTGGTGGACACCTACTGGGTGTCCCGCCTGGGAACCGGCCCGCTCGCGGCGCTCTCGCTCCTCTTCCCGATCGAGAGCCTGGTGATGAACGTTGGACTCGGCCTCATGATTGGCACGTCCACGGCCGTGGCGCGGGCGCAGGGCGCGGGGGACCCCGGGGCTGCGGCGCGGTTGACCTCGCACGCGGTGCTGTTGGCGACCGCTTCCTTCCTGGGCATCGTGGGCATCGGGTACGCGATGCACCGACCGCTGCTCGGGGCCCTCGGCGCGGACGCCACGGTCCTTCCGCTCGTGACCGGGTATCTCCAGGTGTGGTGCGTGGGCATCGTGTTCATGGTCGTCCCGCTCCTGGTGAACGGCGCCCTTCGCGCCGTGGGAGATGCCACGACGCCGATGCGCGTGATGCTGCTCGGAGCCGCACTCACGTCCGTCCTCGACCCTCTGTTCATCTTCGGTGCGGGGCCGATCCCGGCGCTGGGCCTGCGCGGGGCGGCCCTGGCCGCGCTCACCGCGCGCGTCGTGGTGAGCGGTGTGGTGCTTCGGGTCATGGCCAAGCGCGGCCTCCTCGTGACGACGCCTCCCTCCCCGGAGGCGCTGTGGGAGTCGGCGAGGACCATCCTGCGCGTCGGAGGGCCTGCCGTGGTGACAAACGCCCTTGGTCCCGTCGCCATCGCGCTCGTGACGGGACTGGTGGCGACGTTCGGTGCGGAGGCGCTGGCAGCCTACGGGACGGGAGCGCGCATCGACGCCCTGGTCATGATCGCCCCGTTTGCCCTCTCGGGCGTGCTCGGACCCTTCGTGGGACAGAACTGGGGAGCCCACCTGCGGAAGAGAGTTTCGGTCGGCGTACGGGGCTCCATCCTGTTCGTCGTCGCGTGGGGCGTCGCCGGTGCAGGGTTCTTCGTGCTCGCGGCACCCTCCATCGCCGAAACGGCGACGACGGATCCGGCGGTGCGGGACGCGCTCGTGGTGTACCTGCGCACGATGCCCATCGGGTATGCGTTCCTTGCGACCGTGGGCGTGAGCTCCGCGGTCTTCAACGCCGTGGACGAGGCCCTGCGTTCGACCCTGCTCAGCGTCCTGAGAAGCCTGGTGTTCGCCGTGCCCGCGGCATGGATCGGGGGACACATCGCGGGACTTGCCGGCCTGTACACGGGGCTCGTGCTCGCGTCCATGCTGGCGGCGATCCTGGGGGTGTACTGGTTGAAGGGGCACCTGCACCCGACCGGAGAGGTCTCACCACGTCTCGGCCGACGGCTGAACCTCGACGAGGCGGTCGCCACCCTCGACCCCTCCCTCGCGGCGGCGGGGCGGGAGGCACTCTCGCCGGTGCTGCAGCTGGAGGACGTTGCGCTGGTAAAGGTGCGAGGCGGCCTCGTGGGAGTGTACGTCGGGGCACGGGAGCTCGCGCACCTGCATGCGGACGGGCGTCTCGACGTTCCCCTTCCCGTCGAGATCGGGGACAACCTCCGTCGCTTCGACATCGTGCAGCCTCACCCCACGCACCCGGATGACGGCTGGTACACGCACGCGCTGCGTGGTGGCACCCAGGAATCCACCACGTGGCTGCTGAGGCTCGCGCACGTCCTCTACGCCATGAGCCAGCGTGGAGTCGGTGATCCCGTGACGCGCGCCGAGCTGGACGCGTTCACCCATACGGACCAGTGCGTCGCCGCCATGACGTCGGCAGCGAGACGGTGGGGCCTGCGCATGGAGCGCCCCAGCCGGGCGGGAGCGTGAGAGGCTCGGTCACGCCCTTGGAGGAGGTCCGCCAGGGGGGGGGCCCTATCGCCTGGTCACCCCTCCACGTCGTGGAAACGCCCGAGGTCCAGCACCATGGTTCCATCTTCGTCCCGGTGCATGACGTCCACGAACCGTCCCCCCCAGCGAAGGTCATCCATGGTGTAGCCCCATCGCGCATGCACCGTCTGGCCGAAGGTCTCGTCGATGCCGG
Organism: Pseudomonadota bacterium; assembly: GCA_039800105.1. GTDB lineage: Bacteria > Myxococcota_A > UBA796 > UBA796 > SXON01 > CAMAXZ01. The sequence goes on from JBDLRI010000155.1 coordinate 4,824, forward strand.
TCAGCGTGACGAGAAGCTCCGCGTTGCAGGCGCGCAGTGCGGCCTCGTCCATGCGCACGAACGGGCTGTCTCGCTCGATGGCGTGCATCACGGTCCAGGAGAGCGCGAGCATCGGCGTGGAGGCCAGCACCAAAGGCAAATCCTCGAATCGCCGCAGGCGCTCGCCCTCCATGGTGACGTGGTCGCGCAGCATGCTCAGCCGAACCTGCGCCTCCACGATGCGATTGCCCCGGGCGTTCGCCACACGGAACTTCAAGGTCGGCACCCCCTCGTGCGGGGAGACGACGGCCGTTCGGGAGAAGAGAACGTTGGCGCGGGGCGTGGCAAACTTCGCGAAGAAAAGGCCTGAGGCCATGGCGACGCCGAGCATTCCCAGCAACGCCTCCAGCGTGACCAGCACGTGCGCCCAGGGCGTGGCAGGTGCCATGACGCCATATCCGATGGTCGCCATGGTCTGGACGCTGAAGAAAAAATGGTCGATCCAACTGGAGGCGTGGGTGACCGAACCCGACTCAAGCGCGTAGAGCGTCGCGAACACCGCGTTGGTGACCGCGTAGCCCAGGAAGGTCAGCCCGAACAAACGACGCCAACTGCTCGCGAGGAGTGCGTGGTAGAGGTCGTCACTCCGCCGTTTCGGTGCGCCACGACGCCGGACGAAGAACGTACCCGCGCGACCGGCGGCGGCGCGCGCGGGGGGCGTGGGGCGGGATGAGGAGGTCTCCACGGACCACGCTGTATCCACGATGGAACGAAACGGTGGGCGAATTCCACGGGGCGACCGCCACGAATGAA
>JBDLRI010000156.1:0-10784 GCA_039800105.1 Pseudomonadota bacterium
ACGTGCGCCTTCGACGTGCAGGCCTCCGAGGTGGAGGAGGGGACGCGCAGCCGCCGCGCGGTCCTCGTCAGCCTGGCGTCCGGGACGTACCGCTACCGTGCCACGACCCTCTCGACGCTTCGGGTGGCGGACGGGATCGCGCTGCCCGTGCGCGGGGGCGTCACCTTCGAGGCGGTCGTGGCCGCGGACGCCTCGACGAACACGGGGTTCCTGACCACCAGCGTCCGCCCGGGCGACCTGCGCGACTGGATCGACGCCCTCCCGGAGACCGAGCGCACCGAGGCCGTCACGACCCTGCGGGCCGTGCTCGACGCCCCCGGCGCCACCACCCCCGACATCGACACGGACAACGACCAGGTCCGTGACGCCTACTCGGTGATGCTCACCTACCGCGCGACGCGCTGCGCCCTTCACGTCCCCTGACGCGCCCCGCGCCGACGCTTCAGGGTGTGAGGACGCCCCAACGGCCCGCCGCCCCGTCCTCGACCCAGTCGAGCACCCCGGACAGCGGCACGCCCGCCTCCAGCCACGGGGACAGCGCCCCGTAGGTGGTGCGCCCCCCGGGCACGCCGGGGCCGCGCGCCCAGCCGCCCGGCTCCCAGCCGAGCGTCGCGCCGCCGAGCGCGCTGACGATGGGCACGTGCGCGTAGACCCACGCGGGGTCGGCCGCCCAGCGCGCGGAGGGCACCGGCTGGAGCGGGAAGAACCGCCCGTCCTCGTAGACGAGGGGCATGTCGTGGGTCGGCGTCGCGAAGGAGTCACCCGCGTAGCCGAGCGCGAGCCCCGGGATGCCGAGCGCCTGCAGCGTCGCCAGCGCCAGCGTCGTGGCGGTCGCGCAGTCCCCCATCGTGGCGCCGTCGCGCTCCAGCACGTCACGCTGCTGCGTGGCGCTCACCGCGCCGTCCATCGGCACGCGCACGCCGTCGATCCAGCCGAGGTCGCGGCCGTGATCGCGGTCGGTCTCCCACGCGCCGCAGTCGTTGAAGCGCAGGGTCCGATCGCTGCACACGGCCTCCATCGCGGCGTCGCTGGCGCGGTAGCGCATGCGCTCCCAGTGGGCGTCATCGACGGCCTCGGCGGTGGCCCGGGCGTCCTCCCCGCGCGGTGCCCAGGCGCGCCAGGCCTCCAGCGTCGCGACGTCCGGAACGGCCCAGCGGTAGCGTGCCGCGGAGAGCGGCTCCGTGGCGCGGGAGACTGCCAGCGCGCCGTAGCTGACGGACTGTCCGCCCGGCCACGCCCACGCCAGCTTGGCATCGGCGGGCAGCGCCGCGAGCGACCACGCGGCCCCGTGCGCCTCGAGCCAGTCGTCGAGGTCCAGCCCGTAGGCGAGCCACGCGGAGGCGTCGGCCTCCACGCGCGGTCGCACCTCGGGGGCGACCCAGGCGCGCCACGGGCCGAAGCCCAGGGCGAGGGCCACGGCCAGGTCCGGGTCCTCGGCGGGGTCCGCGTCGCCATCCGCCGCGCCGCGCGCGAGCATCGCGGCCAGCACCCGCAGCGCGTCCGGTTCGGCGGCCATGGGAAGCCCTGCGGGTCCGTCGTCGTCGACTCCCCCGCGCCGCATGCGCGCCACCGCGCCCCCGAGCCGCACGGACCCGTCGGCCCCGCGCGCGAGGCGCCCGCTCCCCGCCAGGTCCACCGCGAACGTGACGACGTCGCCGTCCGCCGCGATCTCCGCCGGCACCGCCACCGCCGGGCCGGGGACCCACGCGTCGACCGGTGCCAGGCGGGCTGCGGTCGCGTCGACCGTGAGCGACAGATCCGGCGCGGGTCCCCCGCGGGTGTCCAGCAGGAGCGTGCCGCCGTCCCGGGCCACATCGGCGCCCTCCACGCGTCCGCGCAGGACGGTCCCCTCCAGCCGCACGCCCGCGGCGCGCAGGTCCGGCGCGCCCGCCCGGCCCCCCCCGGCCGCGTGGCGCGCCTCCCCCGCGAGATCGTCCACGACCGCACCCGCGCGGGCGGGGACCAGCAGCCGTGCCAGCCGACGGTCGGTGCGGTCGAGCAGGTCCGCGACCCGCCGCAGGTCGTCCTCCTCCGGGCCGAACACCCCGCGCGCGGCGTCGGCCAGCCCGGCCGCACGCGCCTCCAGCCGCGCGGACGGAAGGCGCTCCGCGGGGGTCTCCACGACGTCCTCGTCGCGACAGGCGAGCAGCAGCAGGACCAGCATGGGAGGCCGATAACGCGCGCGCTTCCGCCCGCCCCGGGTTAGCTTTCCCGGTCCGCCCCGGAGATGCGCCTCGTGGAACCGTTCGCCCGTCAGCTCGTGCCGATCCGCATCGAGGAGGAGATGCGCTCCTCCTACCTGGACTACTCCATGTCCGTCATCGTCGGGCGCGCGCTGCCGGACGTCCGTGACGGGCTGAAGCCGGTCCACCGCCGGATCCTCTACGCGATGCAGCAGAACGGCCTCGTCCACAACCGCGCCCACCGCAAGTGCGCGAACGTGGTCGGCGAGGTGCTCGGCAAGTTCCACCCGCACGGCGACGCGGCCGTCTACGACGCGCTCGTGCGCATGGCCCAGCCGTGGAACATGCGGTACCTGCTCGTCGACGGGCAGGGCAACTTCGGCTCCGTGGACGGCGACAACGCCGCGGCGTACCGCTACACCGAGTGCCGCATGACGCGGCTGGCGGAGGAGCTGCTCGCCGACATCGAGCGCGAGACGGTCGACTTCACGCCCACCTTCGACGGACGCGACGAGGAGCCGGTCGTCCTCCCGGCGGCCTTCCCGAACCTGCTGGTGAACGGCGCCGAGGGCATCGCCGTCGGCATGGCGACGAAGATCCCGCCGCACAACCTGCGCGAGATCTGCAACGCCCTCCTCGCGCTCATCGAGAACCCCGCGCTCGAGGTCGCACAGCTCATGGAGCACGTGCCCGGCCCCGACTTCCCGACCGCCGGCACCATCTACGGCCGCGACGGGGTGCGTGAGGCCTACGAGAGCGGCCGCGGGCGCATCATCGTGCGCGGGCACGCGGAGTTCGAGGAGATCGACGGTCGCGACGCCATCGTCATCACCGAGCTGCCGTTCCAGGTGAACAAGGCGAGCTTCCAGGAGCACATCGCCGAGCTCGTGCGCGACAAGAAGATCGAGGGGATCCACACGATCCGCGACGAGTCCGACCGCCAGGGCATGCGCGTCGTGATCGAGCTGAAGAAGAACGCGCCGGCCCGCGAGGTCGTGCTCAACCACCTCTACAAGCACACCGCGCTGCAGACGACCTTCGGCGTCATCCTGCTCGCCATCGTGAACCAGCAGCCCCGCGTGCTGACGCTCAAGCAGGCGCTGGTCTACTACCTCGGCCACCGGCGCGAGGTGGTGCTTCGCCGCACGCGCTACGAGCTGCGCAAGGCCCGGGAGCGCGCGCATGTGCTCGAGGGCTACCGCATCGCGCTGGACCACATCGACGCGGTCATCGCGCTCATCCGCGCCTCGCGCACGGTGGATGACGCCCGCGAGGGCCTGTGCGCCACCTTCGGCCTCTCCGAGATCCAGGCCCAGGCCATCCTGGACCTGCGCCTCCAGCGCCTCACCGGGCTCGAGCGCGACAAGATCGAGGAGGAGTACCGCGAGCTCATGGCCCGCATCGAATGGCTGCTCTCCGTGCTGGGCAGCGAGTCGGTGCTGCTCGGCGTGCTGCGCGACGAGATCACCGCCATCCGGGACCGCTACGGGGACGAGCGCCGCACGCGCATCGTGGCCGCGACCGCCGAGCTGACCCTGCACGACCTGGTCGACGAGAAGGACCAGGTCGTCACCTTCAGCCACCGCGGCTACATCAAGCGCACGTCCATGGACGAGTACCGCACGCAGAAGCGTGGCGGCTCCGGCCGCACCGGCATGGCGACGCGCGACGAGGACTTCGTCACCGACATCTTCGTCGCGAACACGCACGGGAACCTGCTCGTCTTCACGAGTCGCGGCCGCCTCTACCAGCTCCGCGTCTACGACGTGCCGGAGGCCGGGGCCAACGCGCGCGGCCGCCCCGTCGTCAACCTCGTCGAGCTGGAGGACGGGGAGCGCGTCGCGACGATCCTCTCCGTGCGCGACTACACCGGCGAGGACGACCTCGTGTTCCTCAGCCGCCGTGGCTTCGTGAAGCGCACGCCGCTCGCGGCCTACGGGAAGGTCCGCGCGTCGGGCCTCAACGCGGTCGACGTGCGGGATGACGACGAGCTGCTCTCCGTCGTGCGCACCCCGCGCGCGCGGGACCTGATGCTGAGCACGCGCAGCGGCCGCGCGGCCCGTTTCGCCGGCGCCTCCGTCCGCGAGATGGGGCGCACCGCCCGCGGCGTCCGGGGCATCCGCCTGCGCTCCGAGGACGACGGGGTCGTCAGCCTCGCGGTGCTGCCCGAGGACGAGACGACCTGCCTCGTGACGGTCACCGCCCACGGCTACGGCAAGCGCACGCCGCTCGCGGACTACCCGCGCAAGGGCCGCGGCAGCCAGGGCGTGTTCGACATCGCCACGGATTCCCGAAACGGCCCGGTGGTGGAGGCGCTCGTCGTCTCGCCCGACGACCAGCTCCTGCTCGTGACCGACACCGGCCGGGTCATCCGCCTGCGGGCGGCGGACGTCCGCCTCGTCGGGCGCCGCACCCGAGGCGTGCGCCTCATGCGGCTCGCGGAGGACGAGCGTATCGTCGCGGTGACCCGCTTCACCCCGACGGAGGACGACGAGGCGCCCGAGGTTCCCGCCGAGGCGCCCCCGGTCGATGACGAGGCCCCCGAGGAGCTCGGCGCCGAGTTCAGCGACGAGGACGAGTCCGACGAAGCCGACGACTCCGAGGATGACGGCGGCGGGGAGTAGGTCCGGCGCCTCCCGCGTTAGGTTCCCCGGCCATGCGCTACGTCCCCGAAAACCCGCTCATCGTACAGGCGGATCACACGATCCTGCTGGAGACCATGGGTCCGCACTTCAAGGCGGCCCGTGACGCGCTGGCGCGCTTCGCCGAGCTCGTGAAGTCCCCGGAGTACGTGCACACCTACCGGCTCACGCCGCTGTCGCTCTGGAACGCGGCCAGCTCGGGCCTCGGCGTCGAGGAGGTCGTGGCGACGCTCGAGACCTGGGCGAAGTACGACGTGCCCCCGAACATTCCCGCGTCCGTGCGTGACACGATGGGACGCTGGGGCCGCCTGCGCCTGCGCGGCGACCCGAAGGGGCTGGTGCTGGAGGGCGACGATCCGGTCCTGATCGAGGAGATCACGCGGCTCAAGCCGGTGATCCCGATGCTCGGCCCGCGCATCGACGCCACCCGCGTGTACATCGCGCCGGAGATGCGCGGCGAGCTCAAGCAGGTGCTGACCCACGCCGGCCACCCCGTGCAGGACCTTGCGGGCTACCGCGACGGCGACGCGCTCGACGTGGCGATGATCGCGAACGTGAAGAGCACCCAGTCCCCGTGGGCGCTGCGCACCTACCAGCGCGAGGCGATCGACGCCTTCCACGGTGACGGACTCGCGGCGGGCGGCAGCGGCGTCATCGTGCTCCCCTGCGGCGCGGGGAAGACGATGGTGGGCATCGGCGTGCTGGCGCAGCTCGGCATGCGCACCCTCATCCTCTGCACGAACGTGACCGCGCTGCGGCAGTGGAAGCAGGAGATCCTGGAGCGCACGACGCTGACCGAGGACGAGGTCGGCGAGTACTCCGGCGAGACGAAGGACATCAAGCCGGTCACGCTCTCGACGTACCAGATCCTGACCTTCCGCAGGTCGAAGCACGAGACCTTCGTCCATTTCGGGCTGTTCGACCAGGAGAACTGGGGCCTCGTCATCTACGACGAGGTGCACCTGCTCCCCGCGCCGATCTTCCGGAGCGTGGCGCACCTCCAGGCCCGCCGGCGGCTCGGGCTGACGGCCACCCTCGTGCGCGAGGACGGCAAGGAGCCCGACGTGTTCGCGCTCATCGGCCCGAAGCGCTTCGACGTGCCGTGGAAGGACCTGGAGCACCAGGGCTGGATCGCGAGCGCGACCTGCACCGAGATTCGCGTCGGCTTCGACCACGAGGACCGCGTCCGCTACGCGACGAGCGACGATCGCGAGAAGTTCCGGGTCGCGAGCGTGAACGTCCGCAAGTTCCCCGTCCTCGAGGATCTCGTCGAGAAGCATGCGGGCGACCGGGTGCTGGTCCTGGGCATGTACGTGGAGCAGCTGGAGCTGCTCGCGCGTCGGCTCGGCGCGCCGCTCATCGACGGCCGCACGCCCCAGTCGCGGCGGGACGAGCTCTACGCGCGCTTCCGGCGCGGCGAGGACCGCGTGCTCGTGCTCTCCAAGGTCGGAAACTTCAGCGTGGACCTGCCGGACGCCAACGTGGCGATCCAGGTGAGCGGCACGTGGGGAAGCCGGCAGGAAGAGGCCCAGCGGCTCGGCCGGATCCTGCGCCCCAAGCCCGGCGAGAACCGCGCGCACTTCTACACCATCGTCACGCGCGACACGGTGGAGCAGGAGTTCGGCGAGAAGCGCCAGCTCTTCCTCGCCGAGCAGGGCTACGCCTACCGGATCGAGGGGCGGTCGTGATCCTCCATCGCAACCTGGCGGTCCTGGAGATCAGCGAGGACGGGCTGCTCGAGGCCGTGCGGAGGGTGGTCGATCTCGACACCTACGTGGTGGGGTGGCTCTCGCCCACCGAGGCGGTCATCGACCCCGCCCGCCTGCGCCCGCTGCTGGACCGCCTGGAGGCCGTCGGCATGGCCGCGCTCGTCCGCCGCGAAGGTTCCTAGCCGAACCAGCGCGCCGCCGCGTCGACGACGTGCTCCATGGCGCCCGGCTCCTCGAAGAGGTGCGTCGCTCCCGGAACGACCTCGATACGGGCGTTGGGCAGCGCGTCGCACGCCGCACGGTTCATGGCCAGCACCGCCGTGTCCGCGCCCCCCACGATCAGCAGCACCGGCGCGCGCACCCGCCGGAGCGCCTCCCCCGCGAGGTCCGGGCGACCGCCGCGGCTCACGACCGACACCACGCGGTCCGGTCGGTCGGCCGCCACGACGAGCGCGGCCGCGGCACCGGTACTCGCGCCGAACAGCGCGATCTCCAGCCCGGCCGTGTCCGGACGGCGAGCCAGCACATCCAGCACCCCTCCCAGCCGAAAGGACAGCCGCGGGATGTCGAACCGCAGCGCGGCCGTGATGCGGTCCGTCTCGGCCTCGTCGGGCGTGAGCAGGTCGAAGCGCAGCGTGGCCAGGCCCGCCTGCTGCAGGCGCGCCGCGACCCGGCGGTTGCGTGGGCTGCGTCGGCTCGATCCGCTCCCGTGGACGAACACGACGAGGCGGCGCGCGCCGGGCGGGACCACGAGGTCGCCGTGCAGCACCACGCCGGCGCGCGGCAGCGGGAGCGCGATCGGCGCCGCCAACGTCTCGACCGTGACCATCGCGGCACCCCCGTTCAGGAGGTGCCCACCTCGGGCGCGGGCGGCGAGTCCCGGGGGCGTTGCGGGGGGCGGGATGAGCCCCCCGCCCCATGCCTACCCGGAGGCGCTCACTTCGCCGCGGGCGCCGCCTCGGCCGGCGCGCTCGCAGGTGCGGCAGGCTCCGCCGCCGGCGCGTTCGCCGGCACCTCGGAGGGGTGGATGTCGATGACGTAGGTCGGACGGCCGCCCTTCATCTGCACCATCACCGCAGCCTTGCGGGCGTTCCGGGCCGCGTCGATGTCGATCTGGCCGGTCACGCCGCCGAATCCGCGGGTGGCCGCGAGCGCTGCGGTCACCGCGGCGCCGTCCGTCGAATCCGCGCGGTCGATGGCATCGAAGAGCATGCGCGCGGCGTCGTAGCCGAGTGCGGCCAGCGCGTCGGGCACGGTGCCGTAGGCGGCCTGGTAGGCCTCCACGAACGCCTTGACCTCGGGGCGCGGGTCATCGTGGATGTAGTGGCTCGTGTACGTCGACCCCTCGATGGCCTCGCCCGCGATCTGCGAGAGCTGCGCCGAACCCCAGCCGTCCCCACCGACGAGCGGCATCGTGAGTCCGAGGCTGCGCGCCTCGACGGCGATCTTGCCCACGTCGCCGTAGTAGCCGGGCACGAACAGTGCCTCGGCGCCGGAGTCCTTGATCGCCGTGAGCTGCGTCGCGAACGACGCGTCGCCGGCGGCGTAGCTCTGCTCGGCCACGACCGTGCCGCCCATGGCCGCCAGGTCCGCCGCGAAGGCGTCCTTCAGGCCCTTGGAGTACGCCACGTTCGCGTCGAAGAGCACGGCCACCTTCGAGAGCTTCTGGTGCTCCCGCACGAAGCGCGCCGCCACGTAGCCCTGGTAGGTGTCCAGGAAGCACGCGCGGAAGATGCGGTCGCCGACGGCGGTCACGTCGGCTGCCGTGGCCGCGGGCGCCACCATCGGCACCCCGGAGGCCTGCGCGACCTTCGCGGCGGCCACCGAGTTCGCCGAGCCGACCTCACCGAGCAGCGCGACGACCTTGTCCTGCGTGATGAGCTTCGTGGCGGCGGCTGCGGCCTCGTCGGCGGATCCGTGATCGTCGACGTTGGCGATGGTCACCGGCCGCCCGTCGATGCCGCCGGCGTCGTTGCGCTGCTTCGTCGCCAGCGCGATGCCGTTGTGCACCGACTGGCCGTAGCTGGCCTCCGGGCCGGTCAGGGGGGCGATCTCACCGATGCGCAGCGGCTCCGGGGCGGGCGGCGCGTCCGGACCGCAGGCCGCGAGCGCGAGCAGGCCGACCAGGGGAAGACCGAGGCGGGGGGAGGAGCGGGGAAACAGCGTGGCCATGGGGTCTCCGGGTGTCGCGAGCCGAGGTGCTCGCGGCGGGAGGGAACCACGCGCCGCGCCGATTGTCAAGAGCTGGTCAACGCTGGGCGCCGTCGCGCACGCACACCCGCCCGACGTAGACGATGTCCATGCAGACCGGGAGCGCTCCGGTGCAGTCGTCGTGCGTGGCGCACTCGTCGGAGCAGTAGAACACCCCGCCGCCGGCCTGCGTCTCGTTGCTCTCGATGCACAGCGAGCTGGCGCAGTCGTCGCCGGAGGTGCAGGTGTCGACGCCGGACCGGCCCGTGCCGCGCGCACCGTCGGCACAGGCGCAGCCGTCGGTCTCCGAGCATGCGCACCGCTGGTCGGCGGGGCACTCGCGGTTGAAGCTGCAGGTACCGTCGCGGTTCGTCTCGTCGCTCGCCACCTCCTCCGCGGCGGAGGTGCCCGTGTCCGCGGAGGTGCCGGCGCACGCGGCGAGGCCGAGGGAGAGCAGGGTTGCGAACAGCATGCGGGCTCCGTTGTCGAGGGTGCGTCCCGCTCCTAGCATGCTCTTCCCGGGGCGGGGGGGCACGCCCCCCCGCAACGCCCCCCGTCGTGCGCGGGGAGTGATAGCATGGAGGCGGAGGCTCGGAGCGCATGGAACTCGTGGACGAGGTCCGCTCGGCGGTGCACGCCTCGGCCAACGCCGAGTTCGCGGCCTGGGTCGCCGACCGTGGCGGCCTGGACGTGCGCCCGGTCACGCTGCCCGTGGAGGGGCTGGAGGCGTGGGTGATCGGACCGAGGGAGGCCCGGCCGCCCGTCGGCTTCCTCGTCGTGCGCGCCGCGGGCGCGCTGCAGCTCACGACCGGCGACGCCGCCGCGGCGGGCAGGGTGCTGGCGGCGCTGCCGTCGCTCCCGGGCGACGCGGCGCTTCCGCACCTGCTCTTCGCGCTCCTGCGGAGCCGCTCCAGGACGATGGCCCTGTGCGCGGAACCGCCCCCGTCGGTGACCCGGGACGGCGCGGTGGTCGAGGTGCGCGCCGCGGTGGACCGCGGACCGCTCCCACAGCAGACCTGGTCGCTCCGCTGGGACGGCGTGACCCTGACCTGGACCGTCACCGGAGGAACCCGAGGATGAAGGCTCAACGCGTGGCAGAGAGCGCCGTCACGTCGCCTCCGGCCCCCTCCTCCCCGGCACGCGCGCGCCCCGTGGGGCGCGGCAACGGTTTCGCGCAGGAGCGGCTGACGTCCGGTCCGGCGTCGCCCGGGCCCGCGCAGCAGGCCGGCGCGGCCGAGGCGCACGCCACGCCCGACCAGGCGACCCGCGGGCGCGGGCCCGCGACAGCCGGCGGCGCAGCGGCGCGGCAGGCCGGTCAGGCCGTCGACGCGGCGCAGTCCGCCGCGCTCATGGGCCAGGTGCGCGCCACGCCGCGTGGCGCCGCGTTGCTCCGGGAGCTCGCGACGGCGGGCGCCGAGCCGAAGCTCAGCTGGTCGGGCCAGGGCAGCTACATGCTCGGCGGTGACATCTTCCTGGACCTCGAGCTGGAGGGCTCCGACATCGTCGAGGTGCTGGTGCACGAGCTGCAGCACGTGGCGAACGCGCACGCGGGACGGACCGGCGACATCGGTTCGCAGGACCGCGCCACGTACGTCGACCGCATGCTCGCCGACGAGTCGCAGGCCGAGGCCACGCGACTCGTCGCGGCGCTCCAGTCCTCCGCGCCGAGCGGCGTCGCGCGCGCGTTTCTTTACAGCCTCGCCACCGCCGAGCCCGAGACCTTCCGCGCCGTGCGCGATCGTCACCCGGACACCGACTGGGCGCACGTGGAGTCCCTCGCGCTGGCCTACACCCGGGTGCAGTTCGAGCGCGAGAACCGCACGTCCACGACCGGCGAGCGCTACCCGGACTACTACGGCGCCGCCTGGGACTCGGCGCGCGGCGGCGGAACGTCCTAGCAGGCTGCTGAAAAACCATCACCGGCTGCGGCGTCGCCCCTCGCTACTGCGGCCGACGTGCTCGCCTGCGACTCGCTCGACGTGGCTTCGGCCACGCCTTCGCTCGTCTCGGCTCCGCGCGCCGCCCTCGCTACGCGCCGGGCTTGCCTCGCTCGGCGCTGG
>JBDLRI010000157.1:0-36258 GCA_039800105.1 Pseudomonadota bacterium
GGCTGCTCGTCACGGTGACCTCGCCGCCGTGGTCGCTCACGACGCGGTGCACCACGGCCAAGCCCAGCCCGGTGCCCGCGCCCGGCGGCCGCGTGGTGAAGAACGGGTCGAACAGGCGCGGCACGTGCGCGGCCGCGATGCCCTCGCCGTCGTCGGTGATCTCGACGCGCACGCCGTCCTCGGCCGTGTGGACCGTCAGGCCCACGCGGGTCGCGCCGGCGGCGCCGGCGTTGCGCAGCAGGTTCACCAGCGCCTGGTGAAGCCGCGTGCGGTCGCCCTGCACGACGCAGTCGACGGGCGCGACGACCTCGAACCGGACATCCCGGAACGCCGGCTGGTCCTTCACGCTCTCCACCGCGGCGTGGGCCACGCCCCCCAATTCCACCGGCCCGCGCGCGACCGGCTCGTGGCGCGCGTAGTCGAGCAGGCGTCGCACGAGGACGTGCATCCGCTCCGTCTCGTCCCTCGTGCGGCGCAGCACGTCCGCCTGCGCGGGCGCGGCGTCCATCGTCAACAGGTCCACGTAGCCCCGCACCGCGGCGAGCGGGTTGCCGAGCTCGTGGGCCAGGCCGGCGGCGAGCTGGCCGACGCTGGCGAGCTTCTCGCTGCGCACGAGCGCGTCCTGCGCCTCGCGGAGCGCCGCGTTCGCCGCCTCCAGCCGCGCGACCTGCTCCGCCGTGCCCTGACGGTAGTCGGCGAGGGCACGGCTCAGCACGTTGAGCGACGCGGCCAGCTCCGCAAGTTCGCGGGGGCCCTCCTCGGGCAGCGTGTGCCCGAAGCCGCCCGCGGCGATCCGGGCCGTGGCCGCGCGCACCGCCTCCAGCGGCTGCACCACCGCGCGGCGCAGCAGCACGGTCCCGAAGCCGGCCAGCACCGCCGCCGCAAGGAACCCGTGCGCGAGGATCCAGGCCCAGCCGGGCCCCGCGGCAGCGTCCCGCGCGAGCCGCACGCCGACGAGCGCGCGCCCCGCCGCAGCGGGCGCGAGCGCGACCACGCCCGCGTCCTCGTTCCACGTGCGCACGGCGCGCGTGGCGAGCACGGTGCGGCCCGCCGGCGGCAGCGGGATGCCACCGCCGGCCAGCACGGCGCCATCGGCGCCCCACACGACGACGGCGTCGACGGCGCCGCTCCCGTCGCCGCGCACCGCCGCGATGACGACCGGCCAGCTGTCCTGCGGGCTCGCGGTCAGCTGCTGCGCCAGGACGGTGGCGGTCTGCGTGGCCAGCGCGTCCGCCGCGTCGTCGCGCGTGCGGGCCACGACCAGCGCGCCGAGCGCGGTGTTGAGCACCAGCACCGCGAGCGTGACGAGCGCGAGGTTGACCCCGAGCTCCCGCCATAGCGGCGCGCGTGCCGCGTGACGCCCCGGCGCGTCGGGGGAGGCGTTGCGGAGGGGGTGTCCCCCTCCGCCCCAGGACTCAGACCCGGTAGCGACGGTACACCCCGATGACCACGCCGAGGATCTCGAAGGCGCGCGTCGGGTCGACGAGGATCGGCTGCATGGCGGCGTTGGCGGGGTCGAGCCGCACGCGTGCGCCGTCCCGGGCGTAGCGCTTCACGGTGGCGTCGCCGTCGACCATGGCCACCACGGTGTCGCCCACGCGCGCGGAGCTCTGCTGACGCACGAAGACGTAGTCCCCGTCGAGGATTCCGTCCTCGATCATCGAGTTTCCGGTCACGACGAGCGCGAACACCGGGCTGTTGCTCGGCATCATCGCGCTGTCCATGTGCAGCGTGCCCGCGTAGTTCTCCTCGGCCAGGATGGGGAGGCCGGCCGCCACGCGCCCCACGATCGGCACCGCCACGGTGCTCTGCTGCCGGAACCCGCCGCGCGAGGCCTCCGTGAGCCGCAGTCCGCGCGAGGCCCGCGCGCCGACGACCTGCGCGAGGTAGCCCTTGCGCACGAGCGCCTTCACGTGGTCGCTGACGCCGTTCGTGCTGCGGATTCCCAGCGCCTCGCCGATCTCGCGGAGCGTGGGCGGCACGCCCTTCTGGTCGGTGAAGGACGCGATGAAGTCGAGGAGTTCGCGTTGCCGCGGAGCGAGGTCTTCCATGCCGCGATTCTACTGAACGCGCGTGCGGGTGTCAAGGCGTACAGGTGGGGTTACCGGGGAGGCATGGGCGATCCCGTCGCGCAGCTCGGCCGGATGATGGTCCTCGGCGGCCTCGGGCTCGCCGTGCTCGGCGGCGTTCTGTGGGCGGGGGCGCGGTTCGGCCTCGGCCGGCTGCCCGGCGACCTCGCCTGGGGCGGGGACGGCTGGAGCGTGCGGTTCCCGCTCGCGACGTCGCTTCTGGTGAGCGTGGTGCTGACGATCCTGCTCCACCTGTGGGCGCGCGCGCGAGGGTGAGCGCGGCGCGTCAGGGCGCGAGCGCCAGGGCCCCGGGGCCGAGCGTCACGGCGGTCGCGAGGAGGGCGCACAGCACGTTGAGCGCCACGCCGGCGGCCGCCATCTCCCCGGGCGTCACGTCGCCCGCCTCGGCGGCGATCGCGTTCGGCGGGGTCCCCACGGCCAGGGCGAAGTCGCAGGAGGCGCTGATCGTGGCCGGGACCATCCAGGCCAAAGGGTCGATCCCCGCGGCGACCGCCCCCGCGCCGAGCAACGGCAGCGCCACCTGGGTCGTGGCGGTGTTCGAGGTGAAGGCGCTCAGGAACGAGATTCCCACGCACACGCCGAGCACCTGGAGGACCGGGGGAAGGTCCCCGAGATGCGCCACGCTGCGCGCAAGCTGGTGGCTGAGACCCGAGCGCTGGATGGCGTCCGCCATCGCGAACCCGCCGCCCATCAGCACGAGCACCGACCACGGCACGGCCCGCGCCATGCGGCGCCACGACAGCAGGAAGGCCGCCTCGTCCGCATCGTCCCCGTGGGTGTCCTGGGGCGGAGGGGGGCTCCCCCTCCGCAACGCCTCCCCCGGGAGCAGGAAGAGCGCGAGCGCCCCCGCGATGGCCACGAACCCGTCGTCCACCTTCCCGGGAACGTGGGGGCCCCACCCGGGCAGCGTCACCGCGCCGAGGTCCACGGGGCTGCGGGTCAGCCACGCGAGCAGGCACGCCCCCACGACCACGCCCACGGCACGCTCGCCGAAGCTCCACGGTCCGGGGTGCGGGGGTGGCGTGGGCGGTGCCCGGTGGTCGCGCGGCAGCGGCAGCGTCACGCGGGTGACCATCCACCACGCGGTCGGCACGGCCAGCAGCACGAACGGGACACCGACACCGAGCCAGCCCACGAAGGTGATCTCGCGTCCCGCCACGCGTGGCGCGAGCCCGGCGAGCACCGCGTTCGGGGCGGTCCCCACCAGCGTGGCCACCCCCCCGATGGAGCAGGCGTACGCCGTGACGAGCGTGAACGCGGCCCGCATGCGCCGGTCGGCGCCGAGGGCGGAGGCCAGCGCCATCGCCGTGGGCAGCATCATGAGCATCGCGGCGGTGTTGTTCACGAAGGCGCTCACCGTCGCGGCGGACGCCATCAGGCCCAGCGCCACGCGGCCGGGCGTCGCGCGGATCCACGCGGGTGCGAGCATGGCCGCGACCACGCGTCGATGCAGCCCCACCTGCTCCATCGCCGCGGCCAGCAGGAACCCGCCGAGCATCAGCACGTTGAGCGGATCGGCGTAGGGGGCGGCGGCCTCCCGTACCGACCCGAGCCCGAGCAGCGGCATCGCCACGATCGGCAGGAGCGCGGTGACGGCCATCGGAAGCACGCCGCCCAGCCACGCCGCGCTCATCGTCACGGTCATGGCCGCTGCGGCGCGCGCGGGGTCGGGCGCGCCGGCCATGGCCAGGTGGGCGGCGCCGCCCAGCACGAGGCACGCCGCGGATCCCACGATGCGGTAGCGTGGGCGGCTTCGGGCGCGGTCCCACGCGGCGAGCGCGGCGAGCAGTCGTTCCATGCGTGCGAGCATGCCACGCTTCGTCGTTTCGTGCGCTAGAGTGTCGCCATGCGCCTGCTCGCCCTCCTCCTCCCGGTGACCTTCCTCGCCCAGGCGGGGACCACCGTGACGAACACGCTGGTCGCCACCGCATCGAACGCCACCGGCGGGCCGCCGCACGCCTGGATCGACGGGGGCACCCAGCTCGCCATCGCGGAGGACGGCGCGGCGACCGTCACGCTGCCGTTCGACGTGGCGCCGTTCGGGGACAGCTTCGGCACGGCCACGATCACCTCGGACGGCGCCATCCTCTTCGGCGGCGCGCTGCCTGCCGGGTGCCCCTCCACCGCGGCGGCCGGCAGCGGCGTGGCGGTGCTCGTCGCGCCGTTGAACGGCGCGCGCGTCACGACGCGCACCGTCGGTAGCTGGCCCAACCGCGTCTTCGTGGTGAGCTGGAACGACGTGGGGCTGGACGGCGGGTCCGCGACGGGTCGCGTCCAGGCCTGGCTCCTCGAGGGGCGCTCCGAGGTCGTCATCGTGCACGACGACGTCGCCTTCGCCGCGGGTGGCACCGTGCGCGCCGGCGGGTGGGGCGGCGGCATGGGCGTGGACTGGCTCTGCGACGTGGCGCCGGTGTCCGGGCGCTCCGCCTGGATCGCCGACCGCGGCGTGCGGCCGTCGCGTCCCGCCGTCACCGCGGAAGAGCTCCCCATGCCGTGGTACGGCGACTCCGCGCTGGACGGCGCGGGCGAGGTCGTCGCCGCGGGGGATCTGAACGGGGACGACGTGGCGGATCTCGCCATCGGAAGCCCGGTCCTCGGCGCGGGCGAGGTCACCGTGGTGGCCCGTCCGGCGGACGGCGGGCGGCTCGACGACGTCCCCGTGCACGTCACGCATCCCACGTCCGGCGTGCGGCTCGGCCGCGCGCTCGCGTTCGCCGACCTCGACGCGGACGGCCTGGACGAGCTCGTCGTGGGTGCGCCGCAGGCGGAATCCGGCGCCGGCGTCGTGTACGTGTGGGAGGACGTGCTCTCGAGCGCGTCGCACACGCCCACCACCGCGAGCGCGGCCTGGACCGGGCCCTCCGGCTCGCGGTTCGGGGGCGCGTTCGCGGTGGGCGACGCCGACGGGGACGGCGCCGACGACGTCCTGGTCGGTGCCCCGAACTTCGCGTCCGGGTCCAACCTCCTGGCCGGCTCCGCGTGGCTGATGCTCGGCGGCAGCGGCGGCGGCTGGCGCGGCCCGCGCACGGTGGCCACGAGCGCGGCGTTCCATCTCGAGGGCGGGAGTGCCGGGGAGGGACTCGGCCAGTCCGTCCTGCTGGTCGATCTGGACGCCGACCTCGACGCGGACGCCGTGTTCGGCGCTCCCTTCAAGGACGTCGGCGGCCAGGTGCGTGGCGCCGTGAACGCCTGGACGTTGTCGCCCGGGGCCCCCGGCGCCGTCTCCGGGGCGCCGGCGTGGGTGGTGACCGGACCGGTCGCGGGCGGGCGCTTCGGGTGGTCGCTCGCGGCGGGCGCGCTCACCGGCGGGCTGGCGCAGGACGTCGTGGTGGGCGCACCGTACGCGAACGTCTCCGGCGCGAACGAGGGGCGCGTCTTCGTCTTCGCGGATCCGGGCACGTCCGCCGGCGTCCCTTCGCCCGCATCCTCCATCGGCTACGAGACCACGCAGAACCGTACGAGCGCGCGGCTGGGACAGTCGCTCGCGGTGGCCGACATCGACGTCGACGGTCACGACGACCTGGTCGTGGGTGCCCCGAACGAGACCACGGCGGCGAACGGCGCGGGCGTGGTGTACGTGCTGCGGGACGCCGTCTGGTCGTCCGTGATGTACGTGGACGACGCCGACGTGGCGGTGGAGGGGGTCCACGGCGGGGCGCTCGTGGGCACCTCGCTCGCCGCGCGCCCCGAAACGGACCGCACGCCGCTCTTCGTCGCGGCCCCGGGGGATTCGTGGGGTGCCGAGAACGCCGGTGCGGTCTACACCTACACCTGGCGTCCGGATTTCGTGGACGACGACGGCGACGGGCAGGTCACCGCCGACGTCGGGGGTCCGGACTGCGACGACACCGACCCCGCGGTGTTCGCGGGGGCTATCGACCTGGCCGGCGACGGGATCGACGCCGATTGCGACGGCTGGCGCGACGGGCGGGTCGCCACCCGCACGACCGTGTCCGGGTGGAACCATGACGTGGAGGCGCTCGGCGGCACGCCGGCGTCGTTCGCGGCGATCGGCTTCGAGGAGCGTGCGAACGGGGACCTGGTGGCCGCGTCGGGGGACGTCCAGTTCTCTCCGTCGTTGGCCGTGGACACCGTCGTCTACGGTGCGTTGCCCGAGGGCCTCCTCGGTGGCAAGCTCGCGCTGCCTCCCCTCGGTGCCGGCGCGTCGCTCACGCTCGACTTCGGCGTCCCCACCGACGGGCTGGCGTTGCAGGTGCTCGACGGACTCGGTCCGTTCACGTTCAGCGCCGGGGATGGCGCGGGAACCACCCACGTGGTCTGGACGCAGGACCTCGACGCGCAGGATCGCCCGGGCGGCGCGTTCGTGGGCATGAACTTCTCGCGGCCGGTGTGCTCCGTCACCGTGCAGGCGTCCGCGATTCCCGGGGTCCGGCGGGCCTTCGGCGTCGACGCCATCCGCTACCACGACGCCGCCACCGTGGAGGACTACACCAACGGGTTCGATGATGACTGCGACGGGCGCGTCGACGGGGGTGCGCTCGTCGCCGAGGATGCGGCTCCGGACTGGGAGGCCGCCCTGCCGGCGGGCTTTCCGCTGCAGACCGTGGATTTCAATGCCATCGCCGAGGACGAGCCCATCGCGTCGCAGTACGCCGCGAGCGGCGTGACGTTCACGGCGGACGCGGGTGCGACGATCTCCGGCGCCGCCATGATCGGCGCGGAGCCGGCCTTCGGGGTCCGCGCCGCGGAGGTGGACGGCGGCGTCACCCTGGCGTTCCGTGAACATCAGCCCGCGGTGGCGTTCTCCGTGATCGGCGGTTCCGGCACGCTCGCCATCGAGGGCTGGGTGGACGGCGAGCGCGTCTACACGCGTACGGTCACCTATGCGCAGACGCTCCCGACGACGACGGCCTTCGTCGGCCTCACCTTCGAGATGCCCGTGGACGAGCTGCGCGTCGCGAGCAACACCGTCGCCTTCGGCATCGACGACCTTCGCTTCGCCACGCCCGGGCTCGATGATGCGGACTCGGACGGCTACACGGAGCGGCAGGGCGACTGCGACGACACCGACGCCGCCGTGTCGCCCGACCTGACGTGGTACGCGGATGCCGACGGGGACGGGCACGGCGTGTCCGGGGTCACCACGCGCGCCTGCCTGCAGCCCTCTGGCTACGCCGCGACTCCCGACGACTGCGACGACGAGGACTCCTCGGTCCACCCCGGCGCCGCGGAGGTGTGCGACGCGGGGGACGCCGACGAGGACTGCGACGGTGCCTCCGATGACGCCGATCCGACCGTGTCGGGCGCGACCCGCGGCACGTGGTACGCGGATGTGGACGCCGACGGCTGGGGCGACGCGTCCCGGACGCGCGCGTCGTGTGACACGCCGGTCGGTCTGCCCGAGGCCTGGGTGGCGCGCGACGGGGACTGTGCCACGACGAACCCCGACGTGCACCCTGGGGCGACCGAGGTGTGCGACGCCCTCGACGTCGACGAGGACTGCGACGCCAAGGCGGACGACGCGGATGACGACGTCGATGCGGCCAGCCAGGAAAGCTGGTACCCCGATTCCGACGGGGACACCCACGGCGACATGCACGCACCGCCGGTCCTCGCCTGTGCGCAGCCTGCCGGGCGCGTCGCCAACGACGACGACTGCAACGACCTGGACGCGGCGGTGTCGCCGGCGCTCGTGTGGTACGCGGACACCGACGGGGACGGCCATGGCGACGTCGACGCGCCGGTGCTGGGCTGCCTCCAGCCGCCGGGTGCGGTGGCGGACGGCGACGACTGTGACGACGGTCGCCCCGATGTGAACCCCGACGCCTCCGAGGCGTGCGACCCCTTCCAACTCGACGAGGACTGCGACGGCGCGGCCGACGACGCGGACACCGACAGCGTGCCGCCGAACCGCGTGACGCGCTGGGCCGACGGGGACGGGGACGGCTACGGCAGGACCGATGCGAGCCTCGCATCGTGCGATCCGGTGGCAGGGTACGTCGACAACGACGACGACTGCGCCGATGGCAACCCCGGCATCTCCCCGGCCGGCGCCGAGGTGTGCGACGCGGCGAACACCGACGAGGACTGCGACGGCCTGGCCGAGGATGCCGATCCGAGCGTGTCGGTCGCGACCCAGTCGGCCTGGTACGCCGACACGGACGCCGACGGGTGGGGCGACGCCGCGCGCGTCCGCGTGGGATGTGACGTCCCCTCGGGGCGGCCGGAGCCGTGGGTGGCGCGCGCCGGCGACTGCATGGATTCCCGTGCCGACGTGAGTCCCGACGGCGCCGAGGTGTGCGACCCGGCGAACGTCGACGAGGACTGCGACGGCATGGCCGATGACGCCGATGCGAGCGTGGCGTCGGCCGGGTACGTCGCGTGGTACGCCGACGCGGACTCCGACGGATACGGCGACCTCGATGCCCTGGCGGCCGCGTGCGACGCGCCTGCAGACCACGTCGCCGACTCGTCGGACTGCGACGATTCGGACCCGGACATTTCGCCGGAGACCGTGTGGTACGCGGACGCGGATGGCGACGGGCTCGGGGATGCCACGGTCCCGCAGGTGGCCTGCGTGGCACCGGTGGGTTTCGTCGGCAACGGGGACGACTGCGACGACACCTCCGGCCTGATCGGCGCGGCGCCGACCTGGTACGCCGACGCGGATGCCGACGGGTTCGGCGACGCCGTCCATCCGGTGGTGGCGTGCGCCCAGCCGCCCGGCACCGTGAGCAGCGCGACCGACTGTGACGACGAGGATGCCGACATCTCGCCGCTCGCGACGGAAGTGTGCGATGCGGCCGACGTCGACGAGGATTGCGACGCCAGGGTCGACGACGCGGATCCGAGCGTGGCGCCGGGCAGCCGCGCAACCTGGTACGCGGACGGCGACTCCGACGGCTACGGCGATGCGACGCGGCCCGCGGCGGCGTGCGCGGCGCCGGACGGACACGTCGCGCAGGCAGGGGACTGTGACGATGCCCGCGCCGATGTGTCGCCCGCCGGCGCCGAGGTGTGCGACGCCGCGAACGTCGACGAGGACTGTGACAGCGCCGTCGACGACACCGATCCTTCGGTCGCCTCCGCGAGCCGGACCCCGTGGTACGCCGACGCCGACGGCGACGGATGGGGCGACACGGCGCGGACGGTCCAGGCCTGTGACGCCCCGACCGGCCTGCCCGAGGCCTGGGTCGCGGCGTCCGGCGATTGCGACGAGCAGCGCGCGACCATCCACCCCGGCGCCACCGAGGTGTGCGACGCCGCGGACGTCGACGAGGACTGCGACGGTGCCGAGGACGACGCGGATTCCGATGTCGATCCCGCCGGGTACACGGTGTGGTACGCGGACACGGACTCCGACGGCCATGGCGATCCGGTCGCCCCCCGGGGCGCCTGCGACGTCCCGGGCGGCTTCGTGGCCGACGCGGACGACTGCGACGACACGCGCGCGGATGTGCGTCCGGGCGCGGTCGAGCGCTGCGATGCCGAAGACGCCGACGAGGACTGCGACGGTGCCGCGGACGACGCGGACTCCGATGTCGATCCGGACTCGCGCCTCGTCCAGTACGCGGACCTCGACGGGGACGGCTACGGCGTCGGCACCGACACCGTGCTCTCCTGCGATCCTGCGAGCGGCTACGCATCCGTCGACGGCGACTGCGACGACGGGGACGCGTCCCTGTCTCCCGCGACGCGGTGGTACCTCGATGGCGACGGCGATTCCTACGGCGACGCCACCGACTCGGTCGCGTCGTGCACGCCGGTCAGCGGCCACGTCCGCGATGCGTCCGACTGCGACGACGGCATCGCCGCCATCCACCCGGGCGCGGTCGAGGTCTGCGATGCGGCCGACGTGGACGAGGACTGCGACGGCGCGCGCGACGACGCCGACGGAAGCGTGAATCCGGCCGGATACGCGACCTGGTACGCAGACGTCGACGGGGACGGTTTCGGGGATGCGGCATCGCCGCGCGCGGCCTGCGACGTGACGGCAGGGTTCGTCTCGGACGACACGGATTGCGACGACTCGGACGCCGCCGTCACGCCCGACACCGAGTGGTACGAGGATGCGGACGGAGACGGCCATGGCGACGTCCTCGCCCCCTGGGGCGCTCCGACGTGCACGCGTCCCACGGGCTACGTCTACGACGCCGACGACTGCGAACCCGAGGATCCGGAGGTCCATCCGGATGCGGACGAGGTCTGCAACGGCACGGACGACGACTGCGACGGCCTGGCCGACGACGGGGATCCGGACGTCCTCCCCGCCAGCCTCTCCACCTGGTACGCCGACCTCGATGGCGACGGCTTCGGCGACGCTGCGCTGCCGGACGCGGCGTGCGTCGCGCCGGAGGGCTTCGTGGCCGACGCGACGGACTGCGACGATTCGCCCGCGACGGGCGCCTCGGTGCACCCGGGCGCGATCGAGGTGTGCGATCCGGGCGACGTGGACCAGGACTGCGACGGTCTCGCGGAGGACGGTGACCCCGATCTCGACCTCTCGAGCCGTCTCGCCTGGTACCGCGACGCGGACGGCGACGCGCACGGGGACGCGTCCATCGTCGCGCGTGCCTGCGCGGCCCCGTCGGGTCACGTCGCGCACGCCGACGACTGCGATGACACGCGCGCCGCCATCCACCCGGGCGCCGGCGAACGGTGCGATCCGGACGACGTGGACGAGGATTGCGACGGATTGCGTGACGACGCCGATCCGGACGTGCTCGCCGCCGGGTTCTCCACCTGGTACGCCGATCACGATCTCGACGGCTTCGGTGACGCGGCCGTGTCCGACGCCGCGTGTGACGCCCCCGACGGCTTCGTCGCGGACGGGACCGACTGCGACGACGCGCCGGCCACCGGAGCGGGCGTGAATCCCGACGCCACGGAGCGATGCGACGCGTTCGACGTGGACGAGGACTGCGACGGGGACGTCGATGATGACGACTCCGACGTCGATCCCGCGACCCGCCTCACGTGGTACGCGGACGAGGACGGCGACTCCTATGGCGAGCGTCTCTCGACACGCGACGCCTGCGCCGCGCCGTCGGGTTTCGTGGCCGATGATCGAGACTGCGACGACTCTCCGGTGACCGGTGCCGGCGTGCACCCCGGCGCGAGCGAGGTGTGCGACGCGGCGGACGTGGACGAGGACTGCGACGGCATGGCCGACAACGCGGACGTCTCCGCGTCCGAAGCCGGCAAGACGGTGTTCTGGGCGGATGCGGACGGGGACGGCTACGGCGGGTCGACGGCCGCGTCGTTCTGCGACCGTCCGGGCGGGTACGTCGCGACGTCGACGGATTGCGACGATTCGCCGGCCACCGGCGGGTCGGTGAACCCCGGCGCGAGCGAGGTGTGCGACGCGGCGGACGTGGACGAGGACTGCGACGGCGTGGCCGACAACGCGGACGTCTCCGCGTCCGAAGCCGGCAAGACGGTGTACTGGGCGGATGCGGACGGGGACGGCTACGGCGGGTCGACGGCCGCGTCGTTCTGCGACCTTCCGTCCGGGTACGCGGCGACGTCGACGGATTGCGACGATTCGCCGGCCACCGGCGGGTCGGTGAATCCCGGCGCGAGCGAGGTGTGCGACGCCGCGGACGTAGACGAGGACTGCGACGGTCTCGCCGATGACGCCGATGCCGACGTGTCCTCGGGGTCGCGCGCGACCTGGTACGCGGATGGCGACGGAGACGGCTTCGGGGACCCGGCCCTCACCCTCGCGCGCTGCGACGTTCCGTCGGCCTACGTCGGGAACGATGAGGACTGTGACGACGCGGACGATGCGGTGCATCCCGATGCGGTCGAGCGCTGCGACGGAGACGACCTCGACGAGGATTGCGACGGTCTCGCCGACGACGCCGACGTGTCCGTCGACGCCGCGGGCTTCGTCGACTGGTACCGCGACGGTGACGCCGACGGCTACGGCGACGCGGGCGACACGCAGGCGGCCTGCGACGTGCCGGACGGCCACGTGGCGAACGACGAGGACTGCGACGACACGGATGCTGCGAGCAACCCCGACACCTCCTGGTTCGCCGATGCGGATGCCGACGGGTTCGGCGACGCCGCGGAGGAGCTCGTCCAGTGTGTGCGGCCCGATGGCTACGTGCGCGTGTCGACCGACTGCGACGACACCCGCGTCGGGGTCCACCCCGGCGCGACCGAGGTCTGCGACGCGGATGCGCGCGACGAGGACTGCGACGGCGTCGCGGACGACGCGGACGTCGATGTGCTCCCGTCATCGCGCGGCACCTGGTACCAGGACGGCGACGCCGACGGGTTCGGCAGCGCCATCCGTTCGGTCGCCGCGTGTGTTCAGCCCTCTGGCCATGTGGCGCGGGCGCAGGACTGCGACGACTCGCGGGCCACCGTCCACCCCGGGGCGGCCGACGCGCCCTACGACGGTCTCGATGCCGACTGCGGAGGGCAGGATGATTTCGATGCCGATGGCGATGGCCTCGCGCCGATCGCGTACGGTGGAACGGACTGCGACGACACGTCCCGCGTGATCCGTCCGGGGGCGCAGGACTTCCCGTACGACGGCATCGACAGCGACTGCGATGGCGCAGACGACTACGACCGGGACGGCGATGGGTTCGTCGTCGCGTGGTACGGCGGGGTGGACTGCGACGACACGGACGCCACGGTGGGCCCGGGTGCCATCGACCCCGCGTACGACGGAGTGGACGGCAACTGCGACGGCGCGGACGAGTACGACGTCGACGGCGATGGATGGGATGCCGTCGAGGCGGGCGGCGTCGACTGCGACGACGGCGACGCCACGGTGCACCCCGGCGCGTCGGACGCGGCGGGCGACGGCGTGGACGCCGATTGCGACGGGACCGATCCGGTCGGTGGCACCTGCCCGGACTGCGATGGGGACGGCCACGCGGCGGGCGCCGACTGCGACGACGCCGACCCGGCCGTGCATCCCGGCGCAAGCGACGTGCCCTACGACGGGCGCGACGCCGACTGCGCCTCCGACGACGACTACGACGCGGACCACGACGGCGTGCGGGCCGCGGGCCACGGCGGAACGGACTGCGATGACACCGACGCCGCGCGTCACCCGGGCGTGGCCTCCGATGGCTGTGGCCGCGGTGACGAGGACTGCGACGGAACGACCGATGAGGACTGCGTCATCGTGCCCGGGGACACCGGTTCCGGCGATACCGGCGACACCGGCGGCACGGACACCGGCTCGGCGGACACCGGCGGCGCGGACACCGGGGGCGACACGGGCTCCACCGCGGACACCGGCACGCCCACGACACCCCCGACCACCACCGAGCCGCAAGCGCCTGTCGAGGTACCCCGCGGCCTGCGCGGCTGCGCCACCGCCCCCGGCACGCCCACGACCGGCCTGGTGCTCGCGGCGGCGTGCCTCGCCGTGAGCCTGCGCCGCCGTACCCCCTCCCGCCGAAAGGACGTCGCATGATCCTCCGTCTCGTGTTGCTCCCGCTGCTCGCCTGCGACGGCAAGGAGACCCCGCCGATCGTGGAGGCCGCGCTGTGGGATCGAGCCGCGCCCGCCGTGTCCTGCGACGAGGCGGCTGCCTACGACCTGCTCGATTCGGCGCTCTCCGGCGCCGGCCTCGCGCGGGAGGCGCTCGGAACCACCGAGCGCGAATGGTCGTCGTTCTCGCGGCTCGTCGAGGACATGCCGCTCTCGTGGTTCGCCGCGTCCCACCACGCGCCGATGCACGCGTCGTGCGTGGCGCGCCAGCAGCAGGCGGACGCGGACACGGCGGCGAGAGCGTTCCATCCGGTCGCAGCGACGCTCGGGGCGATGGCGCCATGGGCCGACGCGCCCGTATCGCCGCTTCCGCCCACGCTCGAGGCGAATGGGCTCGAGGCTGCGCTGGCCGACCTCGTGGAGGCGGCAGGCGGCGGGGACGATCCGGCCCGGGCGTCGCAGGTGCCGGCACCGCTCGCGGATCTCCTGGGAACGCTGCTGCCCGTCCTCACCGGGGCGGTGCGCGCGCGGTTCGCCATGGACGCCGCCGTGGAGAACGACTACCGCCGTCTCACCGCCCGCCTGTACCGGGACGCAGGGGACGTGATCCTGGGCGGGTCCGCCCTGCCCGACATCACGGACCCCGACGAGATGGACTGGTACCGCGCATGGTACGGCTCCAGCGACGGGCCGCGGTCGCTCGCGGTGTCGGCGCGCGCGGTGGCCTGGGCCGTCGAGGAGGTCGACTGGAGCGCGGTCCGCGACGTGGACGTGGCCTGGACCTTCCAGACGGAGGCCGGCGCGATCCGCATCTCGCCCCGAGGCGACGACACGCACACCGCGGACGAGGATCCCGTCCTCCTGCACATCGAGCTCGGCGGTGACGACACCTACACCGGCGCGGCGGGTGCCAACGCGGATGCCTTCAACCCGGTGTCCGTGCTGCTCGACCTCGAGGGAGACGACCGCTACGGCTACGTCGAGGTCGCGCACCCGAACGACGTCGACGGGGTGCTGCCATCGGACGCGGACGGCCGGCTGGCCCGCGGGGGCTACCCGATGAGCCTGTCGGACACCGCGCGCCAGGGCTCCGGTCGCTATGGCGTCGGGCTCCTGTTCGACCGGGGCGGCGGGACCGACCAGTACCGCTCGCTTCGGCGC
Organism: Pseudomonadota bacterium; assembly: GCA_039800105.1. Classification (GTDB taxonomy): domain Bacteria; phylum Myxococcota_A; class UBA796; order UBA796; family SXON01; genus CAMAXZ01. The sequence continues at coordinate 14,673 of JBDLRI010000157.1, forward strand.
AGCCAGGGCGCCGGCGCGCTCGGCGTGGGGGTGCTCCACGACGACGGTGGGGATGACACCTACGAGGCCGAGGCGGCGTCGCAGGGGTCGGGCGTGTTCGGGCTCGGCCTGCTGCTCGACGGCGGCGGCAACGACGTGTACCGCTCCTGGGCGTTCAGCCAGGGGTTCGGCTACGTCGGCAGCGGGGGCTGGCTCGTCGATGTCGACGGCAACGACGACTATTGGGCGGACCCCGGCCGGGACTACGGTGGCGTGACGCTCTACGCGAGCCCCCAGCTTCCCGGCGGGCAGGGCAACTCGAGCTTCAGCCAGGGCGCTGGCTTCGGGATGCGTGCCGACGCCTACGAGACGTGGCTGGGCGGCGGGTTTGGCATGCTGCGCGACCTGGCGGGCGACGATTCGTACCAGGCCGGCGTGTTCTCGCAGGGCACCGGCTACTGGCAGGGCGTGGGGTTGCTCGCCGACGCGTCCGGCGACGACGCCTACGACGCGCTCTACTACATGCAGGCCGGCGTGGCGCACTTCGCGCTCGGCATCTTCATGGACGGCGCGGGCGACGACGTGCACGGCGGTCGGTTCGCGCCGCTCTCTGTCCACGGCGGGTCCGGCCACGACTTCTCGCTCGGCATCTTCGTGGACGAGGGCGGGGATGACCGCTACCGCTCGGCGAGCCTGTCGATGGGCGCGAGCAACTGCCAGGGCGTGGGCATCTTCGTCGACACCGACGGCACGGACGTCTACGAGGCCGCCACGTCCTACGGCTACGGCCTCGGGAACCACTCCGGCGAGTGCGACGAATCCACGGGCCGCACGCGCATCGCCGGCAGCGAGGGCGTGTTCCTCGACGCGGGCGGGGACGTCGACACGTACGCATGGCCTGCCGACGACACCCGCCGGGCGCCCGCGAACGACTCGTCCTTCGGGATCCGCTGGGCCGAGACGGGCGACGAGTTCGGCGCTGCGGTCGACGGGGATGGCGCGACCGGATTCTCCGCGCGTCCCTGACGCACGCGCGCCCGGCGGCGGCCGCGAGGGGGCGGGTAGCCCCCCGCCCCAAGGGCGTCAGTTCACCCACTCCTCGGGCTTGGAACGGCGCGCGCCGCCGCCGGTCCGCCCGCCGTCGATCACCTCGAAGCGGCGAAGCTCCCGCGTGATGCGACGACGCTTCCACGCGAGCCCCACGCGCCGCATGGCGCCGCTGCCGCCGATGCGCAGCCACGTCCAGGCGCCCATCCACGCGCCGAGGGACAGCGCGCTGCCGAGGTCGCGGGCGTACAGCAGAAACAGGAACGACAGCAGCCCGGTCGCCCACGCGAGCAGGTCGGCGCGCACCGGGATCACGAACATCAGCAGGATCCGCGCGGTCGGGTTCGCCCAGCCGAACCAGCTCACGAGCGCGGCCAGCAGCGGGGCGAGGCCGAGCCACCCGCCCGCCGGGACCGCCACGAGACCCGCGGCCTGCAGTCCGCCGGCGAACGCCACCCCGCACGCCCACGCGACGAGGCCGCCGAGCCAGGTGTCGCGCACGCCGAGGGCGCGTTCCACGGGCGTGAGCAGGAAGAACAGCGCCACCCATTCCAGCAGCGCCGACACCGGCGTGGGGCCGCCGAGCAGGAACGCCGTGGCGGGCTGCCAGGGACGGAACGCGCCCCCCGCCTGCCACGCCAGGAGCGGCTCGAGCACCCCCGGCACCACGAGCTGGGCGACGTAGATCGCAAACAGCGCGAGCAGCGCGGCGCGCGTGCGCGGCGTCCAGTTCCCGCCGAGATTCAGGGCTGCCATCGGGTCGCCGTGCATCGTGTCATCCTCCTATCCCGTAGGCGCGGGCGGGCGGGTCGGCGAGGGCGTGCGGCCGCTCACGCCGGTGCGCATTCCCGGACCATGGACCCCGACGACGCCGCGGCAGGACTCTCCGAGGACGAGGCGGCGCGACGCCTGGCGCGGTGGGGTCCCAACCGGCCCCCGGGTCGACGTGGCGCGCCATGGTGGGAGGGTGTCGCGGACCCCACGGTGCTGCTGCTCGTGGCCGCCGCCGCCGTGTACGCCGTGGCCGGGGACGTGGAGGACGCGCGCGTCGTGCTCGCCGCGTGCTGCGTGGCAGCGGGCCTCGCGATCTGGCAGGCCCGCCGCGCGGCCCGCATCCTGCGCGCGCTGGAGGTCCACGTGGCGGCGCACGCGCGGGTCCGGCGCGGCGGCGTCCCCCGACGGATTGCGGCCGAGGCGGTCGTGCGCGGCGATCGCCTCCTTCTGTCCGAGGGCGATCGGGTTCCGGCGGACGCGGTGGTGGCCGAGACGCGCGGGGTGCGCGTGGATGCGTCCTCGTTCACGGGCGAGGCACTCCCCGAGGAGCCGACGGCCGGTGCGCGCGTGCGTGCCGGTTCGCTCGTCGTCGCCGGGGCCGCCGAGGCCGACGTGGACGCGACGGGCGCCGACACGGAGCTCGGGAGGATGGGGCGGGCCCTCCGCGAGGTGCGGCCGACCGGCCCGCGGGCGCTGCAGGTGCGGCATGCGGTGCGCGCGCTCGGCGTGCTCGGCGCCGTGGCGTGCGCGGGAGTCGTCGCGTTGCACGGGCTCGTGCGCGGGGACTGGACCGGCGGACTGCTGGCGGGAATCGTGCTCGGGGTGGCGGTGATCCCCGAGGAGCTGCCGGTGGTGCGCAACGTGCTGCTGGCGTTGTCGGCGCACCGCCTGGCGCGCAGCGGGCTGGTGGCGCGGCGCCTCGACACGCTCGAGACCCTCGGGGCCGTCCACGTCCTCTGCGTCGACAAGACGGGCACGCTCACGACGAATCGCATGACCCTCGCGGCGACGTGGACGCGGTCGTCGGGGTTCTGGCGGCCGTCGTTCGTGGGGCGGGGGGACATCCCCCCGCAACGCCCCCCGGCCGGACCGGACGACGCCCTCCTGACGGCGGCCGCGCGCGCCAGCGAGCCAGGAAGCGCCGATCCATTGGAGCAGGCCATCCTCGCCAGCGCGCCCGCGGGGGCCCAGGGCACCGCGCCGCGCATGGCGGACTGGGCCCAGGGCGACGGTCGGCCCCTCCACGCCCACGCGTGGCGCGCGCCGGACGGGACCGTGCGCGTGGCGGCCAAGGGCGCGCCCGAGGCGTTGCTGGCACGCTGCGCGGTGGATGACGCTCTCCGGACGGACGCCCTGGCGGCGGCGGCCGCGCTGGCGGAGGAGGGCATGCGGGTCCTCGGCGTCGCCACGTGGACGTTTCCGGAGGGATGGTCGGCCGGCGCGGAGCCACCTGCCTCGGATGGCCGATGGGAGGGGCTGGTCGCGGTGGCCGACCCGGTCCGTCCCTCGGCGCCGGCCGCCGTGGCGGCGCTCGGGCGCATGGGCGTGCGCGTCATCCTCGTGACGGGGGACCACGTGGGCACCGCGCGCGCGGTGGCGCGCGCCGCCGGCCTCCCCGCGATCCACGTCCACACCGGGGATGCGCTCGAGGCGATGACCGACGGCGAGCTGGACGCGGCACTCGTCCGCGGGGACGCCTGGGCGCGCGTGCGTCCGTCGCAGAAGCTGCGCATCGTGCAGGCGCTCCAGCGGGGCGGCGCCGTCGTGGCCATGACCGGCGACGGGGTCAACGACGCGCCGGCCCTGCGCGCGGCGGAGGTCGGGCTTGCCATGGGGCGCGGCGCGGACGTGGCGCGGGAGGCCGCGTCCGTGGTGCTCGTCGACGAGGACCTGGAGGTGCTGGTCGCGGGCATCGCGGAGGGACGGCGGCTGGCCGATGCGCTGCGCGGCGCGCTGGCCTGGCTGGTGTCCGTGCACGCCCCGATCGCGCTGCTCGCGGTGCTTGCGCCGCTCGCCGGCCTGCCGCTGCTGCTCTTGCCGGCGCACGTGGCGGCCCTGGAGCTGTTCATCGATCCGGTCGCGGCGCTGGCCTTCGAGCGCACGGTCGTCGACCCGTCCGTGGCGGTGCGGCCCCCGGAGCCCGACCCGCGCCACAGCCCGCTGCTTCCGCCCGCACGCATGCACGACGTGCTCGCCGGCGCCCTGCGCGCGCTCGGGGCCGCCGCGGTCGTCGGGTGGGTGTGGGGGGCCTCCGGCGTGGCGGAGGCGCGGACCCTGGCGCTCGGCATCGTGCTGGGCCACGGGGCCCTGCAGATCGTCCACCTCTCCGCGGGTGTCGACGCCACCGGCGCGGGCGCGGGCGTCGCGTCGTCCTCGTGGGCGGCGCGGGCGGCGTGCGCCGTCGTGGCGGCAGCGGTGGTCGGGGCGCTGGCGTGGCCGCCGGCGCGCGCCGCGTTCGCCCTGGCGGTGCCCTCGGCCGGCGGGGCGGCGGTGGTGGCCGCGGTGGGCCTCTGGCTCACCGCCGCGGAAGCGGCCTAGGCCGGTGCGGCCGCGTCGTCGGGGCGGATGCGCCGGCGCGCGGAGAACACCCCACGGCCGAGCGCCGCCGCCGCGCGCAGGAGCACCCACGGCGGAACGAGCAGCGCGCGCCCGTCGGGCAGGGGCTCCCGGGTGCGGCACGGGGCGTCCGGCAGGGCGGAATGCACCTCCGCGACCCAGTGCACCTCCCCGGCGCTCGGGCACAGGACCAGTTGCTGGAGCGGGTCGCAGGTGGCCGGCAGGATCCGGGCGAGCAGCGCGATGGCCTCGTCCGACGGCGGGTCCTCCGTCACGACGGGGCTCGCCAGGCGCAGCTGCTGGTCGTCGGTGTCCAGCGAAAGGATGCGGTAGGCCATGCCGCGCGGGCCCGGGACGAGCGTCTGCGCCACGGTGGCGGTGACGGTGTCCCGGGGCGCGTCGAAGGTCCCCGGCGCGCTCGCGCGGAGCACCCGCGCGCGGTCGATGCACAGCTCCTCGACCTGGCCGGGGATCCAGCTCATCCACTGGGCATCCGCCGCGAGCGCGTCCTCGAGGTAGGCGAGCTCGCTGGGGTCGACCTCCTCGAAGGGGCAGCCCAGGCGGGCCTCGAGGTCGTCCCGCAGCGCCTGGAGCTGGTGGGTGGTGAGCGCGCGTCCGCGCTGCGCCATGCGCTCCGCGACGGCGGCCCACCGCTCGTGCTCGAAGAGGTGGCGGGTGCGTGCCAGGACCGCGCGCAGCTCGTCCTCGGGGAGGTCCTCGGCCCGCACGAGCGTCCCGAAGGTCCCGACGGCGATGCGCTCGTCGCCGCCCTCCAGCACCACGGCCATGGCGTACGCGTACTGGTCGTGATCCTCGTGGACGACGACGACGTGGCGCGGTTCCCCGACGGCGTGGGCGCCGCGCGCCAGCGACCAGAGCCGGTCGGTGGCCATCATGTCGTGCTGCTGGAGCGCGTCGTGGAGGGCCTCCAGCTCCTCGCGCTCGGCGTCGACGCCGCCGAACATGCGGCGCATCCACGGCTGTGCCGAGAGCAGCTCGCGCGCCCATTCCTCGCCGGTCTCGGCCCAGTCGCCGCCTTCCCGGAGCTCGCGCTTCCAGGTGTTGACCATGAAGGCGAGCAGGTGGAGCACCTGGTAGCGGAAATAGGGGCCGGGCGGGTGCTCGAGCCGCTTCTCCAGCCAATCGGCGAGGTGCGGCGGCAGGCGGCCGGCGTGGCTTCGGATGCGCTCGCACTCGCGCTCCCCGGCGCGGTCGTCGGCCCAGGCCACGACGAGGCATGGAAGGAAGGGGAGAATCGCGGGTTGCGGCTCGTGGAACCCGAGGTCGCGCCAGAGGCGCCGGTTCATGGCGTGCAGCGTGTCGGATCTGCGCGAGAGGGGCAAGCGTCACCGGGTCGTGCGTTCGCGCCGGAGGGGGAGGCGTTGCGGAGGGGGTGTCCCCCTCCGCCCCATGGGGATTGCTCCCACCGTGCCGAGGGTGTAGAACCTCCGCCGCACGCACCGGACCCCGGAGATTTATCATGCCGCGCTCGGCGGGTCGACTTGGCTGGTTCCTCGTCTGGGCCGTGGTGTTCTGCGACATCGGCACGTCGGTGTACTACGTGCCCGGCATCCTCTACGACGCCACCGGCGATCGCGCGGGCTTCTTCGTGCTCTCCACGATGGCGGCGCTCGTGCTGCTTGCCGGCAAGATCGTGGAGGTCGCGCGCCGGTTCCCCGGAGGCGGCGGGGTGGTGAGCCTCGCCGATCAGGCCTTCGGGCCGTGGTGGGGCTGCATGGGCGGGCAGCTCATCATGGTGGACTACTTCCTCACCGTGGCGATCAGCGCGCTGAGCGGCGTCTACTACATCGACAGCGTGCTGCCGCTGGGCGGCGCCGTGGTGCCGGCCACGCTCGGGTGCCTCGCGGTGCTGTGCGGCCTCAACATCGTGGGGATCCGGGAGTCGGCCCGGGTGAGCAGCGTGCTGGCGCTGTCCGCGCTGGCGGTGAACGTCGTCGTGGCGGGGGTGGCGCTGGCGAACGTGCCGGCGTCCGCGTGGCAGGACCTCGCGGCGGAGGCGGGCCGCCTGCGCATGCTCACCCCGGGTCAGGCGCTCGCGGGCTACGCCGGCGCGTGGCTGGCGTTCTCCGGGCTGGAGTCGATGGCGCAGCTCTCGCCTGCCATGCGCGATCTCGACGCCACGCCGCGCCGCGGCATGATCGCGGTCGTGGCCACGGTGCTCGTCATGGCGCCGACGCTCACGTTCCTGTCCACGCTCTCCCTGCCGCCGGAGGTGAAGGCCACCGGCTCGTCGCGCTTCATCTCGGAGCTCGCGGGCGTGTGGGGCGGCATGGGCCTGAAGCTCGCCACGGTGACCACGGCCGCGACGCTGCTCCTGTTCGCCGCGAACACCGCGATCATCGGGAACTACCACGTGCAGATGGCCCTCGCGCGGCGCAGCTTCCTGCCCGAATGGATGGGCGCGCTGTCCCACCGCTTCCAGACGCCGTGGCGCGCGATCCTGGTGAGCACGCTCCTGCCCGCCGCGGTGGTGGTGTTCGCGCGCGGCAGCCTGAGCGCGCTGGGCGAGCTCTACGCCTTCGGGCTGCTGGGTTGCTTCGTGCTCAACAGCGTCGGAATCGACGTGCTCCGCTGGCGCGAGGGCGCGCGCGGGTGGCGCATGGCCCTCGGGGTGTTGACGAGCGTGGCGGTGGTCGTGGCGTTCGGCGTGAATCTCGTCGCCAAGCCGTGGGCGACGCTCTACGGCGGCGTGCTCACCGCGCTCGGCGTGGGGTTCGCGTGGGCCGCGCAGCGCGGGCTCCTGGACCGCTGGGTGAGCGCCCTGCCGCGGATGGCGCCGCCCACCGTCGTGCCGTCCGGGGACGTGGACTACCGCACCGTGGCGCAGGCGCGCGAGCTCCCGCGCGAGGAGACCGCCGGGATCCTCGTAGCGGTGCGCGGGCCGGACGCCCGGATCTTCGCGGAGGCGGCGGTACGCGCGCGCGCCCGCGGGCAGACCCGGCTGTACGTGCTCTACGTCGACGAGGTGCCCGGCCTGTTCTACCCGCAGCTCGCGGCGCCGACGCCCGAGGGCGTGGCGGTGCTCGCGCGCGGCGCCGAGTTCGTGCGCGCCGAGGGCCTGGAGCCGGTGTGCGTGTGGGCGCTGTCGCACTCCGCGGCCCAGAGCGTGGCGGACGCCGCCGACGAGCTGGGCTGCGACACGGTCGTCATCGGCCAGACCCAGCGCACGCCGATCTGGACGCTCCTGCGCGGCCGGTTCCAGTCCGACCTGCAGCGGCACCTCGCGCGGCACATCCGCCTGGCGGTGACGGAGTGACCCCTCCTGGGGCGGGGGGACATCCCCCCGCAACGCCCCCCGCCGGGGCGCGCCCGCACCGCGTGCTGTTCGTGTGCACCGCGAACATCTGCCGCTCGCCGATGGCGGAGGCCCTGGCGCGCCGATACGCGCTGGCGCGCGGCTGGCGGCTCGACGTCGCGAGCGCCGGCACGCACGCGCTGCCCGACCAGGCGGCGGCCTCCAACGCCGTGAAGGCGGTCGGAGAGGTGGGCGGGGAGCTGGCGCTCCACGCGAGCCAGCCGGTCTCGGCCGCGCTGGTGGACTGGGCCGACCGCATCCTCGTCATGGAGGTGCGGCACGGCCAGTGGGTGCGCACGCACCACCCGTCCTCCGACGGGAAGGTGCAGCTGCTCGGCACCTTCGGCGGCGTGGTCGAGATCGACGACCCCTACGGCCGTTGGATCTTCGCGTTCCGCCGCAGCCGCGACGAGATCCGGCGGTGTGTCGAGGCGTTCCTCGACACCCTGCCGCCGCGCCCCGCCTGACGCGCGTCGCCCGGGGGCGTTGCGGGCACGCCGCCGCGGTTGGCCCCGTCCGGGGCCTCGAGCGGCGCGCGTGGGGAGGACGCGTCCGCCGAAGGCGGCGCCGAGCCAGGCTCGGCGAGCGCCGGACCCTGCCCCCGAAGGTCGCCGCCCGGCGGCGGCCGCGAGGGGGCGGCGTGAGCCTCCCCCGCCCCAGGAGCCAGCGGGATCAGCCCCGCGCGATGACGACCTTCACGAGCTTCACGTTCGTGAGCGGGCGGTTGTTTGCGCCGGTCGGGACGCGCGCGATCTTCTGGATCACGTCGAGGCCCTTCGTGACGCGGCCGAACACGGCGTGCTTGCCGTCGAGCCACGGCGTCGCGACCTCGGTGAGGAAGAACTGGCTGCCGTTGGTGTTGGGGCCGGCGTTCGCCATGGACAGCAGGCCGCCGCGGTCGTGCTTGATCTTGAGGGCGCTCGCCTCGTCCTTCCAGCGGAAGCCGGGGCCGCCGGTGCCGTTGCCGCGCGGATCGCCGCCCTGGATCATGAAGTCGGGGATGACGCGGTGGAAGTCGGTGCCGTCGTAGAGCGGGCGCTTCGTCGTGGCGCCGGAGGGATCGGTCCACTCCACGATGCCGGTGGCCAGCCCGACGAAGTTGGCGACGCTGCGGGGCGCCTCCTTCTCGAGCAGCTCGACGACGACGTCGCCCATGCTGGTCACGAACGTGGCGGTGAGCGTGCCCTCGCCGGGGATGTCGACGGGCGGGGCGGGGGTGTCGGGGGCGCTGGTGCCGAAGAGGGACATGGAAACTCCGGGGTTGCCCGCGGCGGCTAACCTGCCGTGCGCGGGCGCGGCGCGATACGCGGGGAAGGTACGTCCGGAGGATTGGCGTGTCGAACGACATGGATGCCCTCGTCGCGCGGATCGCGGCGCGTGTGCGCGAGGAGCTTCTCGCCGAGCAGCAGCGCGAGGTCCCCCCGCTCGCCGAGGTGCGCGGCACCTGGCAGGATCAGGCCGCGATGCGCATGGGCGGCGCCGACCGGCTCGGCACCGACGGTGCGGCGAACGCGGACTTCAAGAGCATCGCCAAGCGCATCGACCACACGCTGCTCAAGGCCGAGGCCACGCGCGCGGACCACGTGAAGCTCTGCGAGGAGGCCCGCACGCACGGGTTCGCGAGCGTGTGCGTGAACACCACGTGGGTTCCCCTGTGCGTGGAGCTGCTCAAGGGCAGCGGCGTGATGACCATCTGCGTGGTCGGGTTCCCGCTCGGCGCCGCGATGAGCGCCGCCAAGGCCGCGGAGACGCGCGCCGCGATCGCCGCCGGTGCCGAGGAGATCGACACCGTCATCAACATCGGCCTGCTGAAGTCCGGCGACCACGAGCGTGTGTTCGACGACATCCGCGCGGTGGTCGACGCGGCCCAGGGCCGCCCGGTGAAGGTGATCCTCGAGACCCACATGCTCTCCCGCGAGGAGAAGATCGCCGCCTGTGCGATCTCCAAGGCCGCGGGCGCGGCGTTCGTGAAGACGAGCACCGGCTTCTCGGGCGGCGGCGCGACCGCCGAGGACATCGCGCTCATGCGGGCCGTGGTCGGTCCGGACATGGGCGTGAAGGCCAGCGGCGGCGTGCGCACCGCGCAGGACGCCCGCACGATGATGGCCGCCGGCGCGGACCGCCTGGGCGCGAGCGCGAGCGTCGCGATCGTCACCGGCGGCGCAGGCAAGGGCGCGTACTGATGGCCGCCCGCCGGGTGGTCCTCCTCGTCGCGGACAGCGTGGGGGTGGGCGCCATGCCGGACGCGGCGGACTGGGGCGATGCCGGGGCGGACACGCTCGGCCACGTCCTGGAGGCTGCCCGGCCGTCGCTGCCCAACCTGGCCGCGTTCGGCCTCGGCAACGTGCGTCCCGGCCCGGGGCTGCCGGCCGTCGAGGCCCCGCAGGCGAGCTGGGGTCGCCTCGCCACGGCGGGGGCCGGCAAGGACACCATCGCCGGCCATTGGGAGCTCGCCGGGGTGAAGGTGGACGCGCCCTTCGCGACGTACATGGACGGCTTCCCGCCGGAGTTGCTCGCGGCGTTCACGGAGGCGGCCGGCCGGGGCTGGCTCGGCAACGTCGCGGAGAGCGGCACCGAGATCATCCAGCGCCTGGGCGCCGAGCACGTCGCGACGGGGAAGGTGATCGTCTACACCAGCAGCGACAGCGTGCTCCAGGTCGCCGCGCACGAGGACGTGGTGCCGCTCGCCGAGCTGCACGCCCTGTGCGCGCGGGTGTTCCCCGTGGCGCGCGCCTTCGGCATCGCGCGGGTGATCGCGCGGCCGTTCGTCGGCACCCCCGGGGCCTACGTGCGGACGGAGGGCCGCAAGGACCTCGCGCTGGAGCCGCCGCGCCCGACGCTCGCGGACCGCTGCGCCGCCGCCGGCATCCCGACGGTGTCCATCGGCAAGGTCGCGAGCATCTTCGGGGATCGCGGGTTCTCGCGGCAGGTGAAGGCGGGCAACAACGGCACCATCTTCCAGGCGCTCCTCGACGTGCTCGACGAGGGCGGTGGCGGGCTGGTGTTCCCGAACCTCGTGGATTTCGACATGCTCTACGGCCACCGCCGCGACCCGTCCGGCTACGCGCGGGCGCTGGAGGCGCTCGACGCGCGGATGCCCGAGCTGCTGGCACGCCTCGGACCGGAGGACCTGCTGCTGGTGACGGCCGACCACGGCAACGACCCCACGCACCGCGGCACCGACCACACCCGCGAGTACGTGCCGCTCCTCGCCTACCGTCGCGGTCGCCCGGGCGTGCCGCTCGGCACGCGTCCCACCTTGGCGGACGTCGGCGCGACGGCGGCGGCGTGGCTCGGCGTGGCCCGCGACGAGGGGACCCCGTGTCACGAGGTGCTGGCGTGATCGGGGACTTCCTCGCCCGCAAGCGTGACGGCGGCGTGCATTCCGCCGCCGAGATCGCCGCGTTCGTCGCGGGGGTGGTGGATGGGTCGGTGTCGCGGCCGCAGGCCGCCGCGTGGCTCGGCTTCGCCTTCGTCCGCGGGCTCGACGACGCCGAAGCCGTGGCCCTCACGCGCGCGATGACCGAGAGCGGGGACCGCCTGTCGTGGCCGGGCCTGGACGGCCCGTTCGTCGACAAGCACTCCACCGGCGGCGTCGGCGACAAGGTCAGCCTGGTGCTGGCGCCGGTGTGGGCCGAGCTGGGCTGGAAGGTCCCGATGATCAGCGGGCGCGGCCTCGGGCACACCGGCGGCACCCTCGACAAGCTCGAGGCGATCCCGGGGTACCGCACCGACCTGGACGACGCGGCCCTGCGTGCCGCGCTGCGCGACGTCGGCTGCTTCATCAACGGCCAGACCGCGCAGCTCGCGCCGGCCGACCGCGTCCTCTACGCGCTGCGCAACGAGACCGAGACGGTCCCGTGCATCCCGCTCATCGTCGCCAGCATCCTGAGCAAGAAGCTGGCCGAGGGGCTCGACCGGCTCGTCCTCGACGTGAAGGTGGGCTCGGGCGCGTTCATGACGGACCTTCCGCGCGCCCGCGCGCTCGCCGAGGCGCTGGTGCGCGTGGGCAACGGCGCAGGGGTCCGCACGGAGGCGGTGCTCACCGACATGGAGCAGCCGCTCGGCGTCGCCTGCGGCAACGGCACCGAGGTGGAGGAGGCCGTCGCGTGCCTGGAAGGCCGCGGTCCGGCCGACGTGCGCGAGGCGACGATCCGGCTCGCCATGCACCCCGACGCCGAGCGCGTGCTCGCCTCGGGCGCGGCGCGGGAGCGCTTCGCCCGGATGGTCCACGCCCACGGCGCGCGGCTGGAGGCGATGGATCTGTCCCGCGGCGTGCGGTTCGAGGAGATCCGTGCGCCGGAGGACGCCGTGGTGACGCGCTGCGACGCCCGCGCCATCGGGCGGGCGGTGTTCGTGCTCGGCGCCGGTCGCTCCCGCGCGGAGGATCCCGTGCTCCCGAACGTCGGCGTGGACGTGTACGCCAAGGTCGGATCCCGCGTGTCGCGCGGGGAGCCGCTGGCGCGCATCCGCCACGTGGGCCGCGGCCTCGAGGCCGCGCGGCACGAGCTTGCCGGGGCCTGGGCCTTCGGGGACGCGGCGGCCCCGCGTCCGCTGGTGCTGGGGCACGTCGTCGGATGATGCCGCTGCTCCTCGCGGGCCTCGCGCTTGCGGAGGAGGCGGTGGGCACGCCGGGGTCGACGCCGCCCGTGGCCCACGTCACGGTGGACCCGTTGCTGCCGCAGGCCTACCGGGTCGTGCCGCCCGGCGTGTACCCCTGCGAGGTGGACATCGACGTGTCCGCCAGCGGCGTGGTCACCGACGTCCGCCCCGTGCGCTGCGACGAGGACGCGCGGATCGCGCTCGCCACGGCCATCGTGTCCTGGAGCTTCGACCCGGCCACCCGCAACGGGGTCCCGGTCGACGGAACCCTGCGCTACGCCACGGTGTTCGAGGTGCGCTCGGCGCTCCCGCGCAAGCACGTCGTCGGGTTCGTCGGCGCCTCCGCGAGCGTCGGCGGCGCGGGCCTCGCCGGCGTGGAGGCGCGCGTGCACCTCGGCGAGAGCGTCTCCGCCACCGTGGGCCTGGACTGGGACCAGGACGCCATGAAGGGGACCGGGCGCCGCGTCCGGGCCACCTCGGTACGCGGGGATGTCGCGGTGAGCAGCCGGCGGAGGCACTTCGAGCGCCGCGCGATCGCAGGGCTCGCGATGGGCGCCTTCGCGGACGACCACGGCGCGAGCGGCAGCTACGCCGCCCTGCGGGTGGAGCGCATGGCCGGCCCGCCGGGCCTCGCACTCGGCGGCGACGTAGGCGTGGCGGCGCTGTTCGCGGAACCCGACACGGTCGACGACCTCGGCCCCTTCCTGCGTCCCGTGGGGTCCCCGTTCCTTCCGTGGCTGCGCGCGACCCTGACGTGGTACGCGCCGCTTCCGCGCGACCGCTTCGTGGTGGTGCCGCGCGCCCAGGACCCCACCGTCTACGAGCCGGAGCCGCCGCCGACCCCGCCGGAGGTGCCCCGGGAGACGCGCGTGTTCGAGGGCGTGCGCGCCATCCACTGGTCGGAGATCGAGCCGAGTCTCGGCGGGGCCCCCGAGCCCGGTCCCGGCTTCGCCGCGTATCCCCCGGGCACCTACGACTGCGGCGTGCGCGCGCGCATCGGTCCCGACGGCAAGGCGCGCGCGGTGCACGCCGAGCGCTGTCCCGCCGCGGGGGCTCCGGACGCCGAGGCCGCCGTGCGGGCGTGGACGTGGCCCGAGCGCCCGGGCGAGGCGGATGTCCAGGCGGTGTTTCCCGTGCCGTTTTTCATCGACCGCGCGGCCGCGGTGCAGGCCCACGCGCAGGTCGTCGGGCTTCTCTCCCCGGGCGGAGGGGGACCCGTCCCCCTCCGCAACGCCTCCCCCGGCACGCCGCCGGTGTGGCTGCGCGCGCCGATCGAGCCGGCGTTCGGCATGACCCCGCCGACCCGCACGTGCGGCGTGGACGTCGATCTCGATGCCGATGGCACCGTGCGGGACGTGCGATGGGTGTCCGGCGACGTCGAGGTGCGTCCGCGCGTCGTGGAGGCCGTCCGGGCGGCATCGTTCTACCCCGTGATCGTGCGCGGCGACCCGGCGGCCGTGCGTGTGCGCGTCGTCCTCTGCGAGAGGTGAGGCATGGAGCGGTTCGTCAGCGGTCTCGGACTCCTCGGCATGGTCGGCCTCGCGTGGCTGATGAGCGAGGACCGGCGGGCTTTTCCGTGGCGCGTGGCCGCCTGGGGTCTCGCGCTGCAGCTCGCGCTCGGCCTGGTGGTGCTCAGCCCCGCCGTGCAGGCCGTGGCCTTCGGGTTCATCGACGGCGGCGTCCGGCGGCTGCTCTCGTTCGCGGAGCACGGCGCCGAGTTCGTCTTCCAGTCCGTCGAGCCACACCGGATCACGCTCGGCGATGGGTCCACCGACACCTTCGTCGGGCGCGTGTCGCCCCCGGTGAAGACCTTCGCGTTCTGGATCCTGCCCACGATCGTCTTCTTCTCGAGCCTGATGGCGGTGGGCTACCACCTCGGCGTGATGCAGCGGGTGGTCCGTGCCATGGCGTGGGTCATGCAGCGCACGATGCGCACGAGCGGCGCGGAGACGCTGAGCACGGCCGCCAACGTGGTCCTCGGACAGACGGAGAGCCCGCTGCTCGTCAAGCCCTTCGTCGCGACGATGACGCGCTCGGAGCTGTTCTGCGTGATGCTCGGCGGCTTCGCGAACACGGCGGGGAGCGTGCTCGGGGCCTACGTCGGGTTCCTCTCCCACATCCCGGGCATCGCCGGGCACCTCGTCACCAGCAGCATCCTGAGCGCGCCGGCCACGCTCGTCATCGCCAAGGTGATGATCCCCGAGCGCGAGACGCCGCAGACCGCCGGCACGCTCGACGCCACCGACGCGCGCATCGACCGCAACGTCATGGAGGCCGCCGCGCGCGGGGCGTCCGAGGGCATGCAGCTCGCCATCGGCGTCGCCGCCATGCTCATCGCCTTCATCGCGCTCGCAAGCATGGTCGACTTCGGGCTCTCGCTGGTGCCGGTGAGCGTGTGCGGCATGCGCCCCGTGCCGGGGTGGGTGGAGGGATGCGCGCCGCTGTCGTTGTCGGGCATCCTGTCCTGGGTGTTCACGCCGCTGGCGCTGCTCATGGGCGTGGTGCCCGCCGAGGCGGCCCGCGTGGGTGCACTGCTCGGCGAGAAGCTCGTGCTGACCGAGTTCATCGCCTATGCGCACCTCGGGGACATCATGGGGGGCGCGACCCCGTTCTCGCCGCGCACGGCGGTCATCGCGAGCTATGCGCTCTGCGGCTTCGCCAACGTCGCCTCGGTGGGCATCCAGATCGGCGGCATCGGCGGCATGGCACCGCAGCGCACGGGGGATCTCGCCGAGCTCGGCCTGCGCGCCATGCTGGGCGGCTCGCTCGCCACGTTCATGACCGCGTGCGTGGCCGGCCTGTTCATGGCATGAGGGGAGGATGGAGCTCGTCGCGGTCCACCTGATGGAGCCCGTGGAACTCGCCGCCGTGCGTGCGGGTCTCGTGGCATCGACCCCGCCCCGGGGTCTGCACCGACGCGCCGAGGTCGACGTGGCGCTGGCCGGCCCGTGGCGACCCTCGGACCTGTGGGAGGACGCGCCGGAACGGCCGGTCTGGACGGCGACGTTCCGCCTGCCGCGCGGCGCGTGGCTCCACGACGATGCCGAGCAGGACCTCGCCGAGCGGGCGGGCCTGGCGCCGCGCTGCGCGCCGGTCTCCCCGGCGGAGGCGGTGGCGCGTCACGCGGGGCACGGCCTGGTCGTGGTGTTCTCCGATGCGGCGCGTCTGGCCTACGTGGCCGTCTACCGGCAACGCCGCTTCGAGTGGAGCGTGCTCCTTCACGACGGCGTGCGGCTCGTCCGCGCCGATGCCCACGGCGCGCAGGTCTTCGCGCCCCCGCCGCCGCTCTTCCCCGAGGAGGACCGGACCGGCGTGCTGCTGTCGGGGTTGCGGACCTGGCTACGGACGGCGTGGGACGTGCCGCGCGCCGCGCGCACGCTCCTTCCCGAGACTCTGGCCGAGGTGACCGCCGACGCACCGTGGGTGCGGCTCGTCGAGGGCGGTGGGTGGCTCGGCCTCCCGGCGCTTGCCCCGGGCCGCAAACTGGCGTAGGCGCCGAGCGATGCACATCCGCAAGCTCGAGCTGCAAGGCTTCAAGTCCTTCGCGGACCGCGCCGCGTTCGTGTTCGGCGACGGCATCTCGGGCGTGGTCGGTCCGAACGGCTGCGGCAAGTCCAACGTCATCGACGCGGTGAAGTGGTGCATCGGCGAGCAGTCCGCGAAGAGCCTCCGCGGCGACACCATGTCCGACGTCATCTTCCACGGGGCGTCGGGCCGCGCGGCCTTGAACTTCGCGGAGGTGACGCTGACCTTCGGCGCCGGTGACGCCCCCTTCCCGGGCCAGTGGCAGCGCTTCGCCGAGCTGGAGGTCACCCGCCGCCTGTACCGTGACGGCACGAGCGAGTACCGCATCAACCAGGACCGCGTCCGGCTGCGGGACGTGCAGGACCTGCTGATGGACTCCGGCGCCGGCAACCAGCTCTACAGCGTGATCGAGCAGGGCCGCATCGGCCAGATCGTCCACGCCCGGCCGGAGCAGCGTCGGACGCTCGTCGAGGAGGCCGCCGGCATCAGCCGCTACAAGGCGCGCCGCGAGGAGACCCAGCAGAAGCTCGATGCCACGCGTGCCGCGCTGGAGCGCGTGCAGGACCTCGCGGACGAGCTCGGCCGCCAGCTCAAGGGTGCCGAGCGCGCCGTGCAGAAGGTCGCCCGGTGGCGGGTGCTCCGCGCGCGCGTGCGTCAGGAGGACGTCGTGGTCGGCCTTGCGCGCTGCGCCGGCCTCCTGGCCGACCGGCGCGCGCTGGCGGAGCGGCTGCGCGCGCAGGCCGCGGAGCAGGCCGAGGCGGACCGGGTCCTGCAGCGGGTGGACGTGGAGCTGGCGGAGCGCCGCGCCAGCCAGGAGCGTCTCGAGGAGGAGGGGGGCCGCGTGCGCGATCGCCTCGCCGAGCTGGAGGCCCAGCGGCGGGTGGAGGAATCCGCCGCGCAGTACCTCGCGCGGGAACGCGAGCAGGCCGCCGCGCGTCTTGTGCGCCTCGAGGCCGACCAACAGGCGGCCCGGGAGGAGCGTGACGCGGCCGAGCGCGACGCGGGGACCGCCCGGACGCAGCGCACCGAGGCGGAGGCGGGGCTTGCGCGGGCGCGTGCGGTGGCGAGCGAGGCCGGCGCGATGGCGCAGGCCGCCGGCGACGAGGAGCGACAGGCACGGCAGGAGCTGGAGCGTGCGCGTGCCGCGTCGATGGGTGCGTACCAGGCGGCCGTGCGGGCCCGCGGCGACATCCAGCGGATCGCCGCGCGGCGCGGGGACCTCGACGCACGGGCCGCGCGCACCCGCGAGGCGCTGGAGGCGCTCGGGCAGGCGGGCGGGCACGCGGACGAGGAATTGGCGCGGGTCGCCGACCAGGTCCGCGAGGCCGACGCGCGCGTGGCGGACGCCCGTGCCGCGGTCGAGGCGGAGGTCGCGCGCGGTCGCGAGGCCCTGGCGGAGGCCCGTGCCGGCGTGGCCGCGCTGGAACAGGCGCGGGAGGCGGCCGGACGCGCCCTGCAGGACGCGGAGCGCGTGCTCACCGAGTCCGTGCGCGCGCGGGCGGGGCTGGCGGCGCGTCTGGAGGCGGTGGAGGACGGGATCCGTCGCAACGCGGACGTGCCGGACGGGCTGCGGCCCGCGTTGGCGGTGCCCGGTGTGATCGGTGTCCTCGCGGCCATGCTCGACGTCCCCGAGGCCGTGGAGCGCCTGCTCGCCACGGCGTTGGAGGGTGGGCTGGACACGGTGCTGGTGCCCGACCCGGCGACGGCGCTCCGGGTCGCGTCCTCCGTCAAGGGCGCCCGGGCGCGTGTCCTCGTCGTGGGTGACGATGGGGCGGGGGGACATCCCTCCGCAACGCCCCCCGACGCGTTCGCGGACGTCGCGGGGCCGCCGCACGCCCGCGAGGCGCTGGCGCGCCTTCTGGGCGACTGCGTGATCGTGGACGCCGTGACGGAGCTGCACGCCGCCTGGGCGCCCGGGCGCCGGATCGTGGCGCGGGACGGTGGGTTGTTGCGGCCAGACGGCGTGCTCGTGGTCGGGGCGGACGGCGCGGCCGGCACCGCGGCGCTGCGGCGCCGCCGGGAGGCCGCCGCCCTCCGCACGGAGCTGGAGGGTCACGATGCGCGCGTGGCAGCGGCGCGGGCGGCCGTGGACACGGCGCGCGCCGAGCAGGAATCGCGCGCCCAGGGCGTGCGCGACGCCCGGGCCGCGCTCGACACGGCGGCGGCGGCGGGGTCGGCCGCGGCGGATGTCGCGCGGACGACCCTGCGGGAGCGCGAGAACCAAGCGGCCGAGGCACGGCATCGCCTGAAAGGCCGCGAGGCCGATCGCGCGCGTCAGCGCCAGGAGGCGCAGCGTCTCGCCGCCGAGGGCGGGCAGCACGTCGCGGACCGCGCGGCCCTCGACACCGAGGAGCAGCGCGCGACGCAGGCGACCGTCACCGCCGAGGCGGAGCACCAGCGCGCCGAGGAGGCCGCGCGCGCGGCCCAGCTCACGCTGGAGCGCGTGGAGCCGCGGGTCCGGGAGGCCCGGGAGCGCCTGCAAGGCGCGCGGACGGAGGCCGACGCGCTCCAGCGCGAGGCGACCCGCGCCGGCGAGGCGGAGCGCTCCGCCGCCGCGCGCGTGGAGCGTGCGGCGGGGCGGGGCGCGCTGATCGCGAAGGAGCGCAGCGATCTCGAGACCCGCCAGGACGCGTCGGCGGGCGAGACCGCGGCGGTGGCGGGCCGCCTGCAGGCGCTCGGCGAGCAGATGGGCGAGGTGCGCGTGCAGCTCGACCACGTGCGCGCCCGCATCGTCGAGGAGAAGGAGCGCGTGCGCGCCTCCGACGAGGCCGTCCGCGCGGCACGCCAGCGCCGGGACACCGTGCGGGATGCGGCCACCGGCCTGGAGGCGCGCCTCGCGGAGGTTCGCGTCCACCTCGAGCAGGTGCGCGCGGACGTCGAGCCGCGCTACGAACTGTCCCTCCCCGGCCTGCTGGACCGGCTCGAGCGGGATGGCCAGTTGATCCTGGAAGGCTTCGAGCCGCCGGAGGACGGCATGGTGCGCGAGGGCGTGCCGGCGCTTCGCGTCACCGCCGCCGAGCTGGAGGCGGACATGACCGAGCGTGCGGTCGCCCTTCGGGAGCAGCGGGAGGCGCTCGCGAAGCTCGGCGAGGTGAACCTGGCGGCCGAGGAGGAATACCGCGAGGTGCAGCAGCGGCACGACGACATCGAGCGCCAGCGCGCGGATCTGCGCGACGCGTTGGAGATCATCGACAAGGCCATCGCGAAGATCAACCGCACGTGCCGCGAGCGCTTCCGCGAGACCTTCGACCTCGTCGCGCAGCACTACGTCGAGATCTATGCGCGCCTGTCGGGCGGGGGCGTCGGGCGCCTGCAGCTGACCGACGAGGACGACCTGCTCACCTGCGGGGTCGAGCAGTTCGCCCAGCCGCCGGGCAAGAAGGTGCACACGCTCTCCTTGCTCTCCGGCGGTGAGAAGGCCTTGGCCGCGATCGCGCTCATCTTCGCCCTGTTCCGCGTGAAGCCCTCGCCGTTCTGCCTGCTCGACGAGGTGGACGCGCCGCTGGACGAGGGAAACGGGGGGCGCTTCAACGAGATGCTCAAGGAGATGAGCCGCAGCTCGCAGTTCATCATCATCACGCACAACAAGAAGACGATGGAGTGCGCCGACGTGCTCTACGGCGTGACCACGCCCGAGCCGGGCATCTCGCGACTCGTGACGGTGCGCATCGACTGACGCCTGGTTCGGATAGGAGTTCGACGTGAGCTGGATTCTCGTCCTCGTCGCCGTGGCGCTCGTGCTCGGCGTGCTCGTGTCGCTGCGCCGCTGGCGGCTGCCGGGGTCGGCTGCGCCACCGCTCCCCGACCTCGCGCCGGGGGAGGCGTTGCGGAGGGGGGCGGGCCCCCCTCCGCCCCAGGAACAGGGTGGACTGCGGGCGGCGATGGCCCGTACCCGCGAGGCTTTTCGCGCCGTCTTCGGACGTTCCGCCCTGGACGAGGCGACGTGGGCCGACCTCGAGGAGGCGCTGCTCCGCGCCGACGTCGGGGCGACGATGACGGCCACCCTGCTGGCCGAGCTCCGCGCCCAGCTTCCGTCGGACGCGACCCCGGCGGATGCACGCGTGCTGCTGCGCGCGCGCGTCGCGGAGCGGCTGAACGCGCTCCCCACCGCCATGGCGCCGCGGCCCGCCGAGGGGCCGTTCGTCGTGCTCGTGGTGGGGGTGAACGGCTCCGGGAAGACCACGAGCATCGGAAAGCTCGCCGCGCGGTGGACGGGGGAGGGTCACCGGGTCGTGCTGGGCGCCGCCGACACCTTCCGCGCCGGGGCCATCGACCAGCTGCGGGTGTGGGCCGAACGCGCCGGGGTCGACATCGTGGCGCACCAGGAAGGCGCGGATCCGGGCGCGGTTTGCCACGACACCCTGCAGGCGGCGCGCGCCCGGGGCCACGACACCGTGCTGTGCGACACCGCGGGGCGCCTGCAGGCCCACAGGCAGCTCATGGACGAGCTCGCGAAGGTGCGGCGGGTCCTCGGAAAGGGCGTTCCAGGCGCGCCCCACGAGGTGCTGCTGGTGCTCGACGCCACGATGGGGCAGAACGCGCTGTCCCAGGCGCGGCTGTTCCAGGAGGTCGCCGGGGTGACCGGCATCGTCCTCACCAAGCTCGACGGGACCGCGCGTGGCGGCGTGGTCCTCGCCATCGCGGCGGAGACCGGCGTGCCCGTGAAGTGGGTGGGTGTGGGGGAGCGCGTCGAGGATCTGCGCCCCTTCGACGCCTCCGCGTTCGTGGAGGCGTGGTTCGCCGACGCGGGCTAGGCTGACCTCGGGGAAAGACGCACCGTGCAGAAGCAGATCACGATCCTCGGCCGCACCTACACGGTCCGCGCGGACGAGAGCGATGACATCGAGCGCGCCGCCGCGGACGTGGACGCGCGCATGCGGGCGCTGGCCGGACGAGCCGCGAACATGGACAGCTACACCGTGGCCCTGCTCACGGCGCTGAACCTCGCGAGCGATCTGCGGGCCGTACGGCGTCGCGTGCACGGTCGGCTCGATGAGCTCGAGCGGGACGCCGCCGCCATCGAGGCCGTCCTCGAAGCCGCCGTGGCGGAGACCGAGACGGCGCCCGAGGCGGACACCGAGGCGTGAGCGGCTCCTCCTGGGGCGGAGGGGGGATCGCCCCCCTCCGCAACGCCTCCCCCCGGCACGTCCGGATCACCGGGACCGTGGTCGGTCTCGGCGCGGGGACCGTCCTTGCCCTCGCGCGATGGCTGGACCCCTCGCCCGCAGGCGTGGGCACGCACCAGCAACTCGGCCTGGCCCCGTGCACGCTGCTGACCCTCACGGGGTGGCCGTGCCCGATGTGCGGCATGACGACCACCTTCGCGCTGATGGCGCATGGCCGCCCGACCGAGGCGCTGTGGAACCAGCCGTTCGGGGTGGTGCTCTTCGGCGTCACCGTCGGTCTCGCGCTCGCGGGCGCCGTGGACGCGTCGTTCCGGGCGGGCTGGATCGGCCGGACCGTCGGGATGCTCGCGCGCCACGAGCATCTCCTCGCGACCGTGTTCCTCGTCGGCCTCGGCATGGGCTGGGCGTGGAAGGCTGCGCGCGTGCACCCCGAAGTTTTTCACCTCGTGGGACTTGCACTCCTCGGATGACCATGTGTATGAGGGGTGGTCGGCGCGAGCATGGCTCCGCGGGGCGGGAAGCCCGGCGGTCCAGCCCGCACCCACTCAGCCTCATCCCCATGCACGGGGACCCGCGCGAGAGCATCGCCGGGACCGAGGGGCGGCCCTCCGGGGCGAGATGAAAAACTTGCTTGACGCAGCCGGGGAGACCCAATAAGCTG
>JBDLRI010000158.1:0-4687 GCA_039800105.1 Pseudomonadota bacterium
GCTCGGCAACGGTACCGGCGCGGACGGCGTGCGCATCGTCGACTGCACGGGCGTCGTCGTCGACACGGTGCTCTACGGCGACACGAACACGGAAGGCCTGCTCGGCGACGGCGGCAGCACGTCGGTCGTGACCGGCGTCGGGGAGGGTACGAGCCTGGGACGCTGGCCCGAGGGTGCCGACACGAACGCGCCCGCCGACTTCGTCGGCTACGCCACGCCCACCCCCGGGGCGGCGAACACGGCGCCCGGGACCGGGACGGGCACAGGGACGGGCACAGGGACGGGCACCGGGACGGGCACAGGGACGGGGACGGGCACCGGCACGGGCACCGGGACGGCGACCGCCGACTGCACGAACGCCGACGGGATGGTGATCAACGAGATCGCCACCGACCCGGGCAACGCCTACGTGGAGCTGCTGAACAACGGCACGGGCACGGTGCGCCTGGCGCGCTGGGAGCTGTCCTGGGGCGCGGCCACCTACGGCACCCCGCTGGTGCTGGAGGGCGCCGACCTGTTGCCCGGAGCGACCTACGTCGCCGGGAACGTGCGGGTACCGGGCTGGGTACACCCCACCGGCCTGTCCGGCCTCGGCACCGGCAGCGCGGACGCCGACGCCGTGCGGCTGGTGTGCGGGACGCGCACGGTGGACACGGTCGTGTACGGTCCCCCCGGCGGCCCGAACCCGGATGGCTGGGATGACGACCTCGTGGCGGACACCCGTGCGTTCGCACCCGCGCCGCCCACCGGAATGTCCGTGGGGCGCGTACCCAACGGCAGCGACACCGGCCGCTCCGACATGGACTTCGTGATCGGCGTGCGCACGCCCGGGCGCTCCAACGTGGCCGGCGGGACGCCGACCGACACCGGGGGCGCCGACACCGCCGACACGGCCGCCGGCTCCGACAGCGCCGTCGCGTCCGACACCGCCGACGGCACCGACACGGCGGACGGCACCGACACCGCCGACGCGCTGGACACCGCGGACGGCGCCGACACCGGGGATGACGCCACCACGCCCCGCCAGCCCGACGAGGATGACCTGAAGGGCGGGCTGTTGGGCTGCGCCACCGGCCCCACGCGGCCACCCGGCGCCGCGATGCTCCTCGTGGCGTGCGCGGCCCTCGTCGCGCGTCGGGGGAGGCGTTGCGGAGGGGGTGTCCCCCACCGCCCCACGAACCCCACCCTGTCGTGATACCGGGCAACCGGACCGGAGGCCTTCCATGCTGCTCGCGCTCGTCCTTCCCGCCTTCGCGGGGCCCCTGCTGAACGAGGTGATGTACGACCCGTCGGGTTCGGACACGACCGCGAACGAATGGGTCGAGCTGTGCAATCCCGGCGGCGTCGCGATCGACCTCGCCGGCTACGAGGTGTGGCGACAGGGCTCCAGCACCTCGAAGGTCGCGACGATCACGTCCGGAACCCTTCCCGCGTTCGGCTACGTGCTGATCGGCGGCACCACCGGCTCCCCGCTCGCCAGCCTCTCGGACACCCTCTACAATGGCGGCTCCAACAGCTTCGGCGTGGTGCTGAAGGCGCCGGGCGGGACCGTCGTCGACGCGATGTTCTACGACACCGGCGGCAACGGCGGGCTGCGCGACGAGAACGCCAGCGTCCCCACCTCCTTCGCCGCCGACGTGCCCGAGGGCCACAGCCTGGCGCGCTGGCCGGACTGCGCGGACACCAATGCCTCCGCGACCGACTGGCGGGACTACGCGACCACCTCCCCCGGCGCCGAGAACCCCCAGCCCGCGAGCACCGGGACCGGCACTGGCACGTCCACGGGCACGGGCACGGGCACCGCGACCAACGCGGACTGCACGAACGCCTCGGGCCTGACCATCAACGAGTTCGCCATCGAGACCGGCAAGGAGTTCGTCGAGATCCACAACAGCGGCGTCGGCCCGGTCAACCTCCGTGACTGGCAGCTCGAGTTCGGGACGAGCAGCTTCAGCAAGCGCGTCACCGTCGGCTCGGGCATCCTCGCCGTCGGCCAGCACTTCGTCATCGCCTCGCTGGCCAGCACGAGCCCGGACCAGGTGAGCGACCTCGGGGACCTCGGCAACGCGACGTCCAACGCCGACGCCATGCGGCTGCGCTGCAACGACACCGTCGTGGACACGGTCGTGTACGGAAAGAGCGCCACCGCGAACACCGATGGATGGGACGACGATCTCGGCGCGGACACCACCTCGATGTCGCCCGTGCCCGGAAGCGGCAAGAGCGCGGCGCGCGTGCAGGACGGCTACGACACCGACCGCTCCGGTACGGACTTCATCGTCGGCACCCCCACGCCCGGCGCGGCGAACCCGAACGTGGAGCCCGCGGTGTGCGAGAACGCCGCCGGGTCCCGGGTCGTGATCAACGAGTTCATCTACAACCCCGCCGGCACCGACGGCGACCGCGAGTGGGTGGAGCTCTACAACGCCGGCACCGCCGTCACGCGGCTGGACGGCTGGGTGATCGAGACCGCCACGGACACCTGGGGCGAGGACTACGTCTTCCCGAACGGCACCTCGCTCGGCCCGAACGAGTACCTCGTGGTCGGCGGCCCCGCCGTGCCGGAGGCGGACCTCGTCTCGGAGGACCTGTCGCTCGGCAACGGGTCCAGCAGCGCGGACGGCGTGCGCGTCAAGGACTGCCTCGATGCGGTCGTGGACAGCATCCTCTACGGCGACGGCGCGCCCGGCACCCTGACCGGCGACGGCGGCAGCACGACCGTGGTCCCCGAGGTGGACGACGGCGCGAGCCTGGGCCGCTACCCCGACGGGACCGACGAGAACGCCCCGTCGGACTTCATGGAGTACGCGACGCCGACCCCCGGCCGCTCCAACCCCGAGTCCGGCTCCGGCGGCGGCACGGGCACCGGCGGCGACGGCTCGGGCACGGGCGACGACCCCGCGGCGTCCGGCGGCTGCAACGGCGACGCGCCCGCGGATGAGACCCGGCCCGACGGCGGCGGGTGCGGCACGGTGCTGCCGCTGGGCGGCCTCGAGGTGGCGATGGCCGCCGCGGCGCTGCTGCGTCGCCGGCGCCGGTGAGGCCGTGGCGGACGCATCCATGGAGGAGCGTCTCGTCTTCCTGATCGCGCCGCCGCGCTCGGGGAGCACGCTGCTCATGCGGGTGCTCCACGCGACGGACACGATCTGGTCGCGTCCGGAGCCGCACCTGATGGGTCCGCTGGCGCACCTGGGCTACTACGACAACGTCGACCGCGCGCCCTTCGACCACCTGCAGGCCGCCGACGCCGTGAAGGCGTTCGTGGCCGACCTGCCGCGCGGCGAGGAGGACTACCTCGACGCCCTGCGCGCCTACGCGGACGTGATGTACGGCCGCATGCTCGCCACCGCCCCCGGCCAGCCGCGCTACTTCCTCGACAAGACGCCCGCCAACGCCCTGGTGCTGCCGTTCCTGGCGAAGCTCTACCCGAAGGCGCGCTTCCTCGTCCTCACGCGGCACCCGGCGGCGATCTTCGCGAGCTACGCGGAGAGCTTCTTCGACGGCGACTACGAGGCGGCCGCCGCGTTCAACCCGATCGTGTCGCGCTACGTGCCGGCCATGGCGCGCTTCCTGCGCCGCACCGACGTGCCGTTGCTGCACGTCCGCTACGAGGAGCTGGTGACGGCGCCGGAGGCCACGCTCCAGCGGATCAGCGGCTGGCTCGACATCCCCTACGACCCCGACGCCCTCAACTACGGGCGGCGCGACGTGGCGGCGGGGCTCGGCGACCCGGTGGGGGTGAAGCGGCACGACCGGCCCGTGGCCTCGGGCAAGGACACCTGGGGCGCCGAGCTGGCGGCAAGCCAGGCGCGCTACGAGGTGGTGGCCCGGCAGGTCGCCGCCTGCGAGCCCGACGACCTGGCGACCTGGGGATGGCCGCTTTCCACCTTCTGGAAGCCGATGGAAGAGGCGGACCCCGATGCGCGGGCGACCCGGAACGTGGCCTTCGACTCCTTCCAGGCGCAGCGCCGTGGCCTGCGCTGGGCGCGGCGCCTCGTGCGGGAGAGCTCCACCGTGAGCGGGGCGCTCTCCCAGGCGCGGCGGGTCACCGACGTGCTGCTCCGGGATGGGTTCGCGGACTTCGTGGACGGGGCGCGCCCTCCGCGCGGCCCCGCGGGCGGCGAGGACCTGTAACCCCGCCGGAGCGCCACGCGCTCACGCCTCCGGAACGACGCCGCCGGGCCGAAGATGGTGCTCCGCGACCAGGAAGTGCACCGCCGCCGAGCGCGCGGGCGTGTTGACCTCCGCGACGAACTGCTGCCCCGTGAACGCGCCCAGGGCCACCACGTCGGACCCGGCGCGCACCACGCCGTCGCAGTCATCCCACTGAAACGCGATCTCCCGGGCGTCCTGGAACCAGGCCTGCGCGGCCAGGCGCACCAGGTCGAGCCGGCGCGCCTCGGAGAGCGGAAGCGGACACGCGACGAAGACGAAACCCCAGCGCATGGGTCCCGCTAACCGGGCCGGGACCGCGCGGGGCCCCGGCCCGGATGGCGCTACATCTCGGACTGGGCGTAGAGCTGCATCTGGCACTCATCCATGACGGCCGGGATCCCATTGATGAGGCAGCTGCCGCCAGGGCCGCCGGGGCCGCCGCCACCGCAGTACGACGAGCCGTAGCAATCCGCGTCAGAACAGTCTGTGCTGCCGTCGCCGTCGTCATCGGACCCGTTCCCGCAGTCCTCCG
>JBDLRI010000159.1:0-4162 GCA_039800105.1 Pseudomonadota bacterium
CGGGCAACCGCAGCGTCCTGGACAAGTCGCGCACCGCCGAGGGCGACACGTGGGAGTGCGTGGTTCGCGTCACGGACGACCCGGCGCTGTCCGAGACGGCGACGGGCGGGTGGACCGGCCCGGAGAGCCGCAGCGTGACCGTGGGTTCCCTCGCGACGTGCGGAAACCCGCAGCTCGTGCCGAGCCCGCTGAACGACCTGCTCCCCGCCTACGCCAGCGGAAAGTTCAAGGACATCGATGGAGACGGTGATCTCGACCTGCTCACGGAGCGCGGCGACAGTGGCTCGAACGGCGGCACCCGCCTCTTCGAGCGCACGGGCACGGGCTTCGAGCTGCGCTGGACGGAACCCTCCGGCTACATCTGCCTCACCGACTTCGAGTTCGCGGACCTCGACGGAGACGGCTACTTCGGCGTCGTCCTGAGCAGCTGCGACGGCGCGGGCGGCGGCTACTCCGGACGGGCCCGGGCCTACGACAACGTGGGTGGCATCCTGGCGAGCACGCCCACGTGGTCCGCGGGCTCGAACTCCTGGGCCATGGGGCTCGCGGCCAGCGACTACAACCACGACGGGTACACGGACGTGGCGGTGTTCAACCACACGGCGATGAGCCTCCTCGCCTCGCTGTACACGAACGCAGCCGGTCAGCTTCCTGCCACCCCCGACTGGACGGCGGGCCACCCGGCGCTCGACGGCGTGTTCGGGGACGTGGATGACGCCGGCAACGAGGAGCTGCTCATGTGCCACGAGACACAACCCGCCCGGCTGTACGCCGTCGGGCCCGGCGGCGTCAGCGCGCTCTGGACGGCCTCGGGCTCCGGCGATGAGTCGTGCACCTTCGCGGACGTGGACGGGGATGGGGATCGGGACATCGTCACCGGAAGCCGCTCGGACACCCGGGGGCTGCGCGTCTATCTCAACCATGGCGGCAGCTTCGCGAGTACGCCAGACGCGACGCTGTTGCGCGCGAAAGCCTGGATGCGGGTCTTCGCCGGTGACCTCAACGGAGACGGGCGCGACGAAATCGTCACGGCCTCCGAGACCGGCACCACGGTCTACGGCACCCCCACGACCGGCAGCGTGCCGGAGCTCACCGAGCTGGCGACCCACGCCTACATCGGCATCTCGCAGGTCCTCGATGTCGACGGAGACGGCTACGACGACATCGTCACCAACGACGGGAACGGCGCCTTCGTCCTCGCCGCGACCTGCGCCTGCGATGCGGACGCCGACGGCTTCGACAGCGACGCCTGCGGCGGCACGGACTGTGACGATGGTGATCCGGACGTGCACCCCGGCCAGACCGCCTACTTCACGTCACCGAACGCCCAAGGCACGTACGACTACGACTGCGACACGACGGAGGCCGCCCAGTTCCCGCGGCAGGCGGTTGCGTTCTTGACGAGTTGTGAGGTCCTCCCTGGCGAGGAAGGCTGGACGGCCTCCACGATCCCGGCGTGCGGACAGGCCGCAGGTTGGTCCGAGGGGTACGAGGGCGCGGAAGGCGTCGGAAACGTGTGGTGCACTCTGGTCGCGACCTCGACGCGGACGCAGGCCTGCCGCTGATGTCCACGCCCCCGCCGCCCTCGTGACCCCGCCACGATTCCGGTCGCGAGGCCCCGCCGCCGTCCGTTAGCATGCACGCATGCGTACCCTTCCCCTGCTCGCGCTGCTGCTCCCCGCCTGCCTGCCCGCGCTCCCCGGCGATCCGCCGAAGGACGATCCGCCGGGCGAATCCGGCGTGACCGACACCGGCCGCGTCGACACCGGCGAGGTCGACACGGGCGACTCCGGGCAGACGCCGACCGGCAGTGCCCCCACCGTCACCGACATCACCCTCGACCCGGCGCAGCCCCGCGTCACGGACGCGCTGGTGGTCCGCGCGGAGGTGCAGGACCCCGACGGCGATCTCCTCATGGTGGGCGCGACCTGGACCGTCAACGGCGTGGAGCCCCCCGACGGCACCGTGGTGGCCGAGCAGGACGGGGACACCGACCGGACCTGGGTGGCCACCTTCCCCTCCATGGACCTGGCCCGGCGGGGCGACACCCTCGCGGTGGAGTTCCTCGCGATGGACGAGGCGGGCAACGTCACGCTCGCCGATCCCGTGTCGACGCGCGTCCTCAACAGCGATCCCGCGGTGCCGACGCCCGAGGTGTACCCGGAGACGCCGGACCAGGACACCGAGCTGACGTGCCTGTCCCTCGCGCCGACCGACGCCGACGGGGACACGCTCTCGACCACCTTCGCCTGGTTCGTCGACGGGGTGGAGCTCACCGGCCAGGAGGGCGTCACCCTCGCCGCGGGCACGGTGTCCCACGGCAGCGACGTGAGCTGCGAGACCCACGTGTCCGACGGTGCCGGCGGCATCGTCCGCGCGACGTCCACGCCCGTGCGGGTGATCGACCGCACGCCCACGCTCGACACCGTCGAGCTGACGCCCGCCGACCCGCGCGCGGGCGAGCCGGTCCTGTGCGTGCCCATCGGTGCGGTGGACCCCGATGCCGACCCCATCGTGGCCAGGTACACCTTCACCGGGGATGCCCTCTCGGTCTCGCTGGACGGCGATGAGACCGGGATGGAGCTTCCTTGGTCTGCCTTTTCCCTCGTGCGCGGCGACACCGTCACCTGCACCGTCGAGCTGTTCGTCGACGGCGAGGGCGTGACCTCCGCCACGAGCACCCCCGTCACCGTGGCGAACACGCCGCCCTCCGCCGATTCCCTCACGCTCACCCCGCATGACGGCCAGGCCTGGCGCGTGGGGTCGTGGTTCGACTGCGCGATGGTCGGCTTCGAGGACCTCGACGGCGACACCCCGTCGGACGACACCGCGTGCACCTGCAGCGTCACGACGGCCTCCGGCGACGTCGTTCCGTTCGACGCGACGACGGAGCCCCTCCCGGAGGCCGGTACGCTCGACTGCTTCGCCGACGCCTTCGACGGCTACGACGCCGGCAACCGCGTCACCGCGTCGGAGAGCGTCACGTGGGCGCCCGCCCTCCTCGACGTGCGGTTCGAGCCGGCACCGATCACCGCCGCGTCGGGCCTCTGGCTCACCTACGCGGTGGACGACCCCGACTCCCGCGACGTCACCGTGGACATCCGCTGGTACCGCAAGCGTCCCGGTGCGACCACCTGGATCCTGATCCAGAGCGGGCAGGACACCACGCTCGCGGGCCCCCTGCTGCGCGACGACCAAGTGTACGCCGTGCTCATTCCGTCCGATGAGACGGGCGCGGGGGTGACCTACGAGACCCGCCCGGTGACGGTGCTCGATGCGCCGACCCCGGTGGCCAGCGTGTCGGTCACGCAACAGGCGAGCAACGACACGACCCAGGGCGCACGGCCGGACCTGCGATGCGACGCCACCGCGAACGACGCGGATAACGACACGCTCTACCTGCACGTCGCGTGGCAGCGCGACGGGGAACCCATCGATCCGACCGACTCCAACGTCGTGAACACCACGATCCACGCAGGGTCCCAGGCCAGTGCCGACAGCGTGGTGTCCGGCGCGGCGACGAACCCCGGCGAGACCTGGACCTGCCAGGTGTGGACGACTGCCGACGCGGGCCGTGTCGGCATCGACCCCACCGACGACCCCACCGGCTGGACCGGCCCGGGCGAGGCGTCGATCGACCTCCCGCACGTGCGCGGTGAGCACGTGTCGCTCGCGGGACGCGACTTCCGCTGGCTGCCCGCCGACACCTTCACGATGGGCTGCACCGCGCTGAACGGCGGATGCACGGGGGAGGACCGCCCGACGCACCGGGTCACGCTGACCCGCGACGTGTGGATCGCCGAGGCGGAGGTGACGCAGCCCGACTACACCGCGCTCATGGGGAACAACCCCTCGACCTGGGGCCCCGCGAGCAGCGCCGTGGACTGCCGCGACGCCGGAAACACCTGCCCGGTCGACAGCGTCAGCTGGCATGACGCCGCGCGCTACGCCAACGCCCTGTCGCGGTCCGAGGGACTGCCAGAGTGCTACGCCTGCGCCGAGAACGGCACCTGCGCGGTCATCGGCGATCCGTACGACTGCGACGGCTACCGCCTGCCGACCGAGGCCGAATGGGAGGCCGCCGCGCGCTGCGGCACGGAGGACCGCTACGCCGGCACCGATGCGTACCTCGGCAACAGCCTGACGGGTCAGCCTGGCGTGG
>JBDLRI010000160.1:0-7898 GCA_039800105.1 Pseudomonadota bacterium
CGTGCTGCCGCCGTCGCCGAGCAGGCCTTCCGTGTTCGTGTCGCCGTAGAGCACCGTGTCGACGACGACGCCCGTGCAGTCGACGATGCGCACGCCGTCCGCGCCGGTACCGTTGCCGAGCGAGAGATCCTCCGCAGGGTACGTCGCCCCCGTCACGGCGGGTCCGCCGACCAGCAGGCGCGCGCCGGCGTCGAGGGAGGCCCCGTCCGGGAAGACGTAGTCCTCGCCCCATGTGGTCGTGGCGGTCTCGATGCGCCAGGCGTCCAGGCGCGTGGCGACCGTGCCGGCGTTGTAGAGCTCCACCCACTCGTGATCGCCGTCGGTGCCGGACGGGTTGTAGAGGAACTCGTTGATCACCACGCGCGAGTCGGCGGGGCGCTCGCAGACGCGCGGCGGCAGGGAGGGGTTCGCCGCGCCGCGGGTGGGTGTCCCCACGACGAAGTCGGCGGCGGAGTCGTTCGTATCGTAGCCATCCGAGCGCCGGGACGCGCTCTTCCCGCTGCCGGGCGCCGGGGCGTAGAGGGTGGTGTCCGTCCGCGCGTCGTCATCCCAGCCGTCGGGGTTGGCCATGCCCGCGTCCCCGTACACGATGGTGTCGAGCACCGTGGTGTCGCAGCGCAGGCGCATGGCGTCGGGGTTGGACGTGGCGTTGCCGAGATCCGTGAGGTCCACCACCTGCTGGGGGTTCATGCTCGCGAGCGTGGCCAGCACGAAGTGTCCGCCGGGCGCGAGGGTGGCGGCCGCGAGGGACACGGTGTGGTTGTAGGTGCTGGTGCCGTACTCGAGCGTCCAGCCGCCGAGCGACACGAGGCTCGTGCCCGCGTTGTGGAGCTCCACGAACTCCTTGCCGGTCTCGAGGGCGAACTCGTTGATGCGCACCCCGGCGGCGTTCGTGCAGTCCGCGGCGGTGCCGGTGGACGTTCCGGTGGAGGTGTCGGTGGACGTTCCGGTGGACGTCCCCGTGGGCGAGGGGTTCGCCGCGCCGGGCGAGGGGGTGGCGTAGTCGGCGAAATCGACCGCGGGCGCGTTCGTGTCCGCGCAGTCCGGCCAGCGCCCGAGGCTGTGACCCTCGCTCACGTCGACCGCGAAGGAGGTCGCCAGGGCGCCGTTCTCGTCGAGGAGCGCGTTGCTGTTCGGCGAGTCGTAGAACAGCGCGTCCAACACGGCGCCGCCCGGCGCCTTGAGCAGGACGCCGTAGCTGCTCGAACCGCCGTTGTAGAGCATGTCGCCGAGCGCCGCGATCGGGGAGCCCGTGGAGCCGCCCACGAGCGCCCGCCCGAATGGAGGCAGCGTGCCGGCGGTGATCGTCGCGACCTTGGTGCTGCTGCCGCCGGCCCTCCACAGCTCGTAGCCCGCCAGGTCCACCGACACGCCATCGGGGTTGCAGAGCTCGATCCACTCGGTGGACACGGAGTCGGTGCCGGAGGGATCGTAGAGCACCTCGTTGATTCGGGGCGCGGCGAGGGTGGGCAGGACGAGCGCGAGGAGCATCGGGGACTCCGGGGGGCGTTGCGGGGGGTGGAACCCCCCGCCCCAGGAAGGCGGTCGAAGGGAGGGGCGTCCGTATCGTGGCACGGCGCGGCGTCGGACGCTACGGCCGGCGGATGGACGGCGTCGTCGTGGTCGGAGGCGGGCTGCTGGGCTGCGCGGTCGCGCACGCCCTGGCACCTGCGCGGAAGGTGGTGCTGCTGGAGCGCGCGGTGCTCGGCGCGGAGGCGAGCAGCGCCGCGGCGGGCATCCTGGCGCCGCGCGTGGAGGCCCACGGCGCCGAGCCGATGCGTGCGATCGGCATCGAGAGCCTGGAGGCCTGGGAGGGGTGGCTGCGCGGGCTCGGCGTGGCACCGGCGATCGTCGGGTACGCGCGCTGCGGCGTGCTCGTGCGCGCCGCCGAGGACGCTCCGCCCGACGTCGACGCGCGATGGGTCCCCGACGCCGCGGCGATGGAGCCGGCGCTGCGCTCCGGGGGCGCGTGGTCGCTGCCGGAGGAGGCGGTCGTGGACCCGCGCCGGGTGATGCCCGTCCTGCGCGCGGCGGTACGCGACGCGGGCGTGGTCGTGCGCACCGGCGACCCGGTCGTGGAGGTCCGGCCCGGCGCCGTGCGGCTCGCCTCGGGCGAGACCGTGCGCGGCGAGGTCGTGGTGTGCGCGGGGGCCTGGACCGCGCGGGTGCCGGGGGTGCCGTCGGTGCCGGTGCGTCCGGTGCGCGGCCAGCTCGTGGCGCTGGAGGGCGTCCCCGTCTCCCGCGTGGTGTTCGGGCCGGGCGGCTACGTGGTGCCGCGCCTGGCCCAGCCGGGCCGGGTGATCGCCGGCGCCACGGTCGAGGAGGCCGGGTTCGTCCGTGAGGTCACGGCCGCGGGGCTGGCGTCCGTGCTGGCGACGGCGCAGCAGCTCGCGCCGGCGCTCGCGGAGGCGCGGGTCGTGGAGCACTGGGCGGGCCTCCGGCCGGGCACCCCGGACGCCATGCCGGTGCTCGGGTGCGTGGACGGCGTGTGGGTGGCCAGCGGTCACTACCGCAACGGGGTGCTGCTGGCGCCATGGACCGCCGCCACGATGGCGGCGGCCGTGCGGGACGGTGCGCCGCTTCCGGCGGCGTGGGCGCCGGGCCGCTTCGCGGCCCCGGCCTGAAAACTCAGCGCCAGGCGTCGATCTCGTCGGGGCGGATGTCGGTGGTGTTCGCGCTGCGCGGGATGAAACACCCCTGGCACGGTGGCAGCGCGCGGTAGTCGGCCTGCGCGGCCGCTTCGCGCCAGTCCCGGGCGCGCTGCCCCCACCAGAGCCGGGAGAACGGCGTGTCGTGGAGGTTTCCGAGGGCGTTCTCGAGGCGGTTGTCGCGGGTGCAGGTCGTCACGGTGCCGTCCCACGCGATCACCGGGGTCTTCCAGAAGCACGCGCACACCGAGGTGTTCGGCCCGTCGAGCGTCGTCGGGCTGCGGTCGGCGCGGGGAAGGGACACGCCGAGGGACTCCATCGTGGCGCGGTAGACGCGGTTCTCGGCCGCCTGGTCCTCCGGGGTCGGGGCGTCCAGCTGCCGGAAGTAGAGGATCACGTCCTCTCCGGGCGGCACCTCCTGGGCGGCCACGCGCCACGGCAGGCCGACGTCCTCGCAGGTGCGGCGCCAGCGGGCGAGGAACGCCCCCGCCTCGTGCGCGTTGTTGCGACCGACGATGAACTGCAGCACGGGGCGGGGCCAGCGCGCCCCGGTGCGCGCCTTCTCGGCGAGCAGGCCGCGGATGTGCTCCACGACCGTGTGGAAGCGGTCCGCCCCCTTGACGCGCCGGTACGTCTCGGGCGTGTCCGCGTCGAGGGTCAGGTGCCACGTCTGCGGGATCGGCGCGGCGTTGAGCGCGACGCGGACGCGGTCGCGGGTCAGGTGGGTCGCGTTGGTGTGCAGCTCCACGCGGCGGAAGGTGCCGTGCTCCGCGGCGAGGCGCAGCGCGGCCGGGTAGAGCGTGGGGAAGTCCGGATGCACGAGCGGCTCGCCCAGCCAGAACGGGATCAGCGTGTCGAAGGCGCCCCCGGAGGCGGCGAGGTCGGCGAAGAGCGCCTCGACGGTCGCCATCGACAGGAAGCCGTTCCGCGCGTGGTGGGGGTGCCCGTCCTCGGACACCGTGCAATGCACACAGGCCAGGCTGCACCGGTTCGTCGTCTCGAGGACGAGGTACGACCCGTCGAGGCGTGGCGGCGCGCGCATGGGGGCGGACTATCGCGGTGGGCGACTCGGGGGGAATCGGGGTATCCTGTGGGCCGTACTCCCGGGAATGTCCATGCTGCTGCGCCACATGCCCCTCTCCGTCCTCGCGCTCGCGCTGAGCGCGTGTGCCGATCCGGTGAAGCCCCCGAACCGCGACACCGCGGGCGGCGACGATTCCGGGCGGGACACGGGCGTCGCGACCGAGGCGTGCGACAACGCCCAGGACGATGACGGCGACGGCGCGGTCGACTGCGACGACGTGGACTGCGACACGTCGTCGGCGTGCGTGGTGACGTGCTGGGATCAGGACCTCGGGACGATCACCGGCGCGAGCGTCGTGACCGGAACGACGGCCGGCGCGGTGGACGACGTGCTGTCGAGCTGCTCGCCGACCGCGGAGACCACGGGCGACATGACCTTCGCGTGGCGTGCGCCGTCGACGGACACGTGGCGCTTCAGCGTGTCCGGCAGCAGCTTCGACACCCTGCTGTCCGTCGCGAAGGCCGACTGCACCGACGAGGAGCTCGACTGCGTCGTGGGGAGCGTGCTGGAGCGGCGGGTGATCTCCGGCCAGCAGGTGCTCATCACCGTGGACGGGACGCGCGGGTCCGCGGGCGAGTTCGTGCTCGGCATCGTGCCGGCGTCCGCGTCGGAGCAGGACTGCAGCAACGGACAGGATGACGATCTCGACGGGCTGGCGGACTGCGCCGACAGCGAGTGCGTGGGCACGTCCTACTGCGCCGGCGAGTGCGTGGACAGCGATCTCGGCTCGACGATGGGCCGTTCGCTGGCGACCGGCACCACGGCCGGGCGCGTGGACAACCATTCCCCGAACTGCAGCAGCGGCAGCCGTGCCGAGGACGTGACCTACACGTGGACCGCGCCGCGCGACGGCACCTACGTCGTGTCGACGAACGGCTCGTCCTTCGACACCATCCTCTTCGTCGAGCAGGGGGAGTGCACCGCGCTGGTGCCGGTCGGCTGCGATGACGACAGCGGCGACGGCACGCAGTCGCTCGTGAGCCTGGACCTCCAGAACGGCGAGCAGGTGGTCATCACGGTCGATGGCTACGGAAGCTCCACCGGCAACTACGTCCTCAACATCACCCCCTCCGAGGAGGGAGACTGCGCCGACGGCCAGGACGACGACTACGACGGTGTCACCGACTGTGACGACCCGGACTGCGAGTACGGCTGCCCCGAGGTGCGGTGCACCGACGGGGTCGACCAGGACGGGGACGGCGCCATCGACTGCGATGACAGCGACTGCGACACCGCGCCGGCCTGCACGCAGGAGGCGGACTGCGGGGACGGGCTCGACGACGACGCCGACGGGGTCGCCGACTGCGCGGATCCCGCCTGCACCACCGTCGTCGACGGCAACCTCGGCACCTCCACGGGGCAGCGCGTCGTGCGCGGCTCCACGCGGGGCGGCGGCAACGACAACGCCACCGCGTGCGGCGCCAGCCGCTCCGAGGACCGGACCTACACGTGGCGCGCGTCGCGCAAGGGCCTGTACGCCTTCACCACGGACAACTCGACCTTCGACACGGTCCTGTCGGTCGAGGCGAGCACCTGCGTCACCGCCCCCGAGCTCGAGTGCGATGACGACGACGGCACGGGCAACCGCTCCCGCGTCGAGCGCATGCTCAACGTCAACGACACGCTGGTCCTCAACATCGAGGGCTACGCGACGGCGGTCGGGGACTTCCAGCTGGACATCCTGTACCTGGGAGAGGACTGCGACAACGGGCTGGACGACGACGCTGACGGGGTCGCCGACTGCTCCGACTCGGACTGCGCCGCGCAGTGCCCCGAGGCTGCCTGCCGCAACAACCGGGACGACGACCAGGACGGCCTCCGCGACTGCCTCGACCCCGACTGCTTCGACGCCACCGGCTGCGAGGCCGAGCGCGACTGCGACGACGGCGTCGACGACGACGGCGACGACCTCGTGGATTGCGCCGACGACGAATGCACGGGCGCGCCCGCGTGCGTGTCCGCCTGTGTCGAGGAGGTGCTGGGCTCCGGCTTCGGGGACGCGCTGGCCACCGGCGTGCCTGCGGAGGGCAGCGGAACGCTCGAGTCCGACTGCGGCTACTACACCGGCGTGCCCGACGTGGCCTATGCCTGGTTCGCGCCGGCGGCCGGCACCTTCGTGTTCACCACCGCGGGCTCGGACTACGACACCATCCTGAGCGCCGCGGACGGGTCCTGCGGCGCGGCCGAGGAGACCTGCAACGACGACGGCGACGGCGTCACCGACGGCACGAGCGTGCTCGTGCGGACCATGGCCGCGGGAGAGGGCGTGGTGCTCGTCATCGACGGCTACGCGCAGGCGGGCACCTACGTGCTCGGCGTGCGTGCCACCGAGGAGGTCGCCTGTGCCGACGGCCAGGACGACGACGGCGACGGCACGGTCGACTGCGACGACACGGCCTGCGCGACGTCGCCGGTGTGCACGGTCGAGGCGGACTGCGACGACGGCCAGGACGACGATGGCGACGGGCTCGCGGACTGTGCCGACCCGTCCTGCGCCGGCGACCAGCTCTGCAGCGACGACAAGGACGCCGACGGTGTGTCGGCGGACACCGACTGCGACGACCGGGACTCCGCGATCGGCACCGCGCCGACGTGGTACGCCGATGCCGACGAGGACGGCTTCGGCGACGCCGCGGCCGGGACCGAGGCCTGCACCGCCCCCGAGGGCACGGTGGCCAATGCGTCGGACTGCGACGACACCGACCTGCTCGTGACGGTCGCGGCGACCTGGTACGCGGACACCGACGGGGATGACGCCGGTGATCCGCTCGTGACCACCGAGGCCTGCGTGGCGCCCGACGGCTACGTCGCGGACGCGGGCGACTGCGACGACCTCGACGCCGACGTCGAGACCCCGACGTGGTTCGAGGACGTCGACGGCGACGGCCTCGGCGACGCGGGCAGCCCGCTCGCGGTGTGCGAGCCGCCGGTCGGCTGGGTGGCCGACGACGGGGACTGCGACGACACGGACGGTCTCGTCGGGGGTGCGGCGACCTGGTACGTCGACAGCGACGGCGACGCCGCGGGCGACCCGGGCGTGAGCACCGAGGCCTGCGCGATGCCCGACGGCTTCGTCGCCACCGCCGACGACTGCGACGACGCCGACGATCAGTCCACGGTGCGCGGAACGGACGGCGACTGCGACGGCGTTCTGACGGCGGCGGACTGCGACGACGGGGATCCGGCGTCGACCACGCGGGCCACCGACGCCGACTGCGACGGTGCTCTGACGGCGTCGGACTGCGACGACGGGGATCCGGCGTCGACCACGCTGGCCACCGACGCCGACTGCGACACCGTGATCACGTCCGAGGACTGCGACGACGACGACGTGGCCGTCGGGGCCGCGCCGACGTGGTACGAGGACCGTGACGGCGACCTGTACGCGGGCGCGTCGCAGGCCGCCTGCGATCAGCCCGTGGGCTACACGGACGGGTCCGCGCTCCTCGACCTGTCCGTCGTGGACTGCGACGACGACGACCCCGCGGTCAACGTCGCGCCGACCTGGTACGAGGACCGGGACGCGGACGGCTACGCGGGCAACTCGCTCGAGGCGTGCGTCCAGCCCGTAGGGTTCGACGACGGCAGCGGCCTGACCAGCACCCTCGACGTCGACTGTGACGACGACGACGTCCTCGTCCACCCGGGCGCGGCCGAAGTCTGCAACGAGGTCGACGATGACTGCGACGGCGACGTCGACGAGGGCGTCACCGCGCCGTTCTACGCGGACGCGGATGGCGATGGGCTCGGGGACGCCGGCGCGTCCGTCCAGGCCTGCGTCGCGCCCGCGGACTACGTGGCGGACGACACCGACTGCGACGACGGCGACGAGACCATTGGCGCGGCGACGACCTGGTACCGCGACATGGACGGTGACCACCGCGCGGGCACCTCGGAGGTCGCCTGCGACGCGCCCGCTGGCTTCACCGACGGGTCCGCGCTCGTCGACCGGTCCCTCGTGGACTGCGACGACGACGACGCCCTCGTGCACCCGGGCGCAGCCGAGGTCTGCAACGGCATCGACGACGACTGCGACGGAGACACCGACGAGGTCTGCCCGCCGTAGCCGCGGCCGGCGCAGCGCGGGACGGCGGGGTCGGTTGACGGCCCCGCCGTCGTTCATTAGGGGGTGGTGTTCGCGCGGTTAGCTCAGCTGGATAGAGCGT